>JAUWNY010000178.1 GCA_030612405.1 Candidatus Methanophagales archaeon | reverse complement strand
TTGGTGCCTTGTGATGAAAATAAAGCCCACGAATTGGCGAACACAGGTAAAAATCTTCGAGAAATACGGCTGTGTCTTCGTTAGACAGAGAGGGGATCATTTGATATTTCACCACGAAAATGCGAAAAGAGCCGTAGTCATCCCCAAATATGATGAAATCCCTGTAACGGTCATACGAAACAATATGAAAACAGTTGGGATGACAAGGGAAGAATATTTCTCCATTCTGAGAAGCATTTAGTTAACATCGCCTTGTATTTGAGTTCCTGAAAAAGCGTAAGAAATACTGGCTTGCACCGATTACGCAGAGTTTTAGAACTGTTCCAATCATTGCTCAGGTTTTCTGGTGCCTTTGAGTTCTCCGTGTGCTCTGCGGTGAATTTTAAGGATATAGCAATCTCAGTAGAAAATTCGACAGTGCCCTTCACTTGTTTTCGCTCCTGTCTTCTCAACTTTAGTAGGGTAAACCACATCTGCCCGCAACGCCTCGGATGCAAAAGCAAGTGCGGCATAAACCCCCTCCTTTGTCAGACGAGGATGCTCATCGAGTATTTGCTCAACAGTTTCACCTGCTGCAAGCTTTTCCAATATTAATTCCACTGTGACCCTCGTGCCTGTAATCACTGGCTTGCCCATCATCACCCCTGGATCCGATTTGATAAAATCCCTCCATTCTTTTATCATTGTCTTTTACCTCTGTATTAAATAATCATTATTTTTTTGCACAGATAAAAATCTACTTACCGGCACTATTTCTATTCTAACTCCGTCTGTCTCTATGCTTCTTTCATCACCGCCACGGGTTAAAATCTATGATTTCCATAATTATAGTATAGTGTCCTAATATTCAACTTTTTCGGATATTACTATGTCCTAAAACTAAATCCCTGTTGTTGTGCCCCTGTGAAAATCTGTGTAATCTCGTGGTTAATATCCTTTTTCGCTTTTAAAAAGGTTGAATCATATCGAAATCCCCTTCTCCCTCAGATAATCCTTTATCTGTCCAACCGTATACGTCCCGTAGTGGAAAATACTCGCCGCCAGGCCTGCCTCCGCGCCATTAACAAACCCCTCGTAAATGTGCTCTAAAGTCCCGACACCACCGGAAGCAATTACAGGAATGTCCACAGCTTCAGCAATTGCTTTTGTTATGGGTATGTCATACCCCTTCGTTGTCCCGTCTCTATCTTTTGAAGTCAGCAATATCTCCGCAGCTCCAAGCGCCTGCACCTGCTTCGCCCACTTTATCGCATCAATTCCGGTGTACTCGCGCCCTCCGTAGATTACGACATCGTACCAGGCACTTTTTCCGTCTTCTAATTGCACCAATGTTTTATCCTCCATATCCTCAAACTTCCGCTTGCAGTCAATTGCAACCACGATACGATTTCCAAACTTCTCAGCTGCTTCTTTTATCAACTCTGGATTCTTAACTGCTGCTGTGTTTACGCCTACTTTATCAGCGCCTGCATCAAACACCTTTTCAAAATCTTCTATGCTCTTTATCCCGCCACCCACACATAAAGGAATGGATACTTGCTCGGCTATCTTCTCTACCATTGAGACCATCGTGTCCCTTCTCTCGACGGAAGCGGAAATATCAAGGAAAACGAGTTCATCCGCTCCCTGTGCATCGTATCGCTTTGCTAGTTCAACCGGGTCGCCCGCATACTTGAGCTTCTCAAATTCTATTCCCTTAACAACCACTGCCTTACCCTGCTCATCGAACGTTGTATCAAGGCAGGGAATAATTCTTTTTGTCATCTTTTTACATCCTCCTTTTTTTGTTTTTTCTCCATTTATACATCTTGTGAGAATCTGTGTAATCTTGTGGTTGCTATCCTATTGGAATTCTATCGTTGCCGGTGGCTTATCCGTTAGCGAGTAAACCACGTGCACAACTTCCGGGATTTCACTTGTAATCCTCTTATCTATCCTCTTTAAGACCACCCAGGGAACATTAACCGCCTCCGCAGTAATGGCATCCTTGCTTTCGACCAGTCTAACGACGATTATGTAGCCAAACGCTCTTTTACCTTCTCTTATCCCGGTAGCCCGGTCGTTCATCAAAACCGCCATGCTCTGGAATGACTCGACATCAGCAGTTTCCTCTTCTACTATCTTCGTAGCTCTTCTTTCTATCTCTACACGTTCCGGCGTCACTTCACCAAGTACCCTCGTAGCAAGCCCGGGACCGGGGAAAGGTGGGCGTTCCGAAAACTCTGCAGGCAAACCCAAACTCCTGGCAACTTCTCTTACCTCTGGTTTGTATATCTCCCTCAGAGGCTCAACAATCGTTAGTCCATAGCTTCCCGGGTCAATACCTATCTGTTCAAGAATGTTGTGCTGTGTCTTGATTCCTTTCACCGTTTCAGCAACGTCTGCTGCTATTGTCCCCTGCACTAAACAATTGGCATTCTCCTCTCGCACAACCCTTCCGAGCACCGAATAGAACGTGTTTCTAAACGCTTTTCTCTTTTCCTCTGGATCAACGATTCCTTTTAAGGCATCAAAAAACTCATCTGCGGCATCCACCAGCCTTGCATTCATATTCCTCGCTTTGAAAAAGTTCATCACTTGCTCTGCTTCGCCCTCGCGCATTAATCCATCGTCAATGAAAGCCGCTACCAATCGGTCTCTTGCCGCACGATGCGTGAGCACCGCACAAACGGTAGAATCAACCCCACCTGAAACCGCTATGACTGCCTTCCCATCTCCTATCCTTTCTCTTACCGCATCTACCTGTTTTTCTATAAATTTCTCCGGCTCGAACATTTTTTTCCTTCTTACCTCCTCAATCAATACTTCGCTGTCTGCTATTCGTTTATAAATCTAATTGCGATTAATTATAAAGATTAACGGAAATTATTATTTATTAAATACAACGAAAAAGATCATGCGATGCCAGACAGAAATAGCATAATAGAAAAGAGGGAAGCAGAGAAGGAAAAAGACAAAGTAGTGGTGCTTGATTTTGGGGGGCAATATAGCCATCTCATCGTGAGAAGGTGTAGAGAATTAGGCGTTTATACGGAACTCCTCCCGTATGATATGCCCTTAGAGGAGCTTAAGAAAGGAATAGAGAGAGAAAAAGGTAAGATTAAAGGGATTATCCTTTCCGGTAGTCCTTTTAGCGTCCACGAACCTAACAGTCCAAAATGCAGTTCCGAGATAGTTGATTTGAACATCCCCATTCTCGGGATTTGCTATGGTGCACAGTTGATTGCGTATGTAAAAGGGGGAGTGGTAGGAGAAGGAAGGAAGAGCGAATTTGGAAGAACAGAGTTGCTCTTTGAAGATTCTGACCTGTTTGACGGGTTAACTGAGCGTGGAAGTGAGGGAGGAATAAGCCCTTACAGGGCTTGCGGGGTCGTGGGGCAGAGCCCCACAATAAACGTGTGGATGTCGCATGGAGACGTGATAGAGCGGTTTGATGGTGCGGATATAATTGGCTATACGATGAATTCACCTGTTGCGGCATTTCGTATCTCCAATATCTACGGCGTTCAATTCCACCCAGAGGTTCACCATACGGATAAGGGCGAAAAAATTCTGTGGAATTTTCTATATAAAATATGCGGCTGCGAGCGAAATTGGACGATAGAATCATTTGTTAGAGATAAGATAGAAGAGATAAAGAGTGCGGTAGGTGCTGATGGAAGGGTGATATGTGGACTCAGTGGTGGAATAGACTCTTCCACTACTGCATTGCTCGTCAACAAAGCCATCGGTGATAGACTCACGTGCATTTTCGTTGATAACGGCCTGCTGCGAGAAGGCGAA
>JAUWNY010000089.1 GCA_030612405.1 Candidatus Methanophagales archaeon | reverse complement strand
TAATCGCTCTCAGCGGTTTCAAGATTGTCTGCATTGTGCGATAGATTGCTATTGTAAGAGGAAGGAGGGAGATTATGAAAGTGCTGATAGTCCAGCATGTAGAATGTGAGGGTCCCGGATACCTGGAGGACTTTCTACACGAGAAGGGGATTGGGTACGAAATAGCCAAAATGTATGAGGATGAGCAGTTGCCAGACGATTTCGATGCTTTGGTCGTGCTCGGCGGTCCAATGAACGTATACGAGGAGGAGCGTTACCCCTATTTAAAGCGTCTCAACACAACGATAACGAACTTCGCTACCGAAGGCGGGCATTATCTCGGCTTCTGCCTGGGCGGTCAGCTTCTGGCAAAGGCACTTGGTGCAAAGGTCAGAAGAAACCACACAAGGGAGATAGGGAATTTCGAAATCCATCTGACGGAAGAAGGAGTAGAAGACCCGCTGCTTAAAGGAATCGGACGGATATTTCCAGCCTTAGAATGGCACGGAGATACCTTCGAGATACCAGAGGGGGCAATAAAACTGGCAGAATCGGAACTATGCTCCAGCCAGGCGTTCAGATTTAAAAATGCCTATGGACTTCAGTTTCATCTTGAGACTACACCAGAAATGCTGGCGGTGTGGGTCGATGTTTATGCTGGCGAGCTCAACGAAGAGGGGTTTGATGCTGCGGTTATGCTAAAAGAGACAGAGAAAAAAGCAGATATTTACCGTGAATTGTCGAATCAATTGTTTACAAACTTTTTTTCATAATTTTTATGAATTTTTGTGCTGAGTTCTCAAATAGTCTAATAGGGGTCTTTAAGCAATGTCAGAACAGGAGGTAAATAAAAAGTGAAAAAAATGGAAAAAGTGAAAAATGAAAAGAAAAGGGAAACACCGATAGGACGAAGACAATTGACTGCCGTACTTGTGTTCGTGCTCGTGATAATACTGGCACTGATACCAGGAGTAATGGCAGGAGACCCGACGGGGGCAAGGACGCTTGAAGAGGATCCAGGGGCGCCAGTGGACTATGTCTGGGTGTTGATCTGTGGTTTTCTGGTGATGTTCATGCAGCCGGGATTTGCAATGCTGGAAGCGGGCTTTTCAAGAGCGAAGAACGTTACCAACGTGCTGATGAAGAATTTAGTGGACTACTCAGTGGGTTCGCTTGCCTTCTTTGCCGTTGGCTTTGCATTGATGATGGGCACTTCCGCGTATTTGCTCGTGGGAACGGATGGCTTCTTCTTAGCAGGCGAAGCATACGATGTCGGCACCAGTCTTACCTGGTTCTTCATGCTGGTCTTCTGTGCAACTGCGGCGACAATAGTAAGCGGTGCGATAGCGGAGCGACCGAAGTTCAGCGTTTACGTCATCTACAGTGTGGTCATTTGTGCTTTTATATACCCAATCTACGGGCACTGGCTCTGGGGCGGCGGCTGGCTGAGCTCGGCGGACTTCATGACTTCTCTCGGAGGCGGATACGGTGCGCTTGACTTCGCGGGTTCGGGTGTCGTACATGCGGTAGGCGGATATGTCGCACTCGCGGGTTGTTTGCTGCTGGGACCGAGAATAGGTAAGTACACCAAAGAAGGAAAGCCAATACCAATACCGGGGCACGCTATCACGTTTGCAGTGCTTGGTGCTTTCATCCTGTGGTTCGGCTGGTTCGGCTTCAATCCGGGCAGCACGCTTTCTGCTCATGAACTGCGGATATCTGTAATAGCAGTGAACACAAACTTATGTGCTGCGGCGGCTGCCATGACTGCGATGCTCATAACCTGGAAGAAGTTCGGTAAAGCAGACGTGGTAATGACGGTTAATGGTGCTATTGCTGGTCTGGTTGCGATAACAGCAGCTTGTGCTTGGGTGGCTCCGTGGGCTTCCGTGGTTATAGGCATAGTAGCAGGCTTCATCGTCTGTTACGGCTACTGGTTCCTTGAGCGAAGAGGTGTGGATGACGTCGTTGGTGCAATACCAGTGCATGGTCTCAACGGAACCTGGGGGCTTTTAGCACTTGGCTTGTTTGCAGACGGGACCTACGGCAATTACGCAACTGCGGCGCCGTTCATTACCGGGCTGTTCTATGGAAATGCAGGGTTCTTCGGTTGTCAGCTCATAAGCGTAGTCGTGAACTTCGCATGGGCTTTCGGCACGGGCTTCCTGCTCTTCTACATACTCAAGCATACGTTAGGGATACGAGTATCGCCAGAAGAGGAACTTGCAGGTCTCGACATCAGTGAGCACGGTGTGGTTACGTATCCTGATTTCGTGTACACGGAACCAGCAAGACCAACGAGGATAATACGTATGAGCGAAGCGGTTATTGAAAGAGAGAACGAGCCAAAAACAGGAGAAAAAGGGGGATAAAAATGAAAAAAATAGAGGCAATAATAAGACCTGAGAAGCTGGACGAAGTGAAGAACGCGTTAGAAAAAGAAAACCTGGTGAGCATGAACGTAACGGAGATACGAGGAAGAGGCAGACAAAAGGGTGCAAAACTCATGTGGAGAGGCGACGAATACCTGATGGAGATGGTCCCAAAGATGAGGATAGACATGGTCGTGCGGGACGGGGATGCAGAGAAGGTAGTGAAAATCATACGTGAAACTGCGTACACGGGAAATATCGGTGATGGTAAGATATTTGTGCTGCCAGTCGAAGAGGCGATACGAGTTAGAACTGGAGAGAGGGGAGAAGAAGCTTTGTGAGGGTACCCCCCTCACTCTTTTTTTATTTTTTTTTTTTGAAAATCTGTGTAATCTTGTGGTTACAAAAAAGTTAACGATTTAAATCTTGCAAGACTCTCACTCTTAGCTTTGCCAAATCCTCTTTTATCTCCACTTTAAGACCCATCCCGCCGAATATCTCCTCAAGCTCAGTTTTAATGAATCTTCTGGTTATATCCGGGCCTAAAACCAGAGTGAACGCATTTTCTGAATTTTCGCTTAATTTGAAGAGGTTACAAGCTTCAAGTCGTTTTAGAACATATTCCGCATGATAAAGTTTGTGTTTGAACTGCTCCGCATGCGCTTCGCAGATTGCCTTATGCGATTCCCAGAACTTCTCATTATCTGGATGCGATTTGATAAAGTTCAGAAATAAGAGCCAGTGGTCTATATCCATTATGATATGTTCGCCAGTGGAAAGCATCTCGATATATGTGCGCACCTTCTCTGCATCAACAGGCTCAAAGAGCGTTCTATATTTACTGTAAAATTTCAATGCTTCACGCATTAACTCACTTTGTGATACTCTCAACTCATCCTTCATCTTTTTGAATACCTCAAAGGTTTCTTCATCCAGAGCAACTGTGACCCTCTCCGGCGGTTTCATTTTTCCCATTATAATCATATATTCTCTTTAGCCTCCCCACCCATCGCCCAGAAAACCTTGTCATTCAGAGAAAAAGTCGGGTGGTAGCATCTTGGAGGGGGCTGAATCTCTTTTCTTTTTTGTCTATATCCCTCTGTTTACTTTTTCATAACTTTTGTGAAAAGTTCTCAAATAGTTTTACCAAAGCATCTTGATTAAACTTTCTTAATGTTTGTGATGAAAGGAGGGAGGGTAATGCATGTATAGGAGTTATAAAGAGTTGCCGAAGATACGACTACCAGAAGATAGGGGAGTTGAAGACATAAATATAAGCGATTCGACAATAAGAGAAGGTGCGCAGATGCCTGGTATAATGATGCATAAAGAGCACAAAGTGAAGATTTACGAGTATTTACACAGGGTAGGGATAGAAAAGACAGAGTCGTTTTTATTCAACGAAAGCGACAGAGAAGCAGTGAAAGAGATGCTCGACCGTGGGTATGACAAACCCGAGGTTACTGGCTGGGCAAGGGCAAATCCAAAGGACATAGACCTTGTTATAGAAGCTGATGGAATAGAGGAAACTGGAATACTTATGTCGGTTTCGGATGCACATATATTTGATAAGCTGGGACTGAAAAGCAGAGAAGAGGCATCGGAGAAATATCTTGAAGCCTTTGATTATGCATTAGACCACGGGCTAAAGGTGAGGTGCCACCTGGAGGACATAACAAGGTCAGATATAGAAGAATTTGTTTTGCCTCTCATCACGGAAATGATCAAGCGTGCACCAGATACTATTATGCGAATATGCGATACGTTAAACTATGGCATTCCATTTCTTTACGACCTCCCTTATAGCGTGCCAAGAATAATAAAGGAGTTGAAGGAGAGCGGTGTAAGAAACATAGAGACGCATATACATGATGATTATGGATTTGGTGCGGCAGTCTCCATTGCAGGGTTGTGGTATGGAGCGAACTGGGCGAATTTAACATTTTTGGGTATGGGAGAGCGAGCAGGAGTGGGAGAACTGGAAAAAGTATTGGTGTTCTTGGAACAAAGGGTAGAAAATTTCCATAAATATAACCTGGAATGTCTTTCCGAATTTGCAGATTATATAGAACAAAATGTCGGGCTACGGGTGCCAGATAATAAGGCGGTAGTTGGAAGGAACGTGTTTGCGCATGAAAGTGGGATACATACTGCGGGAGTAATAAAAAATCCTTTTATCTACGAGCCATACCCGCCAGAGATAGTGGGAGCGGAGAGGAAGTTGATGATAGGAGCGACCTCAGGGAGTGAGGTGATAAGACATAAAATCGAGGAAATATTGCGGGAGAAAGGTGGTTTTAGGGATGAAGGAAGGGACCCGAGAATAGAAAAGAAAGACCCTCGACTTAAAGCCATACAAGCAGACATAAGAAGACAATACGAAGAAGATAGGACTTCCAGCATATCAGATGAGGAAATGAGAGAATACGTGGGGAGGTATTTCTTAGAGATTGCCTGAAGTTTTTCATAACTTTTATGAAAACTTCTCAAATAGTTTTAGAAGGGGATAGCGAGCATTAAAATCTAGAGGTGAATAAGAACATGGAAAAAGAGGCAAAGATAAAGGAAGAAGTATTTGAAGCGATGGAAAAGCAAGAGGTGAAGTTCGTGCGACTGTGGTTCACTGACATCCTGGGGCAGTTGAAGAGCTTCGCAATCACGCCAAAAGAATTAGAAGGCGCTTTTGAGGAGGGCATGGGTTTTGACGGCTCCTCGATAAAAGGATTTGCACGGATTGACGAGAGCGACATGCTCGCGAAACCCGACCCCGCAACATTCCGGATTGTTCCCTGGCGACCAAAGGAGCACGCCGTTGCGAGGATGTTCTGTGATATTTTACAGCCTGACGGCAGTCCTTACGAAGGAGACCCGAGGTACGTATTGAAAAGGAATCTGGAGCAGTTGGAAGAAGAGGGTTACACATTCTATATCGGTCCGGAGCTGGAGTTTTTCTATCTGGAGGACGGTAAGGACCCCAAAGTGCTGGATGAAGGCGGATACTTCGACTTGACGACACTGGACGCCGCGAGTGATTTGCGAAGAGATACAATTCTTACGCTGGAGGAAATGGGAATAGAGGTCGAATATAGCCACCATGAAGTTGCGCCCTCGCAGCACGAGATAGACCTTAGATACAAGGATGCGTTGACGATGGCAGACCAGGTGATGACACATCGGATTGTAGTGAAGGAGATAGCACACCAATATGGATGTTATGCCACGTTCATGCCAAAGCCCATCTTCGGTGTGAACGGTTCGGGAATGCACGTGCATCAGTCGTTATTTAAAGGAGATAGAAACGCGTTCTTCGACTTGAATGACGAATATCATCTGTCTGAGAAGGGAAGAGGGTATATCGCGGGATTGTTACGACACGCACCGGAGATAACTTCGGTTACCAATCAATGGGTAAATTCGTATAAACGGTTGGTTCCGGGATATGAAGCACCCGTGTATATTGCGTGGGCGCGCCGCAACCGTTCTACGCTCGTCCGTGTGCCGATGTACAAGCCAGGGAAAGAGAAAGCGACACGAGTGGAATTCCGCAGCCCTGACCCGGCATGTAACCCCTACTTAGCATTTTCCGTGATGCTCGCTGCTGGATTAGCAGGAATAAAGAACAAGTATGAGTTGCCACCACCTGCGGAAAAGGACGTTTACACGATGAGTAAAGAGGAAAAGGAAAAGGAAGGAATAAAATCGCTACCCGGGAGTCTGATTGAAGCAATTACACTGACAAAGAAGAGCGAACTGGTGAGAGAAGCTTTAGGTGACCATATCTTCAACAACTTCATCACCTCTAAGAAGGTGGAATGGGACAGGTATCGCGTGAACGTAACGGAGTGGGAGTTGAAGGAGTACCTGGGAGTGCTGTGAGTCAAACTTTCTTTCACAAAGAAAGTTTGATTGATAAAACTTTTTGGAAAAAAGTTTTAATATGGACGAGAAGTTAAAAACGAGAATAGAAGGACTCAGCGGAGATGACGCAAGGATAATAGAAGGTGATTTCGAGCGTGAGCTATACAGCATGGACATCGGGGAAGTTCCATTTGCAAAGCGACTCTTTCACACCACTCCAGAGCTTGTAATTCAGCCCAGAAGTATTGAAACACTCAAAAAAATCGTTCGATTTGCAAACGAAGAGAAAGTGGCAATATTCCCGCGAGGTTCTGTGTCTTCCGGGCTTGGAGGCGTGGTTCCCACTGTAAAGGGCATCGTTCTTGATTTATCGTTCATGAAAAACCTTTCTTTAAAAAAGAAAGCTTTACCAAAGAAATATAAAGGGGAAGATTATACAACGCTAAAAGTACAAACAGGCGTCAGGTGGTCGGAAATCGAGAATTTTTTGAAACCAGAAAATCTTTCGCTCAGAGCATACCCTTCAAGTTTCTTTTCAACTGTTGGAGGCTGGATTGCTACCGGGGGATACGGAATAGGAAGCTACCGGTTCGGGCATCTTAAATACCAGATTGAATCACTCGAGATTATGTTTCCCTCTGGAGAGGTAAAGTCCATTCAGTCAGAGGAAGAGGAGTTCGCACGATTTTTCGGCACAGAGGGGCAGTTCGGTATAGTTCTGACTGCTGTCTTGAAACTGAGAAAGAAGCAAAAAAAATCACTCCCGCATCTGATATACCTTGAAAGTGCCGAAGATGCTTTCGATTTCATACGGGACATGATAAAAGAGGAACTCAAACCCAACCACATAAAATACTTGGATGCTGCACATCTCAAAGAGGCAAACACCGTTCTGGGCGAGGATTTATTCAGGCTGAAAGATGCGGTATTAGTAGAGTTTGAGGAGGACGATGAGGAAATAAAATTTCTCGACTTCTCGGAAGGCAGAGGTATCCTCGCAGAAGATTATCTCTCAAATTACATCTGGCATGAGAGGCTCTTCCCGATGAAGAGAAGAGGTGGCAAGCCAACTCCGCTGGCTTGTGAACTCGTTATCCCGCTTGAAAAGGCTGTTCCGTATCTTAAGGAGGTAAAAAGAATAACAGAAAGATGCGGGATGAAAATACACGTGGAATCGCATATTGTGGGAAAAGACAAAGCACTGCTGATGTTAACGCACCTGTGCGATGTAAGAGAGCCAAAAGCATACCTCGTCCATATATCTCTCATCCCTGTGCTTACGAGACTCGGGATAAAGTTTGGTGGAGTCCCTTACGGTATCGGCATCTGGAATGTCCCCTTCATAAAGGACAAATGTGAGAAGAAGAGGTTTGAAATCTACAAAACGTATAAAAGTGAGGTTGATCCGCGGAATATTTTAAATCCACATAAATTCTTCGCCGTGAGAACAAAATGGGCAAATATACGTGGAATAACGTTTAAACCGCTCGTGTTCAGACTGCTGATCCAGCTTGCAACTTTAGCTACGCCGATTTTTGGTAAACTTACACGCCCAAAGGAAGAGTTTAAAGAGGAATCGCTGCTTGAGAAGACGGCGTATTCGTGTATTAAATGTGGAAGCTGTGCTACTGTCTGCCCTGCATACCTTGTTACCAATGAAGAGTTAGTAACGCCAAAGAACAAGCTTTATCTCGCTAAGAAACTGCTCGATGGCGAGGAAATATCGAAAAGCGATTCTGATAAGGTCTTTTTATGCACGCATTGTGGGATGTGCAGAGAAGTATGTCAGAACGACCTGGACCTCGTTGCGGCATGGACAGAGCTGGAGAAGATGCTTGCAGATAGATTCGGCAAGCCGAAGGAAGCTATAAAGGATTTCGTCTCGGCAATAGAGTCAAGTGATGACTACTGGAGGTTTGTGTATGCAAACCTTTCTTTCAAAAATTTACCAAAGAAACCGTTAGCACGGACATTTTGAGCTTTTACGGAGGTTGATTAACATGCCAAAAAAATACAGTATCGAAGTGAAACAGACACCGCCCAGGTATCCGCCAATCGGTAAGTTCGAGATAGAGAGGGACGAGCGGTGCATAAATTGCGGACGGTGCGCAATAGTTTGCGTCTACGACGTCCACAGTAGGAATGAAGAGGACCCAAGAGATATGGCGGAACCCGTTGATTATCGCTGCAAAGGCTGCTTCAACTGTATTCAGGAGTGCCCGAGAGAAGCATTGAGCATCAGAGAGAGTAAGGAATATCCCAAGCTCGGCGATTCTTACTGGACGCCGGAGATAATCAGTACGAACTGGTATCAGGCAGAGACCGGTAAGATACCCGTTTCCGGTGCGGGCTACCGCGGACCGTTTTCCGGTGAAGGGTTCGATTCGATGTGGACGGATATGTCCGAGATTGTAAGACCCACGATGGATGGGATTCATGGTAGAGAATACATCAGTACCACAGTGGACGTCGGGAGAAAGTTACCGGCAATCGAATTTGATGCTCACGGCGCAATCAGATCGTCAATCCCTCCTACGTTAAACATACCAATACCGATAATCTTTGATACACTCCCCTTTGGAAAGCATGAGAACGTAGATGAAGCAATGGCAAAGGCAGCCTCTTACTTAGACACCTTTATGATTGTGGATGCAGATAGTGAGTGGTTTAAGAGAGAAGGGAATAGGGAATGGGGAATAGGGAATAGGGAATAGGGGTCATACTTCACACCTCATACCTCACATCTCACATCTCACACTTCACAGCTTTGAAACAGATTTGATTAAGGCATGCAAAATGGTGGAATTTGAATATGATGAAGACGTTCTGAGTGTGGTAAACGAGGCAAAGCAGCTAAATCCAGAAACTATTGTTGCGGTAAGGGTTCCTTTTGGCGATGACGTAGAGGAACTCGTGGAAGAATTGACTTATGCGGGCGTAGAGGTCATTCATCTTTATGCAGACGTCAATGGTCAAACTTTTAAGAAAAGTTTAATCAAAAACGCTTCGCAATCAGAGCAGGGATTTATAAAGGATATGACCCTGAACGTCCACCAGCATCTGGTGGATCTCAAAATCCGGGATGAAGTTACGCTCATCGTGAGCGGTGGTATCGCAATGGCGGAGCACGTGGCTAAGGCGATAATATGCGGTGCGGATTTGACTGCCATTGACCTGCCGCTTCTTTTCGCCCTTGAATGCAGGTATTGCAAAAGATGTCACGACGATCCGCAATTGCCGTGTCCGGTAGAGTCAAAAGACGTAAATCCGCAATGGGGCGCGCAACGCATAATAAATCTCATCGGTGCATGGAGAAACCAGCTTCTTGAGGTTTTAGGCGCTATGGGCTTACGCGAAGTCAGAAGGCTGCGAGGAGAAGTAGGAAGGGCAATATTCTTTGACGAGATCGAGAGAGAGACGTTTGATAAAATTTTTGCACTGAACGGAGGTGCTATAAGATGATAAGCCCAGCGATTAAGATCGCTCCTTCACGGTTTCCGAATGAGATAAGCGAGATAGAAGTAAAAAGGGGCCTTTCTAAATGCATAAACTGCGGCACATGCGCTCAGGTATGCCCGTTCGGAGTGCACGAGCGAAAAACGGGGTATAACAGAACTTCTAAGCCGTTAAGTTACCGCTGCATAGGCACTTCATGTGAAGATGAACCTTTTTACTGCGTCAATCACTGCCCCCGAAATGCGCTTTCTCTGGACGTAAGTCGGGATTACAGGACTATGGGGGATTATCGCTGGACTCGTGACCTCATACTCGGAACGTGGAAGCAGGCGGAGACGGGAATACCGCTTAAAGGTAAGAGGTATGAAATTGGTGATTCGGGCGGTGGTTTTGACCGCATATTCTTCAATTTCCCGGAGAATGAAGGGAATAGGGATAACTATTCACAATTCACAGCTCACAACCTTGAAGATGATGATGTAAGCACCGAGATAGAGCTGAATAAACGGAGAGAAGGGAAAAGAATCAGTATCGCGGTGTCGTTCTACGGTGGTGGGATGTCTTTTGGTTCCGTCAGTCTATCAGTAATGCTTGCAAGAGCGAAAGCGGCAAGAGCATGGGGCACATTCACATGCACGGGCGAGGGCGGCTACCCGGAAGCACTAAAAGAATACGACGACAACGTGATTACGCAGGTTGCAACCGGGCTGTTCGGTGTGACGGAAGATACCATCCAACGCGTAAAGATAGTGGAATTCAAGTATGCCCAAGGAGCAAAACCGGGTCTCGGCGGGCATTTACTGGGCGATAAAGTAACACCCGAAGTTGCACGTATGCGAGAAGCTGTTTTAGGGAGTGGTCTGTTCTCGCCTTTTCCGTTTCACAGCGTATATTCCGTGGAAGACCATAAGAAACACGTAGATTGGATAAAAGAGCTGAATCCCGATGCCATTGTCTCTGTAAAGGTTTCCACGCCCACGGATGTGGATATGGTTGCTATGGGGAGCTATTACGCAGGGGCAAATATTATCCATCTGGATGGTAGTTATGGCGGCACGGGTGCGGCACCCGACATTGCGAAGAAGAACATCGCAATG
>JAUWNY010000111.1 GCA_030612405.1 Candidatus Methanophagales archaeon | reverse complement strand
ATGTGATTGAAACGATTGAAATAATGAATGACAAGGAGTTAATGGAAGGGTTGAATAGGTCCAAGAAGGATGTAGAAGAGGGCAGGGTCTACGAATTGAAGAGTGTTGATGATTTTGATGAAATCTGGAAATGAAAGTAATTTTACATAAGTTCGAGCATAGAAAAGGAGTTTATAGGTGAGAAATCTGTGAAAAACAAACCCGTTTGCACCAAACTTTTTAGCTTCGCTAAAACCTTTACTAAAAAATGCTTACGCTACTTTTTTGCAAGCAAAAACCTTTACTAAAAAACATTCCCATTGTTTTTCTTTTAGCACAGGTTTTCTTTTTTCTAAAAAGAAAAAGTGTTGTGTTAATCTGTGTCTTAAAAAATGTCCGGCGAAAGGGTAATGGGTAAAGGGAGTCCTAAATTTAAAGAACGTAGAGTTTGGCAGAAGGGTAAAGAGCTTGCTGTTTATATCCAAAAAGAAACATTTAAGTTTAAGGAGATAGAGAAAGGATGTATAGAAATATCAAGTTTGGAATGCTCTCAAATTCAAAATTGATATCGGCACGCTCGAAAAACTTTCGCCCTTAGCCATTTGCCTTTCTCCCTTTCCCTAAGGATACCATGACAATCCCCATACCAAAGAACAGAATGGAAATTAAGCACTTCCCAAAAGACCTTGACCTCGTACTCGTAATCCTATTCACCCTTTTATGCATCCTTTTTGTTCTAATCCCGCCCTTAAACGAAATTTCGCCAATACGAATTATCCTTGGTCTACCTTTAGTGCTTTTCCTATCCGGCTACTCTTTAATCGCCACCTTATTCCCAAGAAAAGACGATTTAGATGCGATAGAACGAATTGCACTCAGCTTTGGGTAAGCATTGCCATTACCCCTCTGCTCGGCTTGGCATTGAACTACACACCGTTTGGGATTCGATTATCGCCTATTCTTATCGTTCTGTCAATATTCACGATTTCACCTGCTTTAGGTGCGTATGTAAGAAGAAGCATAATTTTAGAAGGAGATAGATTTAGCGTTGATTTTGGAGCTTTCTTAAGGGAAAGGGATAAATAACTTTATATGTTTATGAGTATTGGAGGGATTAGATGAAAGGATTAATACTCTCAGGTGGATACGGAACAAGACTTCGTCCAATCACATACTCACACCAAAAGCAATTAATACCTGTTGCAAACAAACCAATCCTATTTTATGCTATTGAAGACGTAATCGAAGCAGGTGCAAAGGAGATAGGAATCATTGTAGGACCAAACAAAGAACAGGTTATAGAAACTGTTAAATCCACAGATTGGAATGCCGAGATAGATTTCATTTATCAAGGCGAGCCCAAAGGGTTAGCGCATACAATCCTCGTTGCTGAAGATTTTTTAGATGACGAATTTGTCATGTATTTAGGCGATAACATTTTGAGAGAAGGAATTGTAGAACACGCTAAGAAGTTTAAAGAAAACAATTATGATGCGAGCATAATGCTCACCGAAGTTGAAAATCCACAGCAATTCGGAGTTGCAGATATTAACGAAGATGGAACGATTAAAAGACTCGTTGAGAAACCTAAAGTTCCGCCGAGCAATCTGGCTTTGGTTGGCATTTACTTCTTCAAGCCAGTCATATTAGAGGCTTGTAAGAGTATAAAACCTTCGTGGAGAAACGAGTTTGAGATTACGGATGCGATTCAATGGCTCATTGATAACGGATACGAGGTGGGTTGGACAAAGGTAAATGGGTGGTGGAAAGATACAGGCAAACCCGAAGACATTTTTGAAGCTAACAGATTGATCTTAGATGATTTAACCCACGAGATAAAGGGAGAGGTAAAGGGAGAGATTAGAGGAAGAGTTTCAATAGATGAAGGAACAAAAGTAAACGAAAATTCGGTGATAAAAGGTCCTGCACTCATAGGGAAGAATTGTCTTATAAAAGATGGCTATATCGGTCCTTATACGAGTATTGGCAACCGGTGCGAGATAATAAACTCCGAGGTGGAAGATTCAGTAGTGATGGATGGTGCAAAGCGTATAAATGCCGGAAATATTGTTGATAGTATGATCGGAAGAGGTGCGGTAATAGAGAAAAACAACAGCTTACCAAAAGGAAGTAAATTTATTATTGGAGATAACTCATGGGTGGGGATAGGATAAAAGGGTGAATGAATGGCGCAAATACAAATACAAAAACTTGCTAAAAAGGAAGAGGGAGAAAAAAAGGGAGAAGAAGGTTTAGAAGGTTATACGGAAATATTACAGGACATTAAATCTCTTCTCGAAAAAGCAAGATACAGAGCATATAAAGCAGTAGATAATCTAAGGGTTCAAACCTATTGGCAGATCGGTGAGAGAATTGTCAGAGGAGAGTTGCAGCACCGAGAAAGAGCAGATTACGGTGAGCGGGTTATCGGGAGGTTGGCAAGCGATTTGGATATTGCAAAGCGAAACTTACATAACACAGTAAGATTTTATAGAGTATATCCAATTGTGCAGACAGTGTCTGCACAATTAAGCTGGTCTCATTTTGTTGAGTTAATCTATCTCGACAACAAAGAAGAACGGCAGTTTTATGAGCAGCAAGCATTCCAAAATGCATGGAGCATCAGAGAACTCAGAAGACAAATCAGGAGCAACTTGTATGAAAGAGCAAAAAGTGAAGGGGAAATAACAATAATTCAACCAATAGCTAAAGCTTTACAACCAGAGCAAGTTTTTAAAGACACTTATAGCTTCGATTTTTTGAAACTGCCAGAAAAATATACCGAAGATGACTTTAAAACTGCTTTAATCAACAAATTAGAGAAATTCCTGCAAGAACTTGGCTGTGATTTCTTTATCGGCAGAAGAGAAGTTCCGATATTGATAGGTGGGAACTGGGATAAAGTTGATTTAGAATTATTTCACGCAGGTTTGCTTTGCTATATTCTGGTTGAAATAAAAACGAAACAGTTCAGACATGCACATGTAAGTCAAATGTATTCCTACCTGAACTGGTATAAAGAGCATAAATGGCAAGAAGGTCAGAGACAGCCGATTGGTTTAATAATTTGTAAGACGAAAGACGAAGAAACTGTTCATTATGCCTTAGGCGATTTGAAGAGGGAGATTTTTGTGGCGGAATATAAGGTAAAATTACCGAGCGAAGAAGAAATAAAACGAAGAATAATGAGGTTGGAAGAATGAGGATATTAGTAACAGGTGGGCTGGGATTTATAGGGAGTAACTTTGTAAGGAGTATGATGGATAAAGCGGAAATTACGGTAGTTGACGCATTAAAATACGGTTCTAACGAGAGCAATCTGAAAGATTTAGATTACAATTTTGTCAATGGCGATATTTGCAATTATGAGATAATGGCTGAACTTGTTAAAGGAGTGGATGCAATAGTGAACTTTGCCGCCGAGACGCACGTTGATAGAAGCATATCAAATCCTTATGCGTTTATCGAAAGCAATGTGATTGGCACTTATACGATATTAGAAGCGATGCGAAAAGCTAATTCAGAGGCAAAGCTTGTTCATGTAAGCACAGATGAGGTTTATGGAGATATAGAAAAGGGCTCTTTTAAAGAAGATGACATGTTAAAACCTTCCTCTCCATATTCAGCAAGCAAAGCTTCCGCAGATATGTTCGTTCTGGCTTATGTAAGAACTTATGGACTAAATGCCGTAATTACAAGATGCACAAATAACTATGGTCGTTACCAATTTCCGGAGAAGTTAATTCCAAAAGCGATAATAAGGGCGAAGATGGATATGAAGATACCGATTTATGGAACTGGGAAGAACGTGAGGGATTGGATTTATGTTTTGGATCATTGCGAGGCAATAAATTTAGTTTTGGAGAGAGGAGAAAGAGGGGAAATTTATAATGTCTCAAGTGGAGAGGAGAAAACAAATCTAGAGGTAGTTTCAGAGATTTTGAGAATTATGGATAAGCCTGATTTAGTAGAGTTTGTGGAAGACAGACCCGGGCATGACATCAGGTATAGCCTGGATTCCTCGAAGGTCAGGGAATTGGGTTGGAAGCCTAAGCATAGCTTCAAAGAAGGATTGAAAGAGACGGTTGTGTGGAATTTAGAGAACGAGTGGTGGTGGAAGCCTTTAGTTGATGAAAAGATTTTGCATCCAACACCATGGAAACTGGAGTGGTAATAGAGGTGATCAAAATGCCTTTCGAGTTTAAAAAGTTGGAAATTCAGGATGTTATTTTGATAAAACCAAAGGCCTTTGAGGATGAGCGAGGATTTTTTATGGAAACGTATAAAAAAGAAGATTTTGAAGAAAAAGCGGGAATAAAAGGTGAATTCATTCAGGAGAACCACTCAAAATCGAAATATGGTGTTTTAAGAGGATTGCATTTTCAAAAGGAGCCTTATGCTCAGGCTAAAATAGTTAGATGCATTAGAGGTGAAATTTATGATGTTGCGGTTGATTTAAGAAAGGACTCGCCAACTTTTGGTAACTATGTAGGCGTCAACCTTTCAGAAGACAATAGGTATCAACTTTACGTTCCAAGGGGATGTGCCCATGGATTTTTAGTGTTGAGTGACGTAGCTGAAGTCATTTATAAAGTTGACAACGTTTACGCTCCAGGCTATGAAGGCGGGTTAATCTGGAACGATTCCGATGTTAATGTGAAATGGCCAAATGATAATCCCACTCTCTCAGAAAAGGATAAGAGCTGGCCAACTTTAAGGGAGCTAAAGAATAAATAACCACAAGATTTCATAAGACAGACACAAGAAAATCAACCAATAAAGTATCTGATGTGAGGTGTCAGAAGATGCTGGATGGAAACATTAACCTCTCTCAATATAATCCTAAATCATAACACTTTCAGAGTAATCTTTAAAATGTGGGTCTCCAGTTAGGACTTTCACGTTTATATATCGTGCGGATGCAAGCACGAACGCATCTGCGAGACCAAAGTCTTCCATTGTCTTTTTCGCTTCGGCATGAATTTTTGCAGCTTTTACTGCAATTTCCTCGTTAATTGGAATGACTGCACACCGTTTCACTATAAAATTCCTCCTCTCTTCTGCCCTACCATCCGTTCTTAAAGATTTTGAGTATATCTCTGCGATAACAATCGGAGATGTGTAAAGTTGCACATTGCTTTCAACGACCTCTTTTACCTCTTCGCCAATCTCCGTGCCCATGAAATATTCTATCCATGCAAACGAATCAATCAGCATTTATCTATATCCTATCCTCACGGTCTCTCAGGTCTGATATATCTGTCTTTTCCATCGTTCCAAAAAGGCTTTTTTTCTCTTTGAACAAAGCATTATATAAGATTTCGTTTATCTTTTCTGACACCCCTTCTTCACCCGTTTCTTTTTTTAATGCTTGATATATTTCTTCCTTTAATTCAATCGCTTTGCGAACATACATTGTTTTTTTTCACCTTAATATTAGTAAGAGAAGGATATATATAAATAGTTGGAGGCAAAAATAAATCAGTGTAATCTGTGTAATCTGTGGTTTAAAATGAAAGTCGCGATAATAGGTGCTAATGGTCAATTGGGGAGCGATTTGTTGAAAGCTTTTGGAGAGGATGCAATTCCTCTAACTCGCAGAGATTTGGATGTTACAGATCCAGAAAGCGTGAAGATTTTGAATGAACTCAGGCCTGATGTCATAATTAACACCGCTGCTTACGTGAGAGTTGACGATGCGGAGGTTGAAGTGGAAAAAGCCTTTCATGTCAATGCAATTGGTGCTTTGAATGTTGCAAAAGCATGTAATGAACTAAATGCCATAAACATGTATATCAGCACGGATTATATTTTCGATGGCGATAAAGGGGAGTTATATGAGGAGGGAGATGTTCCAAACCCGATAAACGTTTACGGGCTGAGTAAATACATAGGGGAGATTCTCACAAGAAACTTTTCTTTAAAAAAGAAAACTTTACCAAAGAAATATTATGTTATTCGGTCATCAAGTTTGTATGGCAAAGCTGGTGCAAGAGGGAAGGGTGGTAACTTTGTGGAGTTCATGATCCAGAAAGCAAGAAGTGGAGAGGAGTTAAAAGTGGTTGATGACCAGTTCATGAGTCCCACATATACCAAAGATGTTGCGGTAATGCTAAAACGGTTTTTAGCGATTAAACCAGAGTTTGGGGTTTACCATATAGTTAACGAAGGTTATTGTAACTGGTATGAGTTTACGAAAGAGATTTTCAATGTCTTAGGTTGGGATGCTAAAATTCAAATAACTCCTATAAAGTCGAGTGAATTAAAGAGGTTGGCAAGAAGACCTATCTTTTCTGCGTTGAAGAATAAAAAACTTGACGATCTAGGATTGAGAATGAGAAATTGGAAGGAGGCTTTGAAAGATTATCTGAAAGAGAAGAGGGGGAGATGAGTGGATGAGGAGGGCGAAAGGCGAGAGGCTAAAGGCAAAGGGGACAAGGCGAAAGGGTAATGAGTAAAGGAGGTTTTAAAGAACTTAGAGTTTGGCAGAAGGGTAAAGACCTTGCTGTTTACATCTATCGAATCAAATAGGATATATCCTGAAAGAAACATAAGGAAATTGATATAATATTTATATATAATCGAAGTCAATATGATATAGGTGATATGAAATGAATGAATTGGCGATAACTGTTAGGGTTAGAGGGGCTACTGCAAGGATGTTAGAGGAACTTGTGGAGAAGGGATATTATTCTACAAAGGCGGAGGCACTCCGTGCAGGGATACTTCATCTCGCGGAGGAGTATGGTATGATAGGTTCTCCTGTATACTACCGAAGAATGTTGAAGTCGGAAATCGGGCGGCAAATAAAGCATGAAGAGATAGAGAAAGTGTTAGAGGAGATAGAAGAGTGAAATTACGTGCATATCTGGATACAAACGTATTCGTTTACGGGTTACTTGAAGATTGTAATTCTTCGATTATATTGTCAACGGCGGAAGCCGGGGATTTGGAAGTAGTAGTTTCAGAATTGGTGGTAGAGGAAGTTCAAACGGTTTTTAAACGGCTCGCCGGAAGAGAGGCGGGATTTTATGCGGGGAGATATGTGGAGGCATTGTCTGCAAAGATAGTGAAGAGAGAGGAGATGAAGAGCGAGATAATGGAAAATAGAGGTAAGATAAAGGATAAAGATGTGGAAAATGTAGCAGCGGTAAGGCATGAAAATTTAGAATTCCTGGTCGCTTATGACAGGGACTATGAAGGTGTGCCGGAATACATCACACCAAAGGATTTTATTGAAAGATTGGGAATAGGAATAAGAGAGTATGATATGGAATACTGAGAGTTCATAAATACACATAGCAATGATAAGAGGCGAAAGGGTAATGAGTAAAGGGGGTTTAAAAGAACTTAGAGTTTGGCAGAAGGGTAAAGACCTCGCTGTTTACATCTATCAAATATCCAAGAAGAAACATTTAAGGAGATAGAATAGAGAAAGGATGTATAGAAATATCAAGTATGCTCTCAAATTCAAAATTGATCTCGGCACGGTCGAAAACCTTTAGCCCTTAGCCATTTGCCCTTCATCCTTTCCCTAAGGATACCCTGAAAATCGCCATACCAAAGAACAGAATGGAAATTAAGCACTTCTCAAAAGACCTTGACCTCGCACTCGTAATCTTCTTCACCCTGTTATGCATACAAACCTTTTCTTTCAAACGTTCTTAAAGTTTAATCAAAACGCTTCGCAAAAAGAAAGTGTTTTGGAATACGACTATCGCCCGTTCTTATTGTTCTTTCAGTATTCACGATTTCACTCGCCTTAGGTGCGTATGCAAGAAGCATGATTTCAGAAGAAGGAAGGGTTTTTATTATAAGAGATTGTAATAATTTTATAAGGAGGTACGACGTATGGAAAAAATTGTGGAAATTGGGTTAAGAGAGAGTCTGCTTAGAGATTTGGACAGCATTGCAATACATTTCGGTGTAACCAAAGAGAGATGGATAAAAGAAACAATAATAAAAGCATTAAGAAGTGAAAAAGCCAGAGATAAAATAATGAAAGTTGTTTCAGAGGAGTATGTGGATGGAAAAATAGAATTTGAGGACATGGTTGAGCTAATTGGCATTGAGAATGCAAAGAAGATCAGAGCTGTGGTAGGGGGGGCAAAAAGAAGCGTTGAAGAGGCTTCTCATGCATGAATTAGTCTTTGACACCTCTGCTTTAATTTGTGATGACTACGAGTCTTTTTGGTATTTAAGTGAGGACTTTGAAAAGACCGTATTCAGTGTGTTTGTGGTGAGATACCTTTGCGAAGAGGGAATAATAAGTATGGAAGACGGGTGGCGTTTTATAGAGGTGAT
>JAUWNY010000003.1 GCA_030612405.1 Candidatus Methanophagales archaeon | reverse complement strand
CTCACCTTCTGGCACACTGCTGTCCTGTGGAACGAAATACACGGTTACGTTCGCTGATGCTGTCGATACTGAAAGAACTGCGAGCAATGCCACTATTCCTATTCCGAATGCTATTTTCGTTTTTGTTTTGTTCATTTTTTTCTTTTTCACCTCCTAACAACTTTTTTTACCTGCGGTAAAAAACCTTGACTAAAAACTTTTATTTTAGCCCTCGTTTTTTCTTTTCTTCTTTTCGTCCTTGATCTCCTTTTCCTGTTTTTCTTTTAGCCCCCGGTTTTCTTTTTTCTGAAAAAAAAAGTGTCCCTTAAAAAAGAAAAAAGGGAAAATTTTGTTTTTTTTTCTTAGTTTGCATAGCTCATAGCTCTTTTACCTGACACAGCAAGGGTCGCAACAATTTAGGTCATAGCGTATTATGGCCCTTGCATCACTCATAGCCACTGCACGATCACAGTCAACATCCGCTGCCCAGTTACATGTGCCAATGTCGTAACGTATTATGGCTCTTGCATCACTCATGGTTCCAGGTATATTATCACCATCCACATCACCGCACAGCACACGGTCGTAATCCGTCCAGTTTTGCACCAGCGGAGCGGTGTCATTCTCTGATGGCGGGTGTAGCACAGGTGTATGATCATCGATGGGGTACCAATCATCGCAAATTAAATCGTTGTTCGCATCCGTGCATGGACCCCAGTTGTTGCCTATGTAATTAGTGCAGCACACACCAGTGTCATTGAAATAACAAAGTTCCACCGTGCTGTTCCAGTAGTTATCGCCACTGTCATACGCCTGTGAGTTATGTGGCAAGTGCGACTGGTTATTGTCAATGAACGTATTACCGAAGATGCAGTTACCTACCGTTGGCAGGCAGTCCCTGTCGTAATCCACGTACATTGCATAACTGTCGCTGTATTTAATCGTGTTGTTGTATATCTTGCTGTTGTTGCCGGCAACATAGATCCCCCAGCCTGATTCACCACCGCCATACGCAGTGGTGTTCAGTATGACGTTGTCACGCACGGTGCAGTTGAAACCCATCAATTCGATGCCATATAAGTTTCTCACGAGCATGTTGTTCGTTATGGTGATGTCATGGCTGTCGAGATATGGCATTGTTTCCATATACACATCTATCCCGTATTTGAGATTATCATGCACGTAGTTGTCATCAATGACCATATAGCTGCAATTCGCCATCTTTATGCCCTTCAGTATATTGCCCCGGACCTCGCTGTCATTGACCTTTCCGTTTGTGACGTTATTGAAGAGCATACCATTGCCCGGGTTGTTGCAACATTCGGGGACGCCGCAGTCATAAACTACGCAGTCGCTTATCACAAAAGGTACGTTCGTGTTCTTTATACTGATGCCATCACCTGCGCAATTAGTTATAGTCAAGCCTTCCAGATAATAGACGCCGTCACGTTCTGTAAAATCTGGATGACTCATAAGCTCGCTGTTGCCATCAACTACGATGACATTATCGACTTGATAACACTCCTCTTTTTCGTTGTTGCTCTCATCTAATTCATCCACTTGACCGTCGCAGTCAGCCACAGCCGTGAAGTTGTAGCAGCCCTCTGGAAGATTCACATTCGTAAAGTCAACGTCTGTACTCGCACCTATGCCCAGCCCCGTACGGTGTACTTTGCTACTGTAATAGTTAGTACCTCCTTTTTCAGCATCCAGACTCACGTTGAACGGTCCGGCAGCTACAGTGCCCTGATTCTTCACCGTTGCTGTTATCGTATAAGACTGGCCTGGTCGCATCACGGTTGGGAATTTGATGTCGGTGACTGTAAGGTCAGGTTTATCTGAAGGTCCCTGAACGATAAGCACTTCTGCAAATGCGCGTTCATAGAGCGGCTCAGGGTCATGATACTCGAGGGAATTGTTCGTGTCGTTTAAACAACTGGTTGGTATATCCTGCCATCTGAGTAAGACCTCGTTATAACCACCAGCATAGCTCTCTGTAATGTCGGGAATGCCAAGGTAGCAGTCGTTAAACTGCGTATATGCCGGCAATACCGTAGCATTAATCACATGCGGCCAGCCGAGCGACCACAGCTTCACATTCGTGGGACTGCTCACGTGCGTGCCGTTGAAGTATTTAGAAGCATCGAGATGGTCTTGTGGTCCATCGCAATCGCTCCCTTTCTCCAGATACAGCGCGCCTTCGTTTACCCAGTACGTTATCTCCGGCATGGTATCGTTCTCATACACGACCAGAAGAGCGATGAGATATATCCTGCCGTCCCAGCCTCCACGACAGCAATCCGCACATGGCTTGGTTTTCACGGTTATCGTGTTCGTGCCCGGGGTTATGTATGGCGTTGCGTTGTAACTGACGAACTGAACGCCGCAGCCTACGATACGGTTAGTTATGTTTACTCTATCGAAATCCAGATTGTATGCCAGATTGTCGATGCATGCCTGATTGGGGCAGGTGCCAACGCCAGGTGATGCGTTAAGTGCGTCACAGCGGCAGGGCTGATACGGAGCACAACCGGTTGCAGTGGGACACGGGTCGCATGCTCTATACGTATCGGTGGTATGCCCATTAACGGTTATGTTGAAGTATCCCCCTTTACCCGGACTGCCCTGCCAGAAACCGGTATACACCCTTGCTTCTTTTATTCCCGAAGGCACGTTGTTAAATGTCTTTGTCATTGAGTTGAATTGCGCCCAACCCTGCTGCTCGAAGTAAACGCCGCCAGTGGTGTTGCCGTAAAGTTTGGTATCGCACGTGCATCCGGCACCTGGATTTCCCGGTGCACTGACCGGAGTGCTGAATGCTGCTAATGCTACTATTGCTACCATCGCTGCTATTACTATTGGTGTTATTTTCTTTTTGTTTTCCATTTTTTTTTCTTTTTCACCTCCTAACAACTTTTTTTACCTTCGGTAAAAAACCTTGACTAAAAAATTTAGCCTTGGCTTTCACCCTAAAATTTTTCTTTGGAAGAAAAAGTTTATTAAAAGAACCTCTTCTTCCTATCTCACCTCCTTTTTCTTTTCCGCGATGCGTTTCATTTCTTTCTTAGCCCCCGGTTCTTTCTTTAGAAAGAAAGTGTTAGGGAACCGGAAAAAAAGAAACGGTTCCCAATTTTTACTTTTTTATTTATTTGCACTTTGCACATTTTTCTTTTGTCTTCAGTTTATGGCGATGTGCAGGTCACAGTCTTTTCCAGGCAGTTATTTGTCTCGTCGCTCTCTGCTATACTATCCTTGAAGTCTGCACACACCTTTATTGTAGTTGGTGCCGTTTTGCTTCGGTATGTGAACGACTCGGTTCTGGTCACTCCGGCTGCTAATAGCTTCACACTATCTCTTTTCATCCGACCACCATCAATAGTCAAGTTACTGACGCTTTTAGGTGCATTTGCATCGCCATTGTTTGTTATGTTGTAAAAGATATCGTAGGTGTTTCCTTTGCTGCCTATCTTACACCAAATATCGGTGATATTGAGGTCTGGGCCAGGTTCTTTGTATTGCACCACAAGGAACGCATTCGCAGCCATTATGTTGTCGCCGTCATCTGCCTGACCAACCACGTTATCGCTGCCCTTGAGATACTGTGCCGTTACGTCGCTAACGTTCGCACCCACCTGCGCATTGCCGCTCGCGCCCACATACATCGATAGGCTGTCTATTGTTTTGTTGTATAGGCTGCTATATCCATTGTACACACCACGTCCAAGTTCTACGTCGTTAAGGAACAGTATGTCATCCAGAACACTGTCACCCCATGGTGCGACAACACCGAGCGTTGCACTCTCCACCTTTTCCGTTGAATTGCTTGCCGGGAACGTCGCATTGTTTATGTTTTCCCACCATGCAAGGTTCGAACTCGTTGGGTATCTTCTGCCACCCATCAGTACGTCTGCGCCCTTGTTTATCCAGTATTCCATCATCGGTGCGTTCGCATCCTCGTACACGAGCACGATGCCCGGTGCAGCGGGGCAGAAGTAGTAACAAGTAGTGCAGTTGTTCTTCACAGTCACCGTGTAAGTGCCACTGCCGTCAATGTAATCTGTCAGGTCATAGACGTAGTTGCCCCAGGTTAATATCCACGAAGCTCCTGGACAGGTGCATTTCACGTCGTTGTATGCCTTTTCCAGTGGTAAAACATACGTTCCTCCTGTTCCGTTTTCTATGCTGACCTCCATCTCCGGGCACGTCCCCTGAGGTTTGGTCCAGGTGTAGTAAACGTTCAGGTTTGCGACTTTTACAGATGCTCCTGCTGGTATTGTTATGTCGTAGTTCGTAACCTGAGTATCACCTACGGAATACAATCCCGTGTATGCGCCGTCTCCAGTCGTGTAGATCATATGCCCGTGAAGCTTTCCGTGTGCCACGTTCTCCAATGGCTCGTCTGCCATGTATCCATTGTAGCATGCTTTATCCACTACCGTTGTCTCGTTGTTCGTCTCGTTAGATTCTGACACAACACCGTCGCAATCTGCTACGGCAGTGAAGTTGTAATATTTGGCTAACAGCTCGAAATCACATGGCGGTTGCAGACAATCATCGCCAATCGGCTTCCAGTTCTCGAACGTCACGGTTTCACTCGCACCAGCAGTCAGGCTCGATACTGGCAGCTTGCCAAAGTAGTACATCGCAGTATCACCGTAATCACCCTCGATGTAAAGGCTGACATTTGACGCATTCGCTGTTGCACTACCATTGTTCTTTACCGTAACGTCTATCTCGTTTGAGAGGTTGAACCATGCCGGGCAGCCGGTGTTGTTGTGGTATGCGTTGATGCCCGTTACGATTAAGTCTGGCATTAAAGCTGCGGGATGAACGATGGTAATGTTCTGCACGAATCCTCCTGCGTTCATCTCACCCAGTGTGACAGTGTGATTGAATTCAGTCACGTTATCGTTGCTCGCATTGAAGTGCAATACATCATCTGCACTCACATTGTCCGATGAAGTAGTAACCTGGTATGTGTTCCCAGAGATGTTTACATCAAAGATTTCGCCCGTGTTCGTGTTCTCAACAGTGACCGTTGGGTTCGGAACAGGCTCTCCAGTATCGTAGTTGACCTCGCCTGCGATATAGAATGGTGTTGGCGGTTGTGCCAATGCAAGCGTAGCCGTTGCAACTATCAGCGCTGTCAAAGATAATATTACTATACCATTTATTCTTGTTTTCATTTTTTTTTCTTTTTCACCTCCTAAAACTTTTCTTTCTGCGAAAGAAACCTTTACTAAAGAAAGAAAGTTTGCTTTAGTTTCGGGCTTCTTTTCCTATTCTTTCTTTCCTTCTTGCCTCCTCTTCTTTTAGCTTTCGCCCCCTCGTGGATTCGCACCACGCATCAAGCTTTAGGTAAGCTTGACCAAAACGCTTCGCGTCAAACTTCAGGAAAGCTTGAGCAACCTATGGGGGGCATTCTTTTTCGTTTTTCTTCCGCTTTTTTTATCGCTTTCGCTTCTTATGTATATGCATGATAGCATAAATATAAAAGTTTTATGATAAACCATATAAAAGACTTTCGGTTTTTATTTCTTTCTCATTTTTGAGAACCCTGGCACAGACATTTTTAGGAGTTGCGATATTCTTTGTTCTAGTTAAAGTATCGGGTTTAAATCCCACATTCCTTGGCCCATCCGGTTCTTCTACCATTTCCTCCCCCGTCCCCTTTTTATCCCCTTCGGATTCTAACCACGCAATAGGCGCCGTTACCGATTCCGAGCTTTTTGGTTCCTTTCCCCTCGCTCATATCTTCGCCTTTCATCTTACTTTATGTAAGATATTAAATATTATATATCAATGTTAATAAAATGATTTTCGGTTTTTATCGCATGAAGTATAAAAATTACTGTTATTGATGTGAAAGCTTTACCAATAACCTTTTACCTTCGGTAAAAACCGTGACTAAAAATATCTTCGCGGTTTTTTCTTTTAGCACAGGTTTTCTTTTTTCACAAAAAAGAAAAAGGGTATAGAAAACTTTTTATTATCATACATTTAAATTTAAATTTAAGAACAACTTTTTATGAAAAAAGCGAATAAGATAACACTGAAAGAGAAGTGTAACTGGCGGGGAATCGGCACTTTAGTGGTGATAACAGTATGTTTAGTGAGTGTGATGAGCCCTGCGATGCCGCAGTCATCTCTTTCCCTATTTAGTGATGCAAGCAATGCCACGAATGGAGAAATTCCCGACTCCGCTCCTGCTACTACTCCAACTCCTTCCCCTTCCCCCACTCAATCCCTAACACCTTCACCAACACCGACACCTCCCCCTTCACCAACTTTGACGTCTACCCCTTTGCCTTTGCCTTTGCCTTTGCCTTTGCCTTCTCCTACGCCCACCCCCACACAATCACCATCGCCAGGTCCATCGCCTACTCCTACTCCTTCACCCTCACCAACACCAACTCCGTGTCCCACGCCAACTTTAACGCCAATCCCCTCACCTACTCCAACACCATCTCCAGCACCAACAGCACCACCCAACATCACATCTTTCGCTCCTTCTTCGCCTGTTTGCGATACCGGAGGAGAAACAAGAACCTTCAATATCACAACAGACCAGCTAGTGAACGTTAGCTGGCAGATAAATGGAACAGAAGTTCAGACAACCGAAAGCGTGACAGAAGCATCCTACACGAATACAAGTCCCTCAGTTGGCACATGGAACGTGTCAGCAGTTGTCACGAATGAAAACGGAACCGCCATGCAAACATGGCGTTGGAATGTATCACTTCAAGTATCACCAACGCCCACTCCTACACCAGGTCCAACACCAAGTCCTTCACCGATAACCACGCCTACACCATCTCCAACTCCTTTACTCATCCTGTCTTCAGATCTCACACCGCCATCGCCCTTTCATATCTTCGGTTTTGTTTTCTCCATTGAAAATAGCAGTGCATGCACGGCACCTTTTGTGGTCATAACCAATTTGAATACTTCTGAAGAACTCGTCGCCGATAATCGCACCGAATCCGATTTCTATCAAGTCGTAACGAGTTCTACATTTGTGAATGCAGGTGATGTACTGCAAATAAACGCAAGCAAGAACGGAACTTCGATTGGAACTGTCGCTCATATTGTAAATCAAACGGAGATTGAACGTGGCATAATCGTAGAGGACATCAACACAGGCATGCCTGATTTGGTTATACCCGAATCAGGAATATCTATACCACCGCTATTAGTGAATAAAACGAACGTGATAAATGTTACCGTATGGAATAACGGCACTTGTGCTTCAGGAACGTTTAACGTCTCTTTCTCCGTAAGCAGGGAGAATGAAACCGGATATGAGAACGGAACACGAATTCCTGGCTTGGAACTTGGGTCATACATAAACATACCATTCCCTTGGAAACCTCCTTCAGAAGGAAGTTACAACATCACCGCCTCCGCAGATTCCAATCACGAAATCAATGAATCGAACGAACTGAATAACAACCTTACCATACCTGTATTCGTGGGCGTGCCTGATTTCGCAGTAAATAATATAACTTTCAATCGAACTGAACCACTGTTGATTGGCGACATAGTGGAGATAAACGCAACGATAGCTAACACAGGAGATAAAGAAGGAACAACCAATGTGGAATTTTATGATAGTAAGAGTATAGAAATAACAAGAACCTGGGATGAATATTTGTGGGGGCAGTCAATTAACGATACGCTCATACTCCCAGAAGCTCTCAAAATAAGGGTTCATTTCTCTTATATCAGCGGTTGGGTCATGATTTATGATAAAAATGATTCGAGAGTTGAGTTATTAAGTGATTGGACAGACTGGGCATCTGACGATACCATCAGGATAGAATCACAATCGGCTGAATTCACGGTTGACAGATACGAAGCGTTGCTTGCTAATGTGACTGTACCCATAGACGCAGGGAACCATACCACTATTCCTTCCGATCCCGTGAAATGGAATTTGTCAGACCAATACATGGGCTGGGCAACCTCTGGAGAGCATAATATAACCGTCATGGTTGACCCATCCAATCAAATAACCGAGTCCAATGAAAAAAATAACACCTTAACTGAACAGGTGACGGTAAATCCATCACTTGATTTCACAGTCACTAACATCTCTTTTAATGACCCGTTGCTTAATGAAACAGTTGAGTTAAATGCAACAGTTGCAAACTACGGTGTCAGGAATGGAACCGCTACAGTAAGAGCCTATTGTGATGATATAATAGTCAACGAAACCGCAGTGCCGTTGAATTTCACGGACCTGCCGAGAGTTGTAGATATGTGGTGGGTGGCAAATATAACCGATGGAGGTGCGGGACGTCATAACATATCTGTCGAGATAGACCCGGACAATGTATTTGTCGAGCTTAACGAAACAAACAACACGTTACCGCCCCAAGAGATATTCGTTAACGGCACCGATTTAGCAGTCCTGAGTTTAGAAATACCCTGTGGGCAGTTCGGTGGCAGGCGTTGCTATCGTGATAAGAATGAGACCATAACAGTGACAATAGCGAACCTTGGTGCACGTGATGCCTCCAACTTTACTGTAATGCTCAGCGATGGGCTCGGTGAAGGTAACACAAGCGGTACTGTATTCTTCAGCAAGACCATTCCGCGTCTGAACAGCAGTGAGAGCAAGGACATCAACGTGACATGGGCTCCCGGAGAGTTTGGCAAGCACACGATAACCATAAGCATTCCTTTTGATAATACGGATAATAACGAGACGAATAATAAGCTGTTTGAAAACATATCGGTGAAGCCGGAGTATGACTTTGCAGTAGAAGATGTGAGAGTTTCTCCAGTGTATATAAAAGAAGGCGGGAATGTGACGATAAATGCGACAATAGCCAATTTAGGCTTGAAAGACGGTAGTGTGAACGTAAGTTTTTATGTGAACAGCACCGATTTTGTTGGTTCTAAGGACGAGAGATATATTGAAATTGGAAGAACTGGACATGTGGATGTGGAATCGGATAAAAATAAAAGTGTTCCCATTACGTGGAGAGCGAACATAACCGGCGGAGACCATCTTATATATGTGGTGGTTGACCCTGATAACAAAGTAGCGGAATGGCCCTGTGACCTCACGAAAATAGGTGAATCCATCATCCTCAAAGACCCTGCTAAAGCCGGGAACAATGTGAAGAGCTGCGTATTGCATGTCCTCTCTCCACAGTTGCACATTACAAACCTCACGCTCGACCCCTCAAAGCCAGTAATTGAGAATAAGGTTAATGTAACAGCAGTGATAGAGAATAAGGGGAATGAAACGGTGAACAGCACCGTGGGGTTCTATGTGGCGAAAAATTTGGGTATTCGTGGTAAGCAGTATGCAACTTACGATTGGGATTGTCTAATATCTCAACCTGAGGATCTACCGATAAGAGTTCATTTAAAATATATAGATATAGATGTAAGTAGAAATCCATCCGTAAGCATAAATGCTTATGTCGATGCCAAGCTCGTGAATTTTATTGTTAAGAGCATAGATGTGGCAAAAGGACAACCAATAAAAGTGTCCGAGATTAATTTCGACAGTCCCTGTGGTGATTGTAAGGTCCATAACGCAAATGGTATCTGCACTGAGAGGCGTTGGGAAGATGTATGGACTGAATGGACAGTGGGGAAGACCATAGAAGTAAAAGCTAAACAAAAGATTAAGCACTGCACTTTTGGGTTTTTAATAGATAAATATCAGGTTCAACTGGGTAATGAAACTTTTACATTACCTGCTAACAGCAACGCATCATATAACGCAACGTGGAATGCGAGTTTACCACTAAAAGTAAGTTATAACGATCTGGTAGGCACCAGTTATACAACCATTGAGAGGAGCCTGATTGGAGAGAATCACACGCTCATTGCGAATGTGGAGGATGAAGTGGCGACAAATGAAACATATTTATATGGGACAGACCTTGCGGTAACTGATTTGGAGGTTAATAACACATACTTTGACGGAGACGAGGTGAACATCACCGCGGTAATAGAGAATTTAGGGTTGAAGAATGCCACAGAGTTCTGGGTAAACTTAACAGAATACTACATCAATACTGTTGGTAACAAAGTGATTGTTGAAACCAAACCAATATTTATTAACGGTCTTAATGCAAGCGAATATGAAGATGTTCTCCCCGTGAATTGGACATTAAATGCAAGCAGACGAGGGCGACAGGATTACACAATAGAAGTAAAAATCAATTCGCTAAACAACAAAAAATACGAGGAGAAAACGAATAACAATTTAAAGGAGAAGGATGTGCATGTGAAACGCGCTCGCGACTTCTACTTCTCCATCCAGAATTTGTCGTTCGCTATGAATAATGAAACGCTTGATGCGGCTCATTTAACATCTGGCATCAACGTAACAGTGAACGCTACGCTGAACATAACAAACCTTGCGAATCGGGGTGGCGAAACAGATGTGAGTTTCTACGTTGACAGGGTTGATAATGTGCATGAGATAGGGAACGACAGTGTGGATTTCGCGGCTGGTAACGGAACAGGGTATGCAGAGATTACATGGTACGTGTGGGATTTTGACGATGTGCGAATCGGTGGCAATCATACTATAATCGTGGTTGCGGACCCCGAGAATAACATAGATGAACTCAACGAATCGAACAACACGTATATCCAGCCGATACACGTGAATGCGCCAGAACTGACCATCACAAATATTACTTTTGAACCTGAACCTGATAAGAAGGAGATAAACGAGAGCGTGAACATGAATATTAGCGTTGGTGTTGCGAACTATGGAGATAAGAATGCCACAAATGTCTCTCTGGTCGTCTATGACTGTGCGAACAGGCACATTGAGAACACGGACAGCAGAGTATATGGTTCTTTACATCCCGGCCAGGATAAGGCACAGATAAAAAGGGAAAATGCAACTGCTATGCGTCTATATCTGGATACGGACATAGACATGGGTAAGGTCTCTATTCGCAATGGCAGTAGCAATCAGATAGAAGTGATAGGAGGTAGCGGTGTGATATTCAAGGATGAGTTAAGTTATTATGAGAATTTCCACGGATGGACGCCATGGATAATTGGCAATGATGTCACGATAGAGGCGATGGGCAATGCTTCGGCACGGGTGAGCAAGGTTTATTATCTGGAGCCGAGCGAAGACGCAACTAACACCATTTATAACCTGTCGGTTAACAGAACAGAGGAAAAGATTATTCCTATTTTTGATAACTGGACTGCACCAACGGTTGGTGAACGCCTTATCGTTGCTACGATAGACCCTGAAAATAAAATTCAGGAATATAACGAATTGAATAACACTTTTGCAAGATACATAACGGTGAACAATAATACTCCGGACCTCTCAGTCAAAGATATAGGATTATGGTTAAACGGCACGCAAATAGGAGAAAATGATACCGTAAGAGATAATGACACCGTGAGAATAGTTGCAAATATCACGAATATAGGCGTGAATGAAACGGAGAATTTCAGTGTGCGGATGCTCATTGATGATGATGAGTTGCTCAACGAGACTGCGAATTGGACTGCAACAGTGGGCAAGCATGTGCTGAAGGCGGAGGTGGATTACGGGAATGAAATAGACGAGACGAACGAGACGAACAACATAGCGGCGATGGAGATATATGTTCACGGTGCGGAAGTCAGTGGAAACGCAACCTGGAAATCCGAAGGGCTTCACGGACTTACCGGAACAATACTGTTTGACCCCGCGCAACCTTACGATGAGGACAATGTGAACATCAGCGCAGTGATAAACAATTCAGGAGAAGTGAACGCAACGAATTTCAGTGTCGCATTGCTGTTTGATTATAAGCCTGCGGATACATATCCACCAGTTACAATAAATAATCAGTTACAGAATTCATTCTTCGGTCTTAAAACAAACAATACCATATCCTATGGCAATGCCATCTCCATATATGTCTACATAGACACGCATAATAAGACACTTTTGGAAAAAGACGCATACGGTCATGTGACCTGGCACCAGGTGCTTACGGTATATGATAAAAATGATACGGAAGTAGCGAGAACTGACGAAACATGCTGGGTTCATGTTCCCGGGGATACAGTAAAGATAAAAAGATATGAGGTTAATGAGCTATTTCCGTATGATATCTCCTTTTATCCGGTTTATAAATCTAATCTAACCCGTGATGAGAATCTAACGTTGAACACCAATTCTTCAACAGATGTTTCAATAACCGTGCGAAACGTAACAGCAGGCAATCACTCGGTCTTTCTGCTCATCGACCCTGGGGGCAAAGTGCCAGAGGATGTGGACAACAAGAGCGATAATATCGTGACAAGAGAGATGCAGGTACTGCCAACGATGGATTTCACCGTTACGGAAGTAATTCCGGAAACAGAAAACATTTCTGACGTTGAGAAGATAAATATAACCGCAAACGTAACCAATATAGGATTGAAAGAGATAGCAGAGAAATTATCAAATAAGAGTATAAATTTATCATGCCGGAATGGCACAGCAAAGGTTTACAGAAATGGCACGACAAAAGTGCGGTTCGTGGATTATGAAACCGAAACACGCATTCACAAATTTTATTTAAATAACAGTTTGCCCGGATTTTTGCGCCTATCTGATAATCTGTCATATCTACCGGTATCGCCGGGTGAAACTTTATTAGATTCTCACAAGAACTTGACAATAATATATCGCCCGGGAGTGGATGCGATAAAGCTAAATTTCAGTTCGATAGCTTTTGATATAGGTAAGCTGCCTCTTCCGGAGATACACGTTTTTAATAAAACTGGTGTAGAGATATTGTGGGCTAACGTTAACAAAGAAGTAAATGTTTCTAATGGAGATACCTGGGAATACCATAAATTAGGACCGACTGAGAGTTTGTTATCAATAGTAAATAAAAATCTCTGTCCCGGGGATACCGCTTACATTTACACAATAAACACGAATTTCAATCTCCGTGGATATACCACTATGAAGGAGTTCCGTGAGACCGATGTCACATTGAATGCGAGTGTTGCGTGGGATGAGTCAGGGAATATTACAGACCTGTGCGGCGAGTCAAAGAATATCCCTGCGTTATGGAACGCGTCTACCGGAACACATAACATCACCGTTACAATAGACCCGTATGATGAAACAAGCGAGATAAACGAAACGAACAACACTTATGTTCGCACATTGAGCGTAAATGCAACGAAAGAGCTGGGAATTGTAGATTTAAATTACAGTGTTCAGAATCCGGCTCCGGGACAGGACCCCTGGCATCCTGGTCATGGCGACAACGTGACGATTACTGCGGTTGTGCGTAACAGCGGAACTGCAACTGCGAACTTCTCGGTGGATTTGTGGATGGAAGTGATAAGAGATAATATCTCCTCTGCTCCACCAAACGACTGGAACATTTCCTTAGGAGAGAGAAGCATACCCGTAGGAGAAGAAACCGTGAATGTGAAACGAATAAAATACATAAAACTGCTAAATCATACTGAATTGTCGCTTGCCCCTGGCGAAAGCAAACCTGTGAACGCCACGTGGGCGAACATAAGCGTTGATGGCAATCCGGAATATGTGGTGAAGGCGATAGTAGACCCGCTGGGCGAAATACGGGAGAAGAACGAGAGCAATAATGATATGGAGAGGGAAATCCGGTTGAACTATCCAGACCTCACCGTCCTGAAGTTCCATTCACCCACCCGTGAAGATACGAATGCATCGGTGGAAATAGCGAATGAAGGAGTTAAGAATGCATCAGAGAATTTCAATGTCAGTCTTGAGATGATTAAACATGAATATCGGACATTGAAAACGGGCAGTTTGAACATCTCCAATGCTTCGGAACCACCCATTGTTATAACGATGAAAGGAGCATCAAAGATAAGAGTTCATTTCGCTTCCCTTGATACCGCGGGTGCAAATTCATACATAGAGATAAGGGGTATAGATGAAGATGGGAAACTGCATCATGTAGAGACATACGCGGGCAAGAAAAAGGAGAATGTGTGGACATCATGGTGGGATGGTGACACCATAAGCATAGAGTATACAAATGCGAATTTTTACATTGACGGATACGGATGTGGTAATGTATATAGTAAGGAGGGTGCATCAAAAATACGCATCTGTTTCAATTCGCTCGATACCACAGGTGTGAATTCTTATATAGACATCCAGGATGGAGAAGGCAATAGGGTAAAAACATACCGTAACGAAGAAACAGGATACGTATGCACACCCTGGGTGGATGGTAACACAACGATAATAGATTATGCGAATGCGTTTTACGATGTGAAGGAGTTATGGTGGAAGGATGAGGCTATAAGGATGATAGAGGAGCTGAATGCGAGTGATAGCACGAACATCACGTTATTAGAGGGTGGGAAATACGAGAGGCTGATGAATTTAAACGTATCGGTTGACCCACCTGATGTTGAGCATCTTTATGGTGGTGTGATAGAGCAGCGAGAAGATAACAACACCGGGACGGCATTGATTTATGCGGATTTGATACCGAAAGCGATGAACCTGGATTATACCGATGGAGGGCAGTTAAAAACCGTTACAGCAACAATAGCGAATGATAAGACACTGAGTGAAGATGAGGGGATAGTGTATCCGGTATATGATTTCAATGTCTCGCTTGAGGTAAGACCATGGAACAATGATACCGTAGTGTATGAGGAATCGAAGCGGATTGACGAAAATCAGACGATATACGGTGGTGAGGAGCGGAATGTTACATTTGATATAAATGAAAGCGAGCTTCGAACATTGGGATTAGAAAATAAAACATGTAATTTCACCGTGGTTGCGGATTCGAAGCAGGAGTATTCGTGGGGTGAGATAGAGGAGATAAAGGAAGGCAACAACGAGTATCCAGTAACAGCGGGTCCGGACTTGAGTGTGGGTGAGATATATACTGAACCTGCGGGCGATTGCAACTGCAAAGTGGGAGCGGTTATAAAGAATGAAGGTAATCGGCCTGCTACTGATTTCGATGTGAGATTGATATTGAACAGCACGAGCGGGAATGAAACGTGGGATGAGACGATTCCATCGTTAGGTCCAAACAGTTCGATAAATTGGACATTTCAGAAGTATCCTTATGAAATACTTGACCCAAACAGGATTTATAATGTGACGGTGATTGTGGACCCTACAGATTCAAAGCATCCAAGAGGCAGAGTAGAGGAATTGAATGAGGGGAATAATGAGCATGAGCCAAATCCTGAAACGATAGGACCGGATTTGACACCAAAATATATGATATTCTATTTTAAAAATGGAAACAAAGTAGCATGGGATAAACTTGTTGTGAGGGAGAACCTTACAGTGAAGATAATGGTAGAGAATGCAGGTAAAGTTGGTGCTAAGAACTTCAGTGTTGCAATAAACGTGTCAAACGTGACAGTCTCCTCTACGAAGGTTACATGCCTTCCGGGAGGTGAAGAAGAGCCAGTGGAACTCTTCAACTGGGCAATGCCACAGAGAGGATTTTATAACGTGAGTGCTACGGTGGACATTCCTGATAATGTTGTTAATGAAACATGGAAGAAAGACGGTGAGGATAATAATAGACTACCTCCAACCTTAGTGAAAGTAGCAGAGCCAAACTATAAGGCGACAAAAACGCTTACTGTACTTCTTCCTCCAGGGACGGTAGATGGTGGAGTATATTTCGATGCCAGCGGACCCCAACGAACCTACAATGCCAGCGGAAGTTATCAAACTACTTTCGAGAACAGGATTCCAGTTGGTGCGACACCTGTTTATGCTCGTTTGTATCTTTACCTATGGGGTCGAGAAGAAGACCCTGATCACGCTAATTATTTCCTCGGAAAACTTCCAGAAGTCGACGATATGGAATTTATTGTTAGCGAGCATCCGCCGGAATCAGTTGGTAGCTCTGTATCGCCGATAAGTGAAGAGTTTCCTGATGCAACTCGAGATAATTATACTTATGCGACATACGCGTATGATATTCCTCAAAGCATCCTCAATACCACTGGTGCAAATGATAGCTTGGAGGCGAGAGCATCATTTAACGGAACAGGAGTAGATTTTTTGTATGGTGTAGCAGGAATGGGGCTTTTTGTAGCTTATAATGATGGCGATGGTTTATTAACGGAGTATTATACCGGAGAAGGGGGCGACATAATAATGGCAAAGAATAATGCATGGCCTACGGGCTTTGAATATGATGAATGCACAAGCATAGTTGAATTTAAAGGTGTAGAGGACCCGCAATTGGCGAATGCAACTTTGATAACTGTTTTATCACAATATCAGTATTATCCTCCAATTGATGATTATTATGGAGATCCTTTCTGTGATCTTCTTCTATTTAATAACGAGAGGGTAGGAGAACCGATATTTGAACAAAGTGGCGAAGGTCATTTCTGGAAGTATCATACAGCAGGAGATATAGCTCTGATATGGGATGAAGAACGGGGTGAACGGGGGGAATATGTGGATGTGGAAGCGAATAATTGGGCAGCGATACAGAGCAGAGGCAGTTATTTCTTCTTGACAAACGCAATTTTGAATGTAACGTGGTGGCCAGATCTCGAGCCGTATGTAGAAACACAATTGAAAGCGACAGTAGGGAACCCGTATGAGATACCCATAGATATAAACAATTGGGGACTGAGCAAGGCGAAAGATTTTAACGTGAGCGTATCTATTGATGGAGAGGAGTATAACGAAACCATTGACGAAATAGAAGGTGCTGTAGGATATCAACAACAACCCGGTAGTAAAACTTTGACTTTCACAAAGAAAGCACAACTTGTGGAAACCACTGTCCAGCACAATGTCACGGTTAAGGTGGACACGAGGGATAGTGTGAAGGAGTTGATAAATAAACATGGTCGTGGTAAGCAAGGGAAAAGCAATGGAGAGGAGAATAACGAGATTATTAACAAGACGGTAACAGTCGAGGTTAAACCAAGTTGGGGACGTCTAAGCGGAGACGGAGATGGTGATGGCGAGGGAGAGGGAACAGGCAGTGGTGAAGGAAGTGGAAGTGGAAGTGGCGGAGGAGGGACAACGGGTGGAGCAGGAGGTGCTGTGGGTGGAACAGGAGGTGAGACGATTACCGGGCGGTTGATGAAAGGCACAGCAGCGTGGAGTGAAGAGGAAGGAGGAGGAAGAGGTGAGTTCTCATTGGTTGCGTGGTTGCTTCGTTTAGTGATGCTTGCCGCGGCTGGGGCTCTCGTTGGGGTTGGGTATTTGCACGAGAGGAGGAGGCAAAACAATAAACTTTCTTTGGAAAAGAAAGTTTAATCAATGAAAAATGAAAAGTGCAAAGTGCAAAAGTCAATAAAAAACCACGAGATTTCACGAGAGGGACACAACACTTTTTCTTTTTTACAAAAAACTTTTTTGCTTCGCAAAAACCTTTACTAATAAACCCTTTTAGAAAAAGCGTTTACGGAAAATAAAAAATAGTTGTTTCTTTGATCAAACTTTCTTTGTGAAAGAAAGTTTGTGTGAGAATCTGTGTAATCTGTGGTTATTAAAAGGAGCTAAATTCTCTTAGCCATCAATGTGGTATGCAGTATCTCCAAAACTGTTATATACCCACCTTTATTCCATAATCACCGTTGTATTTTAGGACATTGTAGTATATCTTGTTGTAGTTCCCGAGTACGTATATTCCATATTCCGTGTTGTTCTGGACGATATTGTCCTTCACGGTGCATTTGTGCCCTATCAGTTCGATGCCATAGTAGTTGTTTGCTGCGATGTTATTTGATATAATGCAATGGTCTGCGTTGTAAAGATAGATTCCCGTCTTATTCAAACCAGTTGCATCTTTAACCGTGAATCCTGATATGTTCACATAATCTGTGGTCACTTCGAAGACATGGTCGTTTGGATTTGCTGCGTTAATAATGCAGTTAGCTGAACCATTCTCAGACTGAATCACTAATCTTTTATTCACGTTTACGTTTTCGCTATAAATGCCATCTTTTACGGTGATATTACAGCAGCCCGCACTTGCGTTGTTTACCGCATCTTGTATTGGCGTAGAACTTGGGTTAAACGGTTCACCCTCATACCACCACCCGCTTGTATTGACATAGATGACGGAAGCAGATACATTTGTAACCTTTGACATGCTATCTGTCGCACCATCGTCATCCGTAACCGTCAGGTTTACCGTGTACGTGCCTGCGGAAGTATAATTATGCGTCACATTCTCCAACAAGCTCAGAGTACCGTCACCGAACTCCCACAGCCAGCCTGTTACGCTGCCATCGGTATCCGTGGACGTGCTGTTGAACTGAACCTGAAACGTATCATTCTCAAGCGGTATAATCGAATACGTAAAGTCAGCATCCGGTGGCTCGTTCACCGGACCCGAGCCCGCATGAACCGCCATTATTGTCCTGCTCACCAAACTGTCGTTATCCATCACTACCAACGTTACCACATAATCCATCTCGCCCTGCTCGAACACATGCGTAGGGTTCTGTGTGCCGTTTGTTGTTCCATCCTCAAAATCCCAGTACCAGCCTATAATCTCACCACCGTCTGGGTCAGTTGACGTATCTGTGAAACTTATTTCAGTACCGGAACCCGAGTACGAGAAATTAGCAACCGGCGGCGCCTTCACCGTAACGTTTTTACTTACCGTGTCCGTTCCGCTCGTGCCTGTCACCGTTAGCGTTACCGTATAGTTTCCAGCAGTGGTGTACTGATGCGTAACCTCCACACCCGTTGCATCTTCTTGAATACCGTCTGATGCGTTAAAGTCCCACGAATACGAACTGATACTACCCTCCGGGTCGTAGGAATCGCTTGCATTGAACGTAATATTTCCTGTTGTCAGTCCAAGCGATGGCGTATAGGTAAAGGATGCGTACGGACTTGTTCCGACAAGAAGTTTGATATTGTAACTGTCCGCCGTAATACCATTCTTTTCTTTTACTTTGACATTGTATGTGCCTGGATTGAGCGTTTCCGTTATTTTTGAGTATGAACCTGAACCGCTGTTATCGTCGTATGCGATTTGATTAAGCCCGCTGCGTACAAACTTCTGCGCCCTATGATCATACTCGTCAGTTACATATACATAGCCATCCGCATCCACAGCTATGCCACGTGGATAGTCAAATTGTCCATCACCACTTCCATAGCTACCCCATTTGGTTACAAATGTTCCTGATGAAGTAAACTTCTGCACCCTACGATTAAGAGCGTCAATTACATATACATACCCATCCGCATCCACAGCTACGCCAGACGAATAGTCAAATTGTCCATCACCACTTCCATAGCTACCCCATTTGGTTACAAATGCTCCCGATGATGTAAACTTCTGCACCCTACGATTGTAACGGTCAACTACATATACACAGCCATCCGCACTCACAGCTACGCCTTCGGGATATGTAAATTGTCCATCACCACTTCCATAGCTACCCCATTTGGTTACAAATGTTCCTGATGAAGTAAACTTCTGCACCCTATGATTGCTTAAGCTACGTTCAGTTACATATACATAGCCATACGCATCCACAGCTATGCCCCACGGATAGTCAAATTGTCCATCACCGGTGCCCTCGCTACCCCAGTTGGTTACAAATGTTCCCGATGAAGTAAACTTCTGCACTCTATGATTACTGGAATCAGATACATATACACAGCCATCCGCACTCACAGCTACGCCTTCGGGATATTTAAATTGTCCATCACCACTTCCATAGCTACCCCATTTGGTTACAAATCCTCCAGAGGAGGTAAACTTCTGCACCCTATGATTATCGGTATCAGCTACATATACATAGCCATCCGCATCTACGGCTATGCCATGAGGGTCGTTAAATTGTCCATCACCACTTCCCTCGCTACCCCATTTGGTTACAAAAACATAATTTTCCAAATTATACAACCACATCTCCGTATCCGCATCACCGGGACCCGAAGTCTCAACCGTAACCTCTGCTGCGGAATCCAGAGTGAAAGTCACCCAATCGAGGTCACCCGCAGGGTAAAAACTATGCGTTTGCAACTCGCCATCCGTTATGAGCCTGGCTTTATCGTAGGTATCGTCATCCTCATAAGAATCACCGAGCTGTCCGGGTGTTGCTGCTTTTAATACAATACTATATTGCAGCGATTTATCATCCTTTGAGTTCAGCTTGAAATAATATGTGTCTGATTCAAGACTCTGCGCTGTTATTTTTGGTAACAAACCCTCGCCACTGTTATCGTCATACGCTATGCTTGTCCCTGCTGCAACTCCGCTTGAATCATACAACCACATCTCCGCATCCCTATTCTCATCGCCGCGAATTTCAATCTCAACGTCAAACGCAGCCAACAACGTGAAGTTATACCAGTCCGTATCCGCTGGCGGCAGGATTTCATCCGTATCGTGAACACACACTTCCGCTTCTATATCAGCCAAATGCCGTGCATCAGTCCAATCAGCAGGCGGCTCAGGCACGTAAACGAAGAACTCATATTGGTCCACAGGGTCATCACCCGCAGCGCTCGTAATCTTAACGTAATACGTGCCGGGCTGAAGGACTTCTGTCGTTACATCCTGAGTAACGCCGGTCATACCGACTTTATAATTCTGCGCCGAGTCATATAACTCCACACGGAGCGCGTAACTGTGCGAGCGAATGCCCATCGTAACCGCGGATTCTTCCGGTAATGAGAACCTCAGCCAATCGGTTTCGACAGCGGGAAGAAGGCTGTGTGTTTGCGTTTCACCAATCCCGATGGTATCTTCCGTTAACTCGTGCCAGTCGTCATCCGGCTCGTAAATGTCGTTCGTGCCGGCATGCCCGTTCAGGATGAAACTGTATAATCGCTGTGGAATCTCACCGCGCTCAAAAGCAGTCATTGCGGCATTCTTTTCCGCTTCGCTTATGCCGTCAGAAAATTCCCAATCAAATATTTTGGTAAACCCGGAGCCATAAACGTCTAAAAAAGTCCAGTCTGTATCGTCGAATGGCCAGCAGTGAAAGTGAACGGTTGCTGCATGAGCGTACTCGTAACTACCATACGGCACAAGTCCCCATTCTTCTATCTTGAGTTCTACAAGACCTGCGTCAACCGTTACCGGTGCACTATGCGATAATGGCTTATCCACTTTTATTCTCCAGATGCCAATGAGTACCTCATGCACACTGAGTATCTTATCAGCCTTTGATACTCTGAGTGTTATGCTTGCACCTATACCATATACTTCAAAACCGTATATGTGATACCAGTAGTCGGAGTCAGCATAGGAAGAGAAGCCTATGGTTGTTGTTGGTCTTGGTATGCTCAGTCTTGCATCCACGATCCCCCAGCCATATTCTTCATCCCAACCCGGAGCCCCTTTGTCTTCTGCTGACCTCTGTAATATATCTCTGACATTATCAGGACCCGTTACCCCGGTAGCGACTGCAAGTGCTGCCACTCCAGCAACGTGAGCTGTTGCCATTGAAGTTCCCTGGTACAAGGTAAAGTTGAAGTCACATGGATCTCCTCCTTCAGGAAAAGTTTGCTGGACAACTCCATCCTTATTTTCATCTCCGTTTTGATCTACATTCAGGTCACCACCAGGAGCAACTAAATCCAGATAACTACCCGTTGGGGAGTAATATGCACGAGTTTCATCGTATCGGGTGGCACCAACTGCAATGACATAATCATCATATGCAGCAGGATATTGTGGTGGATATCCTTCTTCACCGGCAGCAGCGATGACAGTAACTCCGTTGTTATAGGCATATTCAACAGCGTCTTTTACGAGACTGTGAGATGTATTCCTGCCTCCTGCAAAACAAATGATATCCGCACCGTGATCAACAGCGTAATGGGTGCCATTATAAAAATCTTTAGCAGTCCATAAACGAGTATCATTCGCTACTTTTATGGGCATTATTGAGCAGTCGAATGCCACGCCAGCAACACCGTAGTCATTGTTGGTCGTTTGTGCGATAGTGCCAGCGACATGTGTGCCATGAGTATTATCGTCATTTGGATGTGCATCATCATTGACAAAGTCGTAACCCTGCACAAAAGTGGTACCAGCTAAATCCGGCGCTTGACAATATGGACCATAATTTTCATATGCCACTCCGCTGTCCAGCACCGCCACTACAACACCGTTTCCCGTGGATGTATCCCAAGCAGATTCCATGTTGATTCCTCCATAGTCATCGTTATCGAGATGCCACTGATAAGGGTCATAAAAGGGGTCATTGGGAACCATAAAAAGCTGCCCTATACTGTTCGGTTCTGCATATTCAACTTCAGATAGATTCGAGTATATTTCGACCATCTCCTCGACTGTTTTATCAGCGGGGACGTTTAGCACTTTAGGCCCTATAGGTCTAATCCCTGAGGGTAGGGTAGACTTCACAGAAACTCCATATTTGGAATTTATCATGTTTATTGCATCCTCTCTGACACCTGGCTTGAACTGGACGATGAATTCACCTGGGACATACTCTGCTGTGGGAGCATGATAAAATGGTTTTCCCACTATGATTTCTGATTGGTTGTCTTGTGTATTTGTACCTGTGTCATTGGCAATCATCTCCTCAATCGCCACAGACCTATTAGCTTCGGACTGTTCATCACTTGCTTCAGGTCTTTCGAGCAAATCATCCTCGCCTGGAGTCGCCAGTGTCGTATTATTCTCTTCAATCCCATGATCCGATACCCATTGCTGATAGCCCGCCATTGCTACAAAACCAACCAGTGCCACAGCAACAAAAACTACTGCGGACAATGCCAATATGGTTCTTTTGTTCATTTTTCCATATCACCTCCTTTTTATTTTTCTATCCTTCTTCTCCCTTTCCATTCCCCTCATTTTGGTTCATCTACTACTTTTCCCTCGCCCTACTTATAAAGGAAAAGACAACACAATAAAAATTTTTGTTGATAATTTTAATAAGTTTCTCTATATAAATATGTTATATCTTGAGCTGCGCGCGTAATCATAACCATCATACGGCACAAGTCCCCCATTCTTCTATCTTGAGTCCTATAATATCGAACAGACCCACGTTAATCGTTACCGGTGAATTTGGTGATAATGGCTTATCCACTTCTATTCTCTTGATGCCAACAAATGCCATCTTGGTCGTGAGATACCCACCAGACCTCGTTCCGTGGGTGAAAACACCTTTGAGTGCGACTGTGGGACAAGAGTTATGAGATTCCGGTGGTTATAAAAAACCTTGGAAAAAGTAAGGCGAAAGGATTCAATGCCAGCGTCTATGTAGAGGAAGTGCACGAAAAAACAGTAAATATTACGGAAATAGCCAGTGGGGGTAGTAACACTGATTTGACATTCACAAGGAAAGCTCCGCTCACAGAAAAAGTCCTCAGTTTCAATGTTACGGTGAAGGTGGACACAGAGGATACCGTAACGGAGTTAATAAATGATCAACATCCTGATGGCGAGACGAACAACAATAAGACATGGTCGGTAACAGTTGTGGTCAACCCACCTGGCCCTGGGGGTCCTGGCAGAGGTGGCGGCACCGGCGATGGCTTGGGCGAGGGAAACGGCACCGGCGAAGGTTCAGGCAGTGGCGCGGGTAAAGGCGTAGCAGGCGGTAGTGGAGAAGGTGGAGCAGGAGAAAGCGGTGGCAAAACCATCAGGGGACGGTTGATGAAAGGCAGCGTGGTGTCGGGTAAAGAAGCAGGTGGTGGTGGCAAAGGTGAATTCTCATTTGTCAGGTTTTTAATGCAGCTTGTGATGCTTGCAGCGGCTGTTGTTCTCGTTGGTGTTGGTTATTGGCTGGAGAAGAGGAGGCAAAACAATAAACTTTCTTTGGAAAAGAAAGTTTAATCAATGAAAAATGCAAAGTGCAAAAGTCAGAAGTCAAAATAAAGTATATAAACCATAAATATATTAATTGTATTTATGGTGACAGAATCTGTTACTTTGGATGAAAGAAGAAAGGGGTTGTCAAAAAAGGAAAGTTATCTCCTATCCTATTTGGCAGAAAACAGGAAAAATATTTTTAATTTCAAACGTTAACGTTGAGATTTCGGACAACGAAAAAACAATTATTGATTGCTTAGATAAACCTGGTTACTGCGGAGGTATAGAAGAAATCGTAAAATCTGCTTATTTTGCAAAAGAAGAGATTGAGATTGAGAAATTATAGTTATTCTGTTTTAGACCCAACAAAAGAAAAAAAAGGGAAATACCATTCAAAATGGAAACTATTGATAAATGTAAGCGAAGATATTTTCAAGAAACGTGGAGATTCTCCCATGACCTGGATTTTACCGCTTTAAACTCAGACATTAAGAATGCAAGGAATCAATTAGAAGATGTTTTCAGAGGCATTGAAGGAAAATCCGCCATAAAACTTGTTTTTAAATCTTTTCATCTCACTCCTGGCAGCATAATTGCAAATGTTCAGTTTTCGGGCCCGTTGAATGCAAAAAACAGGCTAAGAGTTGACATAAGTTTCGATGAGAATGTTATTACAGAGCCTGTTTTTAAAATAGTAGCGTCTCAATATCCCGATATTGCGCATTATCATGTCAACGCATATTCTCTTAATGAAATCCTGGCTGAAAAGATAAGAAGCATTTTGCAGAGAGGCAAAAGTAGAGATTACTATGATGTCTGGATACTGTTAAAGGTGGAAAAATTCGATTTTAATGAAATAAGGGAGTTGCTGATAGAGAAATGCAAACTCAAAGGGATAGAATTTAAATTGGAATCGATTTTCGATGAAGATAAATTAAGAGATGCGAGCAGATTTTGGGAAGTTGGACTAAAGGACTTGGTAAAAGAATTGCCAGATTTTGGACTTGTTACAAGCGAATTAAGGAATAAGTTGGAAAAATTATAAGTTTTCCGATAGACATCATGCGTGAAGATTGGAATGCTGATGAAAGGTAGTGTAGGTGTCAGGCAAAGAAGCAGGCGGAGGTGGCAAAGGCGAATTCTCATTCGTCAGGTTTTTGATGCAGCTTGTGATGTTAGCAGCGGCTGTGGCTCTCGTGTGTGCAGGCTATTTGCTGGAGAGGAGGAGGCAGAACCATAAACAGTGAAAAATAAAAATTGCAAAATGGAAATTGCAAAGTGCAATAAAAAACCACGAGATTTCACGAGATAGACACAACACTTTTTCTTTTTTACAAAAAACCCTTTTGCGAGCAAAAGCCTTTACAAAACTTTTGGGAAAAGTTTTATCAAAAACGCTTCGCGGAAATTCGCTTCGCAGAAAACCTGTGCTAAAAGAAAAATAAATAAGTTCTTTTGGTAAAGCTTTTCTTTTCTAAGAAAAGGTTTCTTGTGGAAATCTGTGTAATCGGTGGTTATTAAAAATTATATTATATATGTATGGTAGCTTAAATAAATATCATGGACAAATCAAGGTTACAGAGATATCTTGAGAAGATAGAACACATAGAAGAGAGAGTTGGGGATATAAAAACCTGGTTGGTTGAAGAGGAAGACGTAAAAGAAGTGGAGAAGAAAACGAGGCTTGCAGTTTACAAAGCCATGCAGGAAGCATCGGAAGCTTCAATGGATATAGTAGCTATGATTTTAAAAGACGAAGGGAAGCTGCCAAAAGACGATTATACAAACGTAGAGGAAATATTTGAGTTGGAAGTGGTTGATAAAAGCATAAAAGAAGCTTTGAACGAAGCTAACGGTTTGAGAAATCGGTTAGTCCATGAATACAACATGCTGAGTGACGATGTGGCTTTGGAGTCCATACAGTGCCTTTTAGAACCACTGGACAACTTTTTGGAGGCTGCGAAGAGATGGATGAGAAGGAATATGGATATAGAATAGATTTTGCGTTTTTAGAAAAGGATGAGAATGTTCTTGCGGTCCTTTTGTTCGGCTCAGGAGCAAAAGACCAACTAAGTACCAGAAGTGATCGAGATTTCTGTGTCGTCGCACCTGAGATACGAGATAGAGCTGGGATGCGGTCGCTTTTGAAAAAGATCTATGTAAACCTCGATGTAGTAGGGAAAAGATATGATGTATGGCTATTTGAAGAGTTTCCGCTGTATATGAAGTTTCAAGTTATCGAGAATCACAAAGTAGTATTTTGCAGGGATTTACCAGGGCTTTACGAGTATTTCTACTTTTACCGAAAGATATGGAAAGACCAAAAGCACAGACAGGAAATGGATAAAGAGGAACTCATGAACGTGCTTGAGCGATTATAATTGCTTATTTGACATACCCACCCGACCTCGAGCCGTCGTTGGAGAAAGTGCCTCCATTAGTAATATGGAATTCGTATGATATACCGGTGGTTATTTATAACAGAGGAAGGAGTGACGCGAGGAATTTCAATGTGACCGTATCTATTGATGGAGTGGAGGTCTTAAATGAAACCATTGGGGAAATAAAAGGTGTACAAGATGGCGGTAGCATACCTTTGACAATTACAAAGAAAGCACCATCCATAGGAGGTATTATTAAGTTCAATGTCACGGTTGATGTGGACCAGGAGGATAAAGTGAAGGAGTTAATAAATAATATGCATGGCAATGGAGAGGGAAACAACATCTGGAACGATACTGTAACGGTCTTTGTCAACCCACCGGGCCCTGAACGGGGTCCTGGCGGAGGTGGCGGCACCGGTGGCGGCTGGGGCGAGGGAACCGGCACAGGTGAAGGTTCAGGCAGTGGTGCGGGCAAAGGCGTTGCAGGCGGCACCGGAGAAGGTGGAGCAGGAGAAAGCGGTGGCAAAACCATCCGGGGACGGTTGATGAAAGGGAGTGCGGTCTCGGGCAAGGAAGCAGGTGGAGGTGGCAAAGGCGAGTTCTCGCTCGTTAGGTTTTTAATGCAGCTTGTGATGCTTGCAGCGGCGCTCTCTCTCGTTGGTGCAGGGTATTTGCTGGAGCGGAGGAGGCATAATAGTAAACAGTGAAAAATGCAAAGTGCAAAAGTCAAAATTCAAACTTTTGAAAAGTTTGATCAAAAGAAAGATTTTCTTAGAACCTATTTTTTCCTGAGTTTGAACGCGGTGTAAATTATTATTGCCATGATTGAACCCGCCATTAATCCTATTACCAACATCAATGTCTGTTTCTGGTCGTCCGTGGTTGGCGGCGGTATGGTTGAAGAGGGGGTTTGAGTTGGTGTAGGTGAAGCGGAGGGCGTGAAGGTTGGAGCAAGCGTTGGTGATGGTGTTGCAGCCACCTCTACCTTTTCCGCTGCTGGCGTTTTTTCGGTTGGTGTGGCAGGAGGCACATAACCGTCGCCACCTCCGCTGCTTCTACCATTTGATGGTGTTGGGGTAGGTGTTACAGGTGCTGGCTTCTCCTCAGCAACCAGAGCAAAAGTTGAGAAGTGGTTTAGAGTTACTTTTAGGTATTTTTTATTTGTATTTCGCTCATCATCTATAACTTTCGGTCCTCCCCAGTCAGTATAATATCGGGTTTTCCATCAGCATCATGTCCTGGTCCCAGTGGCATCCACAGTTTTTCATTTGGATTAGGATTGAACCAGTATATTTTTAGCGTTTGCTCGTTTAAATCGCCGGGGTCGTCAGCGTCTCCGTCTCCATTTCTGTCGAGGTCGGCAATAGTATAGTAGAGTGTGAGAGAAACAAAGGTGAGGTTAGCCTTGTCAATACCTGTTACATTTACATCAATGTATTTTCCAAGTGAATGCTGGTTTTGCGCAAGTCCGTAAGAACTCGTCGCTGGTTTCGCATTCAATGCAGATGCGTCTGTGTTTGCGTTTATTGTTACCGTTACATTGGCTGCTATAGTTGCATTAAGTTTGATTACAGTGCTCGTAGCGTTTTTTGCCTCGGTTATCTCTATGGTTTGATTTGGCACGGTGGTCTTATTTACAACAACGATATTTGGCAGCACATTAACCAGTACCTGAGTGGAGTTTGCATTTCCTGCTACATCTCTTGCGAAAACTTCTATTTTATTCGTTTCGTTTGCTGTATAGTTTACTTTTACGTTAAAGTGTCCTTTGCTTAAGTTCGTCACGGATTCATCATTGAGTGTTAGATATGCAGTTTCGAGTGCGCTTTCATCCGTGATGCTACCAATGACCGAGTTGTTAAGAATTCCAAGTGTGGAACCGTTTTTGGGGGATGTAATGGTGATTTCGGGTGGAGTGATGTCGGCTCCGGGGGATATGATGGTGAATGTCCCATTCCTTGCTGGCGCTGTCCCAACAATGCCTTCAGGATTGGAGAGCTCTATAAGTGTCATATTCATTGGACTCGTGTCCCCCTGTGACCCAATCACACTGAAATTCAGCAGCACGACCGAGCCACTGGATCCATTTAGTATTACATATTCAGATTCTGTCGTTGCTATAACTATGGTAGGTCTATCCTCACCTAATTGCAGGTTTGTCCAATTTGATGTCAAATCACCTTTACTAATACATGTCAGATTTAGAACGCTATCAGTGTAACCTACTCTGAGGCGCATGCCTTGAACTGGACCGTTCGTAACGTTTATGATGTTAACAAGCACCTCAACGTGAGTTCCAAACCGTCCACACGCATCTTCTATCCCAAAACTGTCCGCTGTTGGCTGAGCCAAAGCGATTATCAAAAATGTCAGAATTAAAAAAAGGGTGACCAGAAAGGTCACAATATATTTTTTCTTCATTTCTTCTGGCTTCATTACAGGAGTTCTATGTCCCTCACTGATGCTCTTAACATCAATACTACATCGCCTGGATCTGCAATGATGTCGTTTTCGTTCAAATCATAATGCATATCACCAGAAATATCTCCTACCGACGCTCGTAACATCAGCACTACATCACCCGCATCTGCGATTTCACAATTATTGTTCAAATCACCCTTCAGCCATAGCGTCATATCTGCGGTTGTGGTCTCACCAGCAATTACCGTTACTTCTGTCGAGTTGTCCCAGAACCGTGACTTTGAGGCGTTTACGAAGTAGCTACCGGGAATGACATCCGTGAAGATGTAATAACCAGACTCATTTGCCACTGTTGTGTTTACAATAGCACCTGCTATTGTCAAATTGACTACCGCACCTGCTATTCCAGTCCCGTTGCATGCGTAAGTGATTCTGCCAACGATTATGCCAAGTTTTGATACTACAAATGTCCCGTTCTTTGCTGGCGCTGTCCCAACAATGCCTTCAGGATTGGAGAGCTCTATAAGAGAGAAGTTCATTGGGCTCATGTCTCCCGATGAGCCAGTCACACTGAAGTTAAGCCGAATGACCGAGCCACTGCTTCCATCTGGTATCGCATCTCCAAGATGTCCTGTTGCTATGACTATGGTATGTCTATCTTCACCTAATTGCAGGGTTGTCCACGCCGATGTTAAATCACCATTGCCGATGTTCGTCAGGTTCAAAACGCTCTCATTGTAATCCACTTCGAGGCGTATGCCTTGAACTGGACCATTCATAACATTCGTGATGTTAACAGGCACCACAACGTAAGTTCCAGACCTCCCACTCGTATCCTCTACTCCTAAACTGTCCGCTGTTGGCGCTCCCACTGCCTCTGTGACTACAGTTATCGTCTCGGTGTTATTAACTACACTTAATCCCGTTGTCGTGTTCGTTCCCGTTACGTTCACGTAGTAAACACCCGCTGGCACAACTGAGTCATTTGTGTATGTTCCATCCCATGTCCTAGGGTTTGGATCTATGACACTGGTGCTATGATACAACTCATTTACAAGGTTTCTGTTCACATCTTCGATTTTCATCCATGCTTCTACTCTTTCAGAGAACTCCACATCAATCTCAGTTGTCTGTGGTGGTATGATTGTTCGGTTGCTTATAGTATATACAACAAGTGTTGGAGTTGGCGCTGGTGCTTCAAGTGTAATGTTAAAGTTAAAAATCCCTCCATCGCTTATATTTTCTTGCGTCACCGCGTGTTCTGTAACATTTGACGGACTCCCATCTGGACTTGTAACATTGAACCGCAATACCTCACTTGCATTCACGTCAGTCCCATTAGCAAGCATGAGTTGATAGTAGTTATAACCTGCATTTGTCTTTATCTCCGTACTCCAGTTATTGCCTGTATTCGTATTATTTATATTCACCGTTGGATCATTGCACGCAGTGCCATCTTCGTAAGACACATATCCGTAAATCATAAATGGCGTGGGCTGCGCTGATACTTGCACCATAAGTATGCACATCACCATTATGGCCAAAACGGTCAAGCCTTTTGTTTCCATATTTTTCACTTCTCTTTTTAGGGCTTTGGTGGATCATTCCAACCTAATCGCTGCTGGTATTCCTCCTTTTTAACAAAACGTAGCCGACGAGTATAATCAAACCAGAAGAGAACAAAATCAGCGTGGGTAGTTCCGGAACCGGATAGCCGGGGTCTGAGGACGGGCTTTTAATGTAGGAGTCACTGCTTCCGTCGGATTTGTAGTGTATACGAAGTGAATCTGTTGAACAGTCCCACGACAATCTAACAGCCAGCCAGTCGCCAGTACTGAAATCTTGTGTTGTAGTTTCATTATCTTCGCACGTTATAATCCAGAGATGTTCAGTATCTGTTGTTGCGTTTAAACTTGTAGTATTACCAGCCAGGACCGTTATGTTTCCAGTGGTTTTATCTAATTTACAAATTTCAACGGTAAGGTTACGACCCACTTCGGCACCATCTATTTTTTCTGTGCGAATATATGCAGTCCAGCTATGCACTCCGAAACTAAGACCACATTCTGCACCGGTATCTGCATAAAACCATGCGACATCGTCATGAGGCAAATAAAACCACGTACCTGTGCCAGTGTTTTCACCTTTATGCAACAGGTTATCTTTGCTATGATTCAGACTATCGTTTGCCGTTGGTGCATCATCGGGTTTAGTATCGGCTGTAAGATACCACACCTGCTGACCTGGTGTCAGAGCCACAAGCGTAATATTAAAATTAAAAATCCCGCCATTATTTACCTCTCCCGAAGTTACAGTATGATTAAACACTTTTGACTGGCTTCCATCCGTGACACTGAACTGCAATACCTCACTCTCATTCACGTCAGTTCCATTCGCAAGTATGAGCTGATAGTAGTTATAACCTGCATCCGTATCAGCACTCCATTCCCCGTTCGTATTCAAATTTGTTATGTTCACCGTTGGATTGTTGCACGCAGTGCCATTTTCGTAAGACACATATCCGTAAATCATGAATGGCGTTGACTGCGCTGCCACTGGTGCTACAAGTGCACACATCGCCACCATTATGACCAAAACGGTCAATCCTTTTGCTTTTGCTTTCGTTTTCATATTTTTTTCACTCCTCCTTTTTTTTCTACCTTTTACCCCAACCTGATCGCGGGTATCCAGTTATCATATTCCCGCCCATTCGCATCCACAAACCCGGTGCATTCCATTGTTCCGAATCCGTTCCCACAGGTAGTTTGATTATGGATTATCTGCGGATATGAGCCGGTTATTATTTCGTAACGGTATTTTTTGCCTACCTGCAACATGACAGACGGCACTGTTATGTTGTGGTAGTCACCCTGGTAGCCGGTCCAGTTCACATCTATTTTTGTATCACCTGTCTCGTTATAGAAAATAATGCGTTCGCTGTGCCCGCCTGTTCCTGCGCATGGATACGTGTATATCTGGTGGACGGTAATATTGCATTTGGGCGTGAAGTTGCCCGTATGGACGCCCATGATGCTTGGATACGTGCCATGACCTGTGTCAAATATTATTGCCGTTGGTGCAAGTGTGATATTGAAGTCAAATATCCCCCCCCAACTTATATTTTCCATGGTCACTATAATCTCTGTGACATTTGACTGTGTCTTGTCAGGGCTTTTAACGTCGAACCGCAATTCACTTCCGTTCAGGTCAAGGTCAGTACCATTTGCAAGTATAAGTTGATAATAGTTATAACTTGCATTCGTATCAGCACTCCAGTTATTGCTCGTGTTCGTATTGTTTATATTCACCGTTGGATTATTGCATTCACTACCATCTTCATAAAAAACATATCCCTGAATCATGAACGGAGTTGGCGGCGCAGATGCAGACGCTACAAGTGCACACATCGCAACTATTATGACTAAAATAGACAATCCTTTCGGTTTCATTTTTTATGAACCCCCCTTTCTTTTACCTTCGCCTTTGCCTTCGCTTTCCCCCTTTTTATCCTCCCCCTCTGATTCTAACCACTTGAGAGGCGCCGTTACCCATTTCAAACTTTTTCCTTTACTTTCCATCGTCACATCTTCCCCCTTTTTTTATCCCCTTAATGTAAGATGATAAATATATTTGGTCGAAGTTAATAAAATGATTTTCGGTTTTTATCGCATGAGGTATGAACAATTTTTTTTCTTCATCCTTTTTTTCTCCTCAATATTAATTTATAGGATATCGCAATAGACCCTATTATTGCATACGCAGCTTCGAATCCCTGTATCCCTTTACCCTTCCCCTCTTCTGATGGTGGCACTGCTGGCATTGGTGTTGCCGTTGGCGCAGGTGTTTGCCCTCCCTCAGGAGTTGGCGTTGCGATTGGTCCCCCCGGCAGTGGTGGCATCAGTGGCGTTTGGTCTGGTGTTTGTTCCTCTTCTGCAATGCTAACCTCTCCTTTAATTTCGCCTTCTCTTTCACTAAACGTGATATTGAATTGCAGTGCACCACGATTAAGGTCTGACGCAGATATGTGATGGTCTATAACACCTGATTCAGTTCCGGCAGAGACCTCAAACTGCAGCACGTCTCCCGCACTTACATCATCCAGTGACGGCGCGGGTTTCGCACGATAATAATTGCTCGATGCCAACGTCATTGTAGAGAACGTTTCACCGGTGTTCAAATTGGTTATGCTTATCGTGGGACCATTGCATGCAGAGCCATCGGCGTTAAATACGTAGCCGGAGATTTCAAATGGTAAACTCACTGCACTTGCAGTCGCAGACCCCGATGTAGTCACTATCCCAATCACTATGCATACTGCCGCTGCAACTGCGAGGATCATCATTTTGTTCTTTTTACTTTCCATTATGTTCATTTTTCCATTTTTATTCCTATTTTGCTCTTACTTTACCCCAAACCTTTTCTTGAAAAAAAAAGGTTCGCCAACAAACTTCCTTAGAAGAAAGTTTGCTTTAGTTTCGGGCTTCTTTTCCTATTCTTTCTTTCCTTCTTACCTCCTTTTATTTTAGATTCAGCCCCCTCGTGGATTCAAACCACATCTTTTTTTTCTTCTTGAGGGGGCATTTTTTTCTCTCATTTTCTTTCTTAGCACAGGTTCTTTCTTTGAAAAAGAAAGAAAGTGTTGTTTGAGCAACTCATAGGGGACATTCTTTTTCGTTTTTCTTCCGCTTTTTTTTTTATCGCTTTCACTTTTTATGTATATGCTTGATAACATGAATATAAAAGATTTATGATATACTATATAAAAGACTTTCGATTTTTATCTTTTTACCATTTATGAGAACCCCAACAAAAGACAAGAAAGAATAATTTTTGATAATCGGACGCAGATGAACGCGGATAATCAGGATTTTAAACTTAATTTTGGCACTAAACAGGAAGTTAAACGATTTGATAATTTGAGGAAATAGTTTTCTGCGTAAATCCGCGTAAATCTGTGTCCTAAATAGGTAGAAGTTATACTTTAAATCCTTAAAATTCACCGCAGAGCACACGGAGAACGCAAAGGCACCAGAAAACCTAAACAATGAATGAAACCGTCTAAAAACTCTGCGTACTCGGCGCTCTCCGCGGTGATAAATCACTATATTTTTAGACAGTGCCACTTTAGCGTTAGAAATAATAGGTTGGGGCTTAATAGGAGCTGCGATATTCTTTGTTCTACTTAAAGTATTGGGTGTAATCCACTCACCGCAAGAAATAACCCTGGATACCGTGCTAACAACGGGTATCCTGATACTGTTAATTGAGATGCGAGTGAAGTTGGGATTACTCTGGGCGGATTTCAAAAACCGTAAAGGGCTTTGAACCACATCACCGCCAAATCCCGCATTCCTTAGCCCATCCGTTTCTTCTACCATTTCCTTCGTCTTTCCCTTCACCTTTTATCCCCCTCAGATTCTAACCACGCAATGGATGCCATTACCGATTCCGAGCTTTTATCCCCATCGCTCTTATCTTACCCTTTATCTTACCCTTCATGTAAGATAATCAATATATTTTGTTGATACTCTTTATAAGCTTTTTGGTATTAATAGTATGAAGTATAAAAATTATGGTTATAGATGTGAACCCTTTTCTTTAGAGAATGGTTTTTCTTTTAGCACTGTGGGGCTCTGCCCCACGACCCCGGAAGTGGAGTGGTCTGAAATAGCGAAGGAAACGTTTTTGCAAGAGGTTAAAAGACAGGTTCTGCTACGGAAACTCGACAAGATTTTCGAACACAGCGAACTTACCGATGAAGATGCATTGCGATTAGGGGAAAAGGTTAAGGAGACGGGATATAAAAAATATCTACAATGATGTGAATAAAATGAGGCGGGCGGGGCGCACACAAAAAGGTCAAAGTGCAGGAGGAATAATAGAAGTTATTTATATACCATCGATTCTATATGTATTTATGGAAGTATCTAAATATGATAAGGATTCCCTGGTGGGAATAAGCGTGTTTGTAGCGATAGCGTCTTTAGTATACTTTTTCCTTGATATGGGTTGGTGGATTACTTTACTTATAGCCTCAATAATTGGCGTATCGGCAGGAATCATATATGATAAACTGGGATGAGAAATGGTAGTGTATAAGCATAGATATGGGAGTGTGAATCTCATAAATCTGGCAGTAAGGATAGCGGCAGAGGGCATAATTATATTCTGTATCTTAGCCTTTATCCTCCATAAAATAGGGATTATTTCCTCTCCCGGGGTCGAGGAATTACTCGTAGCTGGCTTGATTGCGCTATTTGCAGACATGAGGCGGTTGGAGTCAGATATGAGGGGTGATATTAAGGAATTGGGGTCTGATCTAAGAGGAGTGAGAGAAAGACTTGGGAAGATAGAATCAAGGTTAGAATCCTTGCTAAAAGCTAAGAAGTCATAATAGCCAGGCAAGAGTTATTGCTTTTTCTCTCCCAAAGCCTATTTCACCTGAAAAAAACCAGTATCGCTTCTAATGCTTTAATGAATATATTATCTCCTGACGTTTGTGTTGTTCCTACGGTGGGGTGTGCTGCATTTATATTCGATTCCGAAGCTGATAGCTTGACGGTGTCTGCAAAGAGACCACCATTTATCGTGTTCTCAGAGCCCGATAATTCGATTTCCCCCTTTTCTGTGTAGATGAACCCGCAAAAATTGCTATTATCCCCGCCTATCTTGATTTTTTCACCTTTATCCTTACCTTTTTCTTTGTCCTTTCCTGACAATAATAGTAAATTAGAAGAATACGCGGTGCAATTGTGCTTGGAGCCTTTAACTTCAATCTTTTTCTCTGCTACAATTGTGAACACTCCGCTGATATTGCTACTACTGAGCTTTACATTTCCCTCAACGTAATACAAACCATCTAATACTACATCAGAATCAGAGACGTGGAAGTTTTTGTCGAAATAATGATACTTACCCATAGCGTCAAGTTAGTCTTGTGAAGCCATAAATAATGCAGTTTCTCCCAGGTCGGAAAACGAGCCAATGCCCGAAAAAAATCCATAAACAATAAAACGAAAACTTTATATGTGTAGTGTATATACACTACATATAT
>JAUWNY010000098.1 GCA_030612405.1 Candidatus Methanophagales archaeon | reverse complement strand
TTGGAAACACTTGCCCGGGAAGTGGCTGCATGGACCAAGAGGAGGAATGACCAGAAAAAGAAGATCAATTGGAAGTTTACGAGGGATAAGGCTGATAAGAAGTTGTCCAAGTATTACGTCTAAGGATTAAAATGTGGAGACGCTAGAACTGCCGAAGGCAGTTAAATCCCAAGAAAGTGGTGGGGTATAGTGATATAGAACCAATCTGTCTACTATGCAAGAAATGGGCTGAAATAAGTGATGTATGAGGTGTCTACTCCACTTCAAATGCTTTCAGATAAGCTTTTGCTAACTCAGGGGGAATATCGCTTTCTAATACTCTATTTAAACATTCCATTATCTTCTCAGGATTTGACTGAATACTTACTATACCACCTCTATTTATTGAAATCATACGGCTTACAAGGTTCTCTAAACTTTTTATTAAACTAGTCAGTTCAGCGACACTATATTTTTTTAATGTATCATTACTTACCCGAATCGCATTGATATGTGGAGGTTCATCGTCATCTATCATGAGCGTATATGTTGTTTCTAATAATTCTTTTATTGGTTGCTTTTGAATCTGCCTATCCTTAAGACTTTTTATCCAATTTGAAGTTTCAATAACAGTATGACATTTTTCAAAAAAATCCTTTAAATCAAGAAAATTTACTTGTCTAGGTGCAGCTAATAGTAATAATGACCAAAGGTCTTTGGCCCTAATACAACTAACTTTATGTTCTTTAGCTTCTTTTGAAATTGCTGAATCTGGATCATCAGCACCCTCGATATCAATAGAAACTACTACAGAGTAATCAGCATTATGGTCATTTCTGTGTCTTACACTCGCTGATATTTTCACTGTAGCTGCCTTAATCTTGGCTTTACCTGTGCTTTTCGCATCATAAACCAAAGAATAATCTGATCGTTTCCCGTCTTTATCCCTTACAGTAGCACATGCTTTTCCATCAGGATTACCTGACCCACCTATAGGATTTGCATCAAACCCTAGACTTCTAAATGCATATAACACAGCATCTTCTAATCCTGATGGATCAGATAATGTGGATTGAATCATTTGTGCTACACAGGGGGCGTTTGGTTTATCACTGTATGTTACTTCTCGAAGGAGTTCATCTCTACGTTCCATAATCGCTCTTACAGTGCCCTGATCAATTCCACTTTCTATTAAAAAAGCTTCAGTGAGAATTTCAGTTGTTGCTATAAGCTGGAATGGTAAAGTTGATCTAAGTTCATGTGAAAAATTTACAAAGAAAGGGTGTAAAAGATTTATCTTTGCGATTCCTGTTTCCAATTCAAGTTGCGCAATTGGGGCTTCTGGGCTAAGAGCCTCCCAAGCAACATCCTTTATTATTCCCTCTTCACTTACTAAATCCTCTTCTAATCTCGAAATAAATTCTGATTGCTCCTCTTCACTGAAATCTTTGGGGATTCTTGTAAGATACAAGTCGTCAATCTCTTTTTTGAAAAACTTTTTCGCTACTACAAGAAGAGGTTTTCTAGATAAACTTGTGGATGTATGGGATATTTTATACGATGCTGTTCTCCCTTTTTCTTCTTTCTCTATTAAATTAAAATAATAGGCCTTTACTTCTTCGAATTTTCTTTGAATATATCTTTGTAAATCTTTCTGTTGTTCAGATTCTTTAATTGACTCTCTCGTAGAAGTCAAATAAGCATCCAAAGCATCTGCATGTATAGTAATCCGAATCCTATTAAACACTCCGTGACTCATAGCAGGCATACCAAATAGGGAGTCATCCAAGTTCACGAGCCTATCACGAACCATAATAAAAATACCATGGCTTCTTCCCAATTCTTTTGATTTCCCAGATAAAAGAGAGTCTCTATACAGTTCAAATTTTCCATGAATATTACTAATATTAGGAAGATTCACACAAGGATTATCTTTGTAAGTTGATTCTGTATAGTCAAATTTCTTTACAATTTCATCATCTTCCCCAATAACCCATGTTTTTAAAGGTTCAATAGATATCTTACTTGGCTCTATCTGATTACCATTGAATAATAAATTAAATCCTGGATTAAGAGGTAAAGCAGCACTGAGAATCCATTTTAATCTGCCCTCTTGAATTTTTTCAGCTTTAGGTTTTAAATCAGACATTATAGCAAAGGTCCAAGTCTCTTCGGCATTCCCCCCCCACAAATCAAAATCCAATAATCTCCTCCCATTTACTTCAATGAGGGGCTTTAATATTCCAATAACTTCAGCTTCAGTCAATTTTCTTTCATCTAGGTTAATTTCTGTTGGTTTACCTGATTCTCGATTTATCCTATCGTAATCCATAGTCACGATTCTAAATCCCCCGTTAGACTTACAGATGTGTGTTAGTTTTCTAGCCAAGACGTATGTTGCTAGTTTCCCTATCCCAAATTGTCCAATTGGAGGTCTGTCCTTTTCTTCATAATCTGCATCTCTTTTATTAGTCTCACCTATTCTCCATAGTAATTTTAAGCCAGCATCATCCATACTTTCTCCGTTATCGCAGACCCATAATAGAGCATCTTCGGTTGTTTTATCACTTGGCACGAATACAGCGACTTTATCTGCAAAAGCATCGTAAGAATTGCACACTAATTCTTCAAATGCCTTGTTTGGGCTTGAATAGAGTCCTGCTGAAAATAACTCGATTATTCTATAACTAATACTTAGAGGAATACTCCCAACTTTTTTACCAACATCTTCAATGTTTTTAATACTCATTTATAACTACCCCTTTTTTCAACTCGAATCCACTCTGAATATTAATATATACTCCTTTTCATATCTTTCAGAATAATTACCGCCTTTTTTACTAGTGAATTTTCCAGTTAATGGGTCCCGACTAGTAGGGAGTATTTTTACAGGCACTTCCCTCTCGTAGGCATTTTCTAAAAACCACCCATTCATTTCAGCTATTCTTGATAAAAGATATGCATTTGGAATTTCTACACCTCTCAATTCTGTATCACCCACGACCATTATTAACTGCCCATCTTTTTTAACATGATAACGAGATTTGTAAAAAAATCCACCCATATCCATATAATACTCAGTCAAACCTTTTTTGATTCTTGTATCATTTATTGAATTGATTATAGGGGCTTCAGGGTCGGTATCATCTAAACTCCTCTGGCGTTTCTTTATCAGAGGTGTCCCAATAAATGTTTCTCTGAATTTCCGGTAATCCTCCTGATAAAATAAGAAATATGTCGATAACCTGAAGATATCTGAGTAATCATATGAGACCACATATGGTGGACTTGTAATAATGCAATCAAATTTTGTTATGCTTTTTGGCAGATGATGTTTAGAATTGTGGCGAAAAATTCTAATTTGTGTTGTCGTATTCTCAATTTCCTCATATAATGATTTATTCGCTTTTTTCATAGAACGTAATTGTCTTCTCAAGTAGAGTGGTGGCTCCCCTGGTTTTTTCTCTGGGTCTTTTTGAGATTTTACACTTGAATTCAACCAATATGAACTTCTTTTTAAAATGGAGGAAAATGCACAAAGCCCAAACTCTTGGTATTTTTTTGGATAATCCATTTTTTTAATATACTCCAGGATATGACCAAGTTCTAATAAACTTTCGTCAGAAAACCATTCCTTTAGCACATTCAGATTCCCATTTAATACACCTTTTCTAACATAGTACTGTTCGCTATATACCTTTTTTTTCTCTATATTTTGAACGAGTTCTTCAACATATGCCTCAAGTTTTTCTGGATTAAGTGGTGTCGTTTTAACTCGTGATATGAGAACTGCAATAGGATTAATATCTGTTCCCACACTATTACGATTTGTACGAAGAGCCTCTAAATTAAGGGTTCCTGAGCCACAAAAAGAGTCCCAAATGAAACCCCCCTCATCCGTATATTCATTTATGAATGCTCTAGCAAGCTGAGGGATAAACTTTGCAGGGTATAGATGATACGAATGAGTAAGTTCCCTTGTTTCCGAGCGGGGGATATCTGAGAATGACCAATCATCCCTGGGTTCCACCATAGAATAGAATTCCTCTTTGTTCATATTGTGTTGTCCACCTTTACCAGTTTACGGCTTTGATAGGGTATATTAGGCAAGGTTATAATATCATTAATTTATAACCTTTTTATCTTTAAGTAGGTTCCTTTACATTTTTGGAGCAAGTTCGACGATTGATTTTCGCCCCGCCCCTGTTTTTTTGTTTTAGGAGAAATTTTCGAAAGTCCTGAAAGGACGCACCTGAAAGGCGGGTTTTCAAATTGCACATAACTCGTTCATATGCGACATTGATGTCGTATATCCCACCAATTGGGAGTTATATACGAACTTTATGTCATATATACTTTCCTCTGTCGGTTTTTCATCACCCATCTTTATCCACATCATTTTCCCTATACACATTCCCATATATTAAATCTAGCGGATTTGTAATTTTACTGAAATTCTTGCTGCTTACATGAGCATATATTTTCATCGAAAAACGACAGAAGCGTTCCAAGCTCAGAACAAGACACGCCCCAATATTTCTCATCAAGATGCCACCTGTTCTTATCTTTTCATAACTCCTATGCAAATCTCTCAAATAGTCTAATAAGGGGCATTAAGCAAAGTCTAAGCAGGGGGTAAATGAAAAGAGAAAATGGAAAGAGCGAAAACTGAAAGTGAAAAAGAAACACCGATAGGACGCAGGCAATTGATTGCCGATATAATGGTGCGGAAGCCCCCTCGCCACTTCCAGTGCCGGGTATGCGGCTATACCTTCGAGATGTCGCCCTGCGCTCATGGGCTGCGTGGAAAAGATTTAACCTGTCCAGAATGCGGTGGAAAACTCAAAAGAATTGATGACTACGGTTGTGAAGGGCATTGCAGTCCGGAAGACTGTGAAGTTTGTGGGAAGTGTGAAAAATGAGAATTTTGGTGCTTCTCCTCGTAGCAGGAATACTCGGCGTGGTAATCTTCACAACTGGCTGTGTGCAAGAACAACAATCCGATGTTGGCATGGCTGTGGAGTTCAACGACCATGCCGCATGTGCCTATGTGGCGAAGGAGAAGGGTTGGTATAAAGACGAAGGAATCAATTTTACTGCTTATGAGAGCTATGCTACCGGGATGAGACTTGCCAGTGCCTTAGCGAGAGGAGATATTCAGGTTGCCTACATCTGTCTTTCCCCTGCCATACTGGCGTATTCCAGAGGCGTTCCAATAAAGATTGTCGCTGGAACGCACAAGTATGGTTATGGTCTGGTTGTCAGCCCCGATATAACGAATGCCAGTGATTTAGAAGGCAGGACCATAGGCTGCGTAAGAGAAGGTGCACCAGCGGATCTACTTCTCAATCGTCTGATTGCGGAATACAACCTCAAGGATGTCAAAATTCGGCGTATGAATCCGTTGAAACAGGTCGTTGCCCTGGAAACCGGGAGGATAGATGCGGCATTTCTACCTGAGCATCATGCAACCGTTGCCGAGTCTAAGGGCTTTCACATGCTCATTAAAAGTCAAGACCTGTGGCAAGATATGCCGGGAAGCGTCCTTGTTGTGAAAACAGACCTCATAGAGAATGACCCAGAAACCGTAAGAAAACTGGTTAAGGTTACCCAAAAAGCAACGAGCTGGGTAAATGAAAATCCGGAGCGCACCGCCGTAATTCTTGCCAATCTACTGGACACAAAACCTGAGGTCATCAACAAATCAATGAGCAGACTGAACTACACGACTGACATAGATGCAGAATCTGTTCAGGATATGGTAGATTATATGGTGAAATTAGGTTATATTGAGGAAGGGCTCAAAGCCGAAGATATTCTTGATACAAGGTTCTTACGGGATGGAAGATATGAAAATTAAGAGTGTGCTGGTTGGAATACTACCTGTTATTGCATTTGTAATAATATGGGAGAGCATCGCTCAACTGAATCTGGTTCCCAAATACATATTTCCATCCTTTTCTGCCGTGATGATAGAATTCTACCACTTAGCGGTCAGTGGTGTTTTACTGGATAATCTTCTGAGCAGTCTGTTCAGGGTATTGGCTGGCTTTCTGTTAGGTTCTGCCGCAGGCATTGTTGTGGGAATTGGGATGGGCAGTAAAGAATCCGTCAACAAGTCATTCCATCCGATTTTCAGTCTTCTTTACCCCATTCCCGTTCTCGGTTGGGCGCCATTGCTGATGGTCTGGATAGGAATAAATGAGCTGCTGCCAGTCGCGTTGATATTTCTGTGTTCGTTCTTCCCGGTTCTTTACAACACGATTACCGGCATTAAAGGAGTTGACCGCGAAGTCATCAAAGCCGCAAGAACACTAGGTGCGTCAGATGGGAAGATTTTAACCACGGTTGTCCTGCCGTTAGCTATACCCAACATCTTTACTGGATTAAGGTTAGAGGCGGGTATGGCGTGGAGGGTGGTAATAGCAGCGGAGATGGTTGCGATTCCTACTGGTATCGGGGCTCTGATGATAAGGTCAGAGAGTTTGCTGCGTATGGACGTAATAATCGTCTGCCTGATGGTTCTTTCAGTGATGTGTCTCGCGTTTGAGCGATTTTTTCAATTTGTGGAAAGGAGAATCACAACGGGATGGAGGTAGCGTATCTGCTCAAAATTCACTGAATTTTGAACAGACAATGAAAAATGAAAAGTGTAAAGTGCAAAATTTGCATTTTGCAATTACGAGGTAGCCTATGCCAACCATTGAAGTAAGAAATATTAGAAATTATGTGTTCAGCAACCTGAATATGAAGGTACTTGATAAGGAGTTATTGGTAGTTTTGGGACCGAATGGAGCTGGGAAAACTACTTTGCTTAATATTATTGCTGGATTGGTTGATTACGAAGGAACAATTCTCTTTGATGGTATTCCCGTTGATAAAGCGCCTACAAATGACAGGCAGATTGGCTACTTATTCCAGAATTTGGCATTGTTCCCTCACCTCGATGTCGCCTCCAATGTCGGTTACAGTTTGAAGGTGAGAGGTAAAAAGAAGGAGGAAATTGCGCAGGAAGTGGATGAATTATTAAAGTTGACGAAAATAGAGCATCTAAAACGCAGGTATCCAAAGAATCTCAGCGGTGGTGAGAAGCAGCGAGTAGCGCTTGCCAGGGCACTTGCCACTTCTCCAAAAGTGTTACTCCTCGATGAGCCGTTCAACAGCCTGGACAGCGGAATGTGCAACTGTCTGAGAAGAGAAATTCGTCAGATACAGAGAGAGATGGGCACCACAACGGTATTTGTCACGCATAATTTAACCGATGCAGAGGAGATGGGCGATAGAATTGTGGTTTTAAATGAGGGTAAAATCCAGCAAGTAACATCAAAAATGTTTAAGGATGCCACGGATAATGATAATCGCTCTCAGCGGTTTCAAGATTGTCTGCATTGTGCGATAGATTGCTATTGTAAGAGGAAGGAGGGAGATTATGAAAGTGCTGATAGTCCAGCATGTAGAATGTGAGGGTCCCGGAGACCTGGAGGACTTTCTATGCGAGAAAGGGATTGACTACGAAATTGCCAGAATGCATGAGAAAGAGCGGTACTCATATTTAACGAATCAGTTGTTTGCAAACTTTTTGGGATTGGTTAAATGAATAAAATGACTATAATAAACGATACAACCTTGAGAGACGGTGAACAGGCAGCGGGTGTTGCCTTCAGGCGTGAAGAGAAGTTACATATTGCTCGGTTGCTCGATGCGATAGGAGTTCAAGGGATAGAAGCGGGTATTCCCGCTATGGGTAAGGAAGAGGAAGAGACTATAAAGGCAATTCTCAGTATGGGTCTTAAGGCAGAAATTTCCACATGGAATCGCGCAGTAATCCCGGATATCAAGGCATCGGTTGATTGTGGTGTTAAAATGGTCTCCATTGCGGTGCCCGTTTCAGATATTCACCGGAAATATGTTCTCAACAAGGATAGAGACTGGGTGCTTGAGCAGACTAAAAAGGTTATTGATTATGCCAAAGAATATGGTCTTTATGTCTGTGTTGGTGCGGTAGATGCCTCAAGAAGCAAGGGGGATTATCTCATGCAATTTGCCAGATTAATTCAGGATTGTGGTGCGGACAGGCTAAGATTTGACGATACTGTGGGTATTCTTGACCCTTTTCAAACCTTCGCTATCATAAACAAATTGAGGTCAGAAATAAGGGTGGACATAGAAATACACTGTCACAACGATTTTGGAATGGCAACGGCAAATACTCTGGCGGCTATCAAAGCAGGAGCGAGATATGCCAGTGTAACCGTCAATGGTCTTGGTGAGCGAGCGGGAAATGCTGCACTTGAGGAAGTGGTTATGGCACTCAAACACATCGAGGGAACCGACTTCGGCTTTGGTACCGCACATTTTCGCGAGCTGTCTGAATACGTGGCTAATGCATCATCACGTGCAATTCCCGTCTCGAAACCGATCGTGGGTAGCGATGTATTTGCCCATGAATCCGGCGTTCATATAGATGGTATCCTAAAAAACCCTCGAACATACGAACCGTTTTCCCCAGGCGAGGTTGGACTTGAGAGGAGGATGGTAATAGGTAAGCATTCAGGTTCACATGCGATACAACATGTGTTTGAGAAAATGGGCATTAACCTGACCGAAGAGGAGTCCAGGGACATACTCGGAATGGTCCGCATAGTGGCAGAGAGTACGAAGAAAGCACTCTCAGATGATGAACTGATGGTTGTATATCAGAAGTATAGGGATAGATAAATCACGAACTTTTCTTGGAGTAAAGAGGATTTCAATCTCATTTTTCATAATTTTTATGAATTTTTGTGCAGAGTTCTCAAATAGTCTAATAAGGGGTATTTAAGCAATGTCAGAGCAGGAGGTAAATGAAAAGTGAAGAAAATGGAAAAAGTGAAAAGTGAAAAGAAAAGGGAAACACCGATAGGACGAAGACAATTGGCTGCCGTGCTTGTGCTCGCGCTCGTGATAATACTGGCACTGATACCAGGAGTAATGGCAGGAGACCCGACAGGAGCAAGGACGCTTGAAGAGGATCCTGGGGCGCCGGTGGACTATGTCTGGGTATTAATCTGCGGGTTTCTGGTGATGTTCATGCAGCCGGGATTTGCAATGCTTGAAGCGGGCTTTTCAAGGGCGAAGAACGTTAGTAACGTGCTGATGAAGAACATGGTGGACTACTCTGTGGGTTCACTTGCCTTCTTTGCCGTTGGCTTTGCGTTGATGATGGGCACTTCCGCGTATTTGCTCGTGGGAACGGATGGCTTCTTCTTAGCAGGCGAAGCATACGATGTCGGCACCAGTCTGACCTGGTTCTTCATGCTGGTCTTCTGTGCAACAGCAGCGACAATAGTAAGCGGTGCCATCGCCGAGCGACCGAAGTTCAGCGTTTACGTCATCTACAGTGTGGTCATTTGTGCTTTTATATACCCAATCTACGGGCACTGGCTCTGGGGCGGTGGCTGGCTGAGCTCGGCGGACTTCATGACTTCTCTCGGAGGAGGATACGGTGCGCTTGACTTCGCGGGTTCGGGTGTCGTACATGCGGTAGGCGGATATGTCGCACTCGCGGGTTGTTTGCTGCTGGGACCGAGAATAGGCAGATACACCAAAGAAGGAAAGCCTATACCAATACCGGGGCACGCTATCACGTTTGCAGTGCTTGGTGCTTTCATCCTGTGGTTCGGCTGGTTCGGCTTCAATCCGGGCAGCACGCGTTCTGCTCATGAACTGCGGATATCTGTAATAGCAGTGAACACAAACTTATGTGCTGCGGCGGCGGCCATGACTGCGATGCTCATAACCTGGAAGAAGTTCGGTAAAGCAGACGTGGTAATGACGGTTAATGGTGCTATTGCTGGTCTGGTTGCGATAACAGCA
>JAUWNY010000183.1 GCA_030612405.1 Candidatus Methanophagales archaeon | reverse complement strand
AGGAAACGTTGCAGTAGTGGTGCAAGAAATTAGCTGGACCAAACATGTCATTATCATGGGTAAGTGTAAGGACGACCTAGAACGGGAATTTTATATCAAAGAGCCCGTCCCACAATCTAATTATCACACCACAATATAAATGATTCCAAACACACTTTAGAATATATTGTTATCGTATATCCCACAAAATAAATCAACCATAAAGTAAAAATTAAGTCACTCCGCGTGATAACAAGAACGAAAACCTAAATATCGAAGTTGTTACCGCAGACACAAAATTGGCGACAAAATCATCTATTTTAGATAAAACACCCACTTTTCCAGCCAACTTACCCCACATTATCTTCAGATTATGTGCTGCGCATACCAGATTATGCTCTATTCGCACTTTTTCTGTTCCTCTTGTCAGAAACTCACGGAACTTTAGATTCTGCTTTATGTTACCGAAAGGCCATTCAACGGTCTCCTTACGCTTTTTATATGCTTTCCTACCCGCTTCCGACCGCATCTTAGCTGCCATCCTGCGGCGTTCGCCCTCGTAACCGTCACTGGTGATTGTCCTTATTTTGCATTCACCCGCGCATTCCGCCCGGAACGGGCATTCTCCACACTTCGCACCGTAATAGGCGTACACCTGCTTACCCTTATACTCATACTCGCCCTTTCTGCTGAGTATTCCTCCATTAGGGCATAGAAACTGGTCTTTTTCTTCGTCATAATCGAACGAATCTTTCGAGAACGGACTTATCTTCGGCTTATTTCCCTTCATCTCCCCCGCCTGCTTTCTGTCCGCGATATAACCATCCAGCCCCTTTTCCTCCAGATACCGCAGGTTCGGACCACTGAAGTAGCCGTTATCCATGCTCACCTCTGTTCCTTCCGGCAAGCTTCCCAGGTTCTCCTCCGTCATTTCTACCTGCGGCTGCAGCTCATTATGGTCCGTGCAGTTCTGAGTAACGTCATTAGCAAGAATTATCCCCGAATCGTGGTCCACCGTTATCTGTGAATTGTATGACAGCTCCTTACGCTTCTTCTTATTCTCCATAAACTTTGCTCCGGGATCAGTCAGACTAACGGCGTTCTGTCCACTCTTATTTAGCTCTTCCTCTGCTTCATCGAGCTTTTTCTTTACCTTCTCTTTGTCCCTCTCATCGCCAAGCGCATGCTGCTCAATACTCTTCTTCGCAGCGTTCTTCAATCTCTTACCCGAGGCTTGTTTTAGCTCCCTTATCTTCTTGCGAAGCTTCTCCTGCGTATTGAGTTCCGGTGGGAGCTTGTCACCCCGCTTATCACCGTAGAGCCGGTCCTCCTCTTCATCTATCGCGATTCCTCGCTCTATTATCCGCCTTATCTCCTCTATCTCCTCCCTGCTCAGCGTATAGTTGTTTGACGCATTGGCTTTCAGCTTGGTCCCGTCCGTGGAGATGTGATTCAAGCTCGGTATTCTCAGCGCTTTGGCAATCGTGACGGTCTCCTTGAACGCTTTTTCAATCAGCTCTTTGCATTCCTTTTTAAAATTACATATCGTTCTGAAATCGGGCTTCTCATTCCCGGTGAGGTACATGCAGACCACATTCTCATGAGCCAGCTTTGCAAATCTTTCTCAAAGACCACACGGCATCAGTGGACGCCATTATCACCCGCCTCAGCAGCATCCGGCGGGAACAAGCAGGATTGCCTAGTTTGAACCGGTACTTCTTCTCCACTTCATCGCCATCCATACCATTCACGATAGCAGCAACCAGGTAGCAGATATGGTCTACCGGTATGAGTTCGCTAATATCCGGGGGCAATAGCCACGACTGCCCCATTTTATCATCCCTCATCGCCATTTCTCTCCATCACCTCGCTTTTATAACCAAATAATAGTTGTACGTGCTGCAATAAAATCTTTTCGGTTTTATTTCGCTTGGAATCAAAATTCATAAATTTTTAGGGTGTACTTTTGCAATTCGTGGTAGCTCAGGCTATAAAGTGCTGATGTGTTGAGAAGAGAGATTGGTTTTTATATGTGCGCGGGGATTATTATCTGTTGCTGGGTAACGGTTGAGTTTAATGCAGAAGTGGGACACTCTTGTATGTGAAAATGGTGTCCGAAATGAACAAAAAGTTATTAATATTTAAACGTAAGAGGGCAAAAGAACTACACGAGAAAGGCTGGAGTAACCGCAAGATAGCACGTCATCTACTGGCAAGCAAAAACAGTGTAGGTAAATGGGTGCAGATGGATGAAAGCGAAATATCAAATGATAACCGAGGCGGGAAAAAGGGGAAATCGAGAAAATACACGCCTGAAATAAAACAGCAAATTATAAAAATAAGAAAAGACCTGGAGAAAGAAGACAGCTATTTTATCGGTTCAACGGTGGTAAAGAAAAATTATGAAAACCAGACGGGCGAAAAAGTCTCAAAGTCCTATGTAGACAGAGTATTGAAGGAGGCAGGAATGGTGAAAAGCCCGGGAAAGAAGAGAAAAGGGCGGAGCAAATACATGAAATATCCTGAATATACGCTGACCAAATTGGGCAAAAGCATGATGAGCATTGATTTTATCGGCCCGAAGTATCTCAAAGGATCAGACAACAGAATTAATTTCCCCTCTTGCAAATACATTCGCCCGGAAAAGCGGGGCATAGCAACGAGAATTGAAGGACAGACTACTGAAGAGACGATAACAGCATTGAAAGAAATCTGGAAGACGCACCCCATCCCGGAAATATTGAAAATAGACAATGATTCCGCATTCGGGGCTAATTTGCCGCACGAGAGGCACATAGGCAAACTTGCGTTCTTCCTGCTTAATCTGGGCGTTTATCCTTTGTACATAGCTCCGAGAAGCCCGTGGAA
>JAUWNY010000076.1 GCA_030612405.1 Candidatus Methanophagales archaeon | reverse complement strand
GATCTATTAGAAGTTGCAATAAAACAATGAGCCAAGAAAAGACAATTAAAAGCGAGCAAATATACGCGGGTAAAATAGTTAATCTTCGAGTTGATACCGTTTCATTGCCGGATGGAAGAACAAAAAAGCGTGAGATTGTCGACCATCCCGGTGCGGCAGCTATTGTTGCTCTGATGGACGAAGGTGTGCTGTTGGTGGAGCAATACCGAAAAGCGGTTGAAACAGGAACGTTAGAGATACCTGCGGGTACGCTTGAAGCGGGCGAGTCGGCGGAACAATGCGCCAGACGTGAACTGGTCGAGGAGACCGGATTTCAAGCTTTGAACATGGATAAGCTGACGGATTTTTATCCATCACCGGGTTTCAGCAGCGAGATAATACATATTTTCAAAGCGAGTGGGCTGGGGAAAGTGCTGGATGCCGACGCGGAACTTCCGATAACGTTTGTGCCTCTGAACGAACTATTGACAAAGATAAGAAACGGCGAGATACGAGATGGAAAGACAATAATAGGTGTGCTGATGGCGACGCTGACGGTGGAGCGGGAAAGGATGTCGCAGCAGGATTAATTAACGTAACGTGACGTAGCGGGTTCTGGTGAAAAATAATGACTGAGAAGAAAGAATATATTAAGCTCTTAACGGATTTAAAAAGTAAAATACGGCAGGCGCAATATAAAGCGTACCGGGCAGTTAATACGGAACTTATCAGTCTTTATTGGGATATTGGCGAGTCTATTGTGGCTAAACATGAGGAATTAGGCTGGGGACAAAAGATAATTCAGAAGCTCTCTGAAGATTTACAAAAAGAGTTTCCTAAAAATAGCGGGTTCTCTGAAAGAAACTTAAAATATATGCGGCAGTTCTATCTTGAATATAAGGACAGCCCAAAAATGCAACCACTGGTTGCACAAATTCCATGGAGTCACAACCTTATAATATTAGATAAAACAAAAAACGATTACGAAAAAGAGTATTATTGTAGAATGGTTTTGAAATATGGCTGGAGCAAGAGAATTTTAGTTCATCAAATAGAAACCAAATCCTTTGAGCGCTTTTTAGCAGACACTAAAAGTCATAATTTTGATACGACACTGCCTGTTGAAGTGCTGGAGCGTGTAGAACCGGTCGTAAAGGATAACTACATGCTTGACTTTCTTGAAATTTCTGATAGTATCAAAGAAAGGGCATTAGAAGGAAAACTCCTGGAAAATATCAGACGTTTCTTACTGGAACTTGGAACCGGGTTCTCTTTTATCGGGCATCAATATAAAATTGTGCTTGAAGAAAATGAATACTTCATTGACCTGCTATTTTACCACCGTTACTTGAAATGCCTGATTGCCATAGATTTAAAAATCGGCAAATTTATTCCCGAATATGCAGGAAAGATGAATTTTTACCTTAATCTTTTGGACGATAAAGTTAAACTACCGGATGAGAACCCTTCAATAGGGCTTATTCTGTGCAAAGAGAAAGACAATATTGTTGTCGAATATGCCCTGAGAAATATCACAAAACCAATGGGTGTAGCAAAGTATTATTTAACCAGAGAGTTACCTGCGGATTTAGTGAAACAATTACCAGCTCCAGAGGTCATCGAAGCTAAACTTAAGGAACTGGGGGAGGAGAACGAGAGATGAGTTTGTCGGGCATTTCGGATATTATAGATAATAAGCCCGTTACCTCTATCTAAGTGCTAAGACCATCCACAAACTCCCTCTCAAGTACCGGAGCAGGCACAACGTCAAAAAACATGATTCCTATCATTCGTAATATTTTCAGAAACCGCTGTACATCTTCTTCTGACAACCCGTAAAATTCCATGAGCTCACCGAAAGGCGTGAGCAAGATGGAACTGCCGGCGAGTGTAACTTTACCTTTGGAAAACCTGTTCGCAGATACATCACGCAGAAATGTCCTGATGAGTGCTGCGGTATCGTGCCCTGGTGATATTTCCCCTGTAAATTCCTTTCCGGTAACGGTAACGTTAGCGTTGACGTTAGCATTAACATATCCAAGGTATGCTTTTTTGAATGTCTCATAAAAATCCGTTTCAATACAATCCAGGACGTCTTCATAATCCTGATACGCAGTATGGTCAACCAGACGCATAAAGAATTCCTTTCCCGCATCTATCGCTGCTGTGTCTATCAGCTTTTTGTCTTTATCTCGCAGGAAAATGGACAGGTAAGGTTTCAATCGCCCCTCTATCTTGCCCTCCTCGCTGTACAGAGCGGGAATGTCCGTCCTCAATCTCACCCGGAATCGCACTAACAGTAAAGCCACATAGACACCAAGTGCTTTTGCATTGGTATCTATCCATTCTTTTCTGAACCATAGCACGGGAATGGGAATCTCCCCTTCAGCCTTCATTGTATGTATATGTCCTCGATTCTATTTAAGACATGGATTTACACGGATTTATTTAACTTGACAATGTCCTATTAACTGCAGAGTTCACAGAGGATAGCGGTTTAGAGGGTTAGCGGTTTGGTGGTTTAGAGGTTTGGAGGTTTTGCTAACGAGCTGAACCACTAATAAACGAAATTACCTCTAATTCAGCGTTCTCTGCGGTAAATTTAAAAATAAAAAAGGGAAAAAGTGCATGCTTGTACGTACGCACTCACTTCCCCTTACATTGGCTTAGCTTACTTCACTTCACGTTACTTTACGTACAGCACACCTTTTGCCTTCTTCTCCGTCATTGCGAGGTCGCCGGTGTATTTCTTGTATTCCTCGCCCTCTATTGATTCCGTGCCTTCTAATCGGAACGAGGGTATCATATCCCGCACATTACCCTTTACGGTTATCTTGCCACCGGTCATATCAGCACCGGGCATTACCGCATCGCCTTCTATCGTTATTTTTCCGCCTTTCATGTTCAATCCCGTGAGAATGTATGCGTTCCCTTTTATCTCTATCTCTCCGCCAGCCATGTTTTGTGCGACACACTCACCTGCACTTCCTCCTACTGTCACTTTACCGCCGGTCATACCCGTCATCTCGCCCCGGTACATCGCACATAGATTGTCACCTGCATCGCCTTCTATAACCAGCTCGCCACCGTGCATTTCACGACCTGCCCAGCAATCTGCACATCCCTTTACCGTTATTTTACCGCCGGACATCATCGCACCGCAGTGCATGTCCACGTCACCCAAAGCCTCTATCTCACCTGCGTTCATACCGTCGCCTATGTGCTTCACCCTCGACAAATCACCTTCCAGCACTATTTTTACTTCTTCCGCACTCCCTGCTTCTCCTTCCACGCTCACGTCAAACAGGTCGCCTGTATTCTCCTCTTTGTTTCCCCACCAGACCTTCACCGCTTTTATCTCCGCTTCCGTCTTTCCTGCAAGCGTATCCGGCGTCAATGAATCCACCTCAACCGGTATCTTCGCAACTCCACTCGTAACTTCTTCCTTTATCTTTAATTTTATCGTCTGCATTTTTTCTCTCCCCTCTCTATTAGCTCCTCCAGGGCGCTTTTATCTCATAAGGATTCGGCACGTAAGCGTCCTGCACGGCATAATTATTGAATGTCACCGAGTAGTAATGGTCGAATTTGTCCTTTAACTTGACCATCATCTCATCCGTCAGCTTATCGTCACATTCCGGCGTCACGAAATACGTCTTCCCCGCTGGTGTCGCTACCACTTCGCCATCTTTCACCACGATTTCCCCACCTTTTATCGTGTATTTTGTATTCAAGAACGCTTTTTGTATCTTACCCGCATCTCGCTCCTCTGGCGACATATCGTAAATCGCAACGTCACCGTCAGCACCAACTCCCAGATGACCCTTGCCATGCTCGTGCAACCCCAGAGCCTTCGCAGTCATTCCCCGCGTTATTATCGCTATCTCATTTAAGTCGTACTCACGGTCTATTGAAGGCAGCGCTGCCCTGTCATATATTACCTTGTGCATATCCTCTGCAGATTCATCCCGCCTCTTCTTGCTCATCAGCATCGAAATAAGAATCGGATACCCGATGAACGGTCCCGCATTTGGATGGTCGGTTGTGAGTGCCAGCTTCCACGGGTCTTTAACCAGCAGTGCCAATTCCTGTCCTATTGCCCATTGAATCGTATTTACGGGCGATTTACCGGAATACAAAAACGGTGTTATTCCCGAACCCGTCTCCAGTTCGACATCATGATTCGTCCATTTTCGACCTGTTATCTGATACAAACTGTATTCCATCGGTCCGTCTGCGGTCATTGTCGTGGTGTCGCCCAGGATTATCGAGCCGATGTCTATGGTAGCATGGTCGTTTTGGTTTATGTAATCCGCAATCGCGTCTGCCTTCGACTCGAAATCGCCCCAGTTCGTGCCACCATAAGAATGGAACTGAGTATGTGTGGTGTGCATAACCTGCCGGCCTTTCGCTGCTTTTACGCCTTTCACGAGGTCATAAGTTTCCTTTGTTATTTCAAAGTTTCCCGGATGACCGAGCATGTTCGTATGCACGTGAATGGAATGAGGCATATCGAACTTCTCGTTCGCTTCTGCTAAACCCTTTATTATTTCCGCGGGGGTAACATCGAACGTAGGCACGGTGTCATTCAAACTGCAGTTCTTTCCCCAGCCCCACATCTCTGTTCCACCGGGATTTACTATTTTCACGCCGAATCCCTTTGTTGCTTTTATCATCCACGCGATATATGCCGCAAGCAGGTCCATATCCCCGCTCTTTACGTATTCCATCGTCATCCAGTTGTTGTCAAGGAGCGGTAATGCGGCGTTGTCCAGTATCGGAATGTCTACCAACTCCTCATGCGTGTGCCGTGCTGCAAGCGGTGGCATCGCCGCTTCCATCACGAACGTATAGCCCATCCTCGCATACCGGTAGCCCGTGGCAAACGTATTCGGCACTGAATAGCCCGATTCCGGTCTGCAAACTTTTGTCCTCGCCTTCACCCCTTTTCTCCCGTCTTCCGGTCGGAACAACCTACCTGAATTGACTTTACCACCGGCAATGTGCGAATGGATGTCCACACCGCCGGGCATCACCACTCGTCCCTCGGCATCTATTATCTTCGGATTCTTTACCTCTTCCACTACTTTACCGTCACGAATGCAAATATCCTTCTTCTCGCCCTTCACGCCGTTTATCGGGTCGTAAACCACTCCATTCCGTATTAACAATTCACCTTCTACCATTTTTCATTTCCCCTCCTGTTTCTTCTTTATTGTCTTAGCGATGACACAATAAACACTCCTTTCTAATCTCCCTCGTTGTAATCTATGCCTGCTTGTGCCTTTAATTGGATGTTTTTCAAATTTATAATCACGGCATTGCACTATTACTTTCTCTCCTTTTATCCCATCACCCTCACCAAAAAGTATCACCATTCGTTCACCTCCTCTACTTTTCCTTCTTTCTCTAACTCTTCAACAATCTCTACTACCTGTTCTAAGTCAAGTCTTAGTTTCTCTGCTATCTCACCATAATCTAATTTATTATTCTTATCCAATAAATCCAGCATCTCTTTCTTCGCTTCTTCCCGCGTGATAGACCTCAGTATAATAACCTCTTCAGTAGCCTCTCCCGCTTCAATGTTTCTCCTTTCTACAAGTTCATCAATCCTGTGGTCAATCTTCTCAATCATCCTTTCCTCCATTGTCCTCATTTCTTCCCGTACTACTTTCAAAAAAGAATCCAAAAATCGAGAAACATCCTTTCCATGCTCTTTCGTCTCTATCATTTCTTCACCTTTCTCCCTTTCAATTTCCCCCTTTCTCTCGTATTGCTCTCACCTCATCCAGTATCCTCTTCATTATCTCCTCATCCGCTATGTATTCCGTATCTACTAACTTTCGCAGTCGTATAGGAATATTGTCCATCCGATAGACGTTCCCTTCCGCTTCCACGCCACTTATCGCAGCCGGAATGACAACGTCTGCAAATTCGGTTGTCGGGTTCGCAAAAGGGTCTATCTGAATAACAGGAATCTTAGCGAGATGTCGGATTGATTCACCCGGGAAATGCGCTCCTGGGTCCGAAGCGATTATCAACGCCGCATCACACTCGCGCCTAATTAAAAGGTCAGTAGCCGATACCTCTCCCGGGTTATACCACGCATATCCACGGGTTAAGTCAACGGCAAATGGAAACCCCGTTTCCCATGTGCATACCTGATTAATTCCCGCTACGTTGTAATGCCCGCGCATTGGCATTATGCTGAACTTGGTGTGTGTATGAGCTGCTCTCGTCATCTCTATCGCATTAACGATGTTGTTGTGCCTTCCCCTGGTGTGCGTCACGCCCATACCGAAGAATGTTATCCCGAACTTCGACTCCTTCATCATCTTCACGGTCTCTAACAGGTCTTTCTTTGAAATGCCACCTACTTCATCCGGCACCACGTCTTCATAGCCATATAAAAGAGCCCGTAACGCCGAGAACACCAGATAATCTTTTCCTTGCTCTATCTGCAAGAATACGTCCGCCATCTTCGCCGTCGCCGTCCTCCTCACGTCCACCACGACAAGTTTCTTGTTCTTTTTGCCTTCTTCCGTCCAGTACCCCTTTGAGATATACGAATACCGCTTCATGTGATTGGCATGTGCCGCGGCGGGATTCGCGCCCCAGTATATGATGAGGTCTGCACGGTTTTTTACCTCTCCCAGCGTGCAACTCGGTAGTCCAACGTCCTGAATCGCCAGCACTGAAGGTCCGTGACAGACCGAAGCGGTATTATCTATAACCGCGCCTATCTCTTCTGCAAGCTCTACTCCTACTTTATCTGCCTCACAGACCGTAGAACTCCAGCCATACAAAAGAGGTCTTCTCGCAGCCGCCAGTATCTCCGCCGCCTTCTTTATCGCATCGTCGTAAGAACACGCCTTCAAGCTGCCGTTCTCTCGTATCGCAGGCTCCTCTATCCTTCCGTGCCCCATTAACTTGCTCTTCCCCACTGCACAAGCTCCCTTCTTCACTTTCGTCACTTTGTTATCCTCAACTTCCACCACGATGTCATCGCACACACACCCGCACAAGGAGCATACAACGTCCGTAATTTCTACCATTTTTTCTTTTTTACCTCCTATTCCATATACGTCTTCATCAACGCTTTTACCTGCAAAATCTCCTCCTCTGTGGGCTCTATCTCCGCGTCTATACCCTTATAGGAAGGCATACCGGCACCGTGTGTATCCCCGCTCACGAGAGCATTTGCCCAGGGTCCCATAGGGATAAAAATAACACCCTCAGGGGTCCCCGCTTTTTCCTTCGCTTTCACCACCACTTCCCCAAAACTCGTTTTTATCTTCACTCGCTCATCCGCAGCCACACCCAGTTTTTCCATATCGCTTCCATTTAACTCACAGGTCGCCACTTCATTGAAGTACGCTTCCGAAAGCTTGTTGTCTAAATTCTGACCCTGCACGATAGTTCTCCCACTTATCAAGTTTACTTTTGTCCCCATTTTTATCAGGTTTTAATTCATACAAACTAACATTTAAATCTTTCGGTATTTTTTCCCTTGTTACACAGGGTTCACGAAATTCACGTGCATTCGCTATTTAAATTTAAAGTTGTGCGATTCTTCAAAATAGAAAAATTTATATAAGAATGAAGTTATTCCTTTAGGAAGAAGGGGGTAAAAGTAAAAAATGCTGGAAATAAAGGATTTGACTGTGGAAGTGGAAGGAAAGGAAATTTTAAGAGATTTAAACCTTAATATCGAACGAGGAGAGGTGCACGTATTATTTGGACCCAATGGCTGTGGAAAAACAACGCTTCTGATGGCGATACTTGGTCTTCCTAATTATAAAGTCAAAAAAGGGAGTATAACGTTTAAAGGAGTTAATATAACAGATTTCCCAACTAACGAACGTGTGAAACTGGGAATGGGCATGTCCTTCCAGCATCCACCCGAAATAAGGGGCGTAAAGCTCGGCGATATGGTAAATATTGCGTTGGGCAGAAAAGAGGAAAAAATAGACGAGAACGTGATAGACCTCGCGAAAAGGCTTAATATATCGGTTGATTTCTTGAACCGGGATGTGAACCTCGGATTTTCAGGCGGGGAAGTCAAAAGGTCGGAGATACTGCAACTGCTCGCACAATCCCCAGACTTCATCATGTTTGACGAACCCGATTCTGGCGTGGATATCGAGAACATAGAGCTCATAGGCAAGATAATAAGCGAGCTTATGGATAGAAACAAGATGCCGAGTAAAAGAAAGAAAGCGGGGCTTATAATTACGCATAGCGGGTCTATAATGCGGTACATAAAGGCAGACCGTGCACATGTGATGCTTGATGGGCGAATAGCTTGCTCCGGAATGCCTGACGAGATAACAAAGAACATCATGGAGACTGGTTTTGAAAAATGTGTGGAATTATGTGTACGCCGTGAAGAGGCAGGTGCTGAATGAATAAAAAAGAGACAATTGAGCGTGCGAGGCGTGCAAAGACGAAAAAAGCGGCTTTAGGCGAAGACATCGCAATTGAGAATTTTGTCACCGGGAGAGAACACGACCCCCTCAACTCACTGGACGATTTTCCGGAAGAATATCAGCAAGACCTGCTCGATGCAGGTATTGAACCTTCTGAAAAAGACAGATCTGGTTCGTTTTTACAGCAAGACTGTTCCGTGGTCTTTTCAACGGTGAAATACAATGGTTTGGAGCTCATGAGCACGACGGATGCATTAAAGGAACATGATTGGCTAAAAGATTATCTGTGGAAGGCAGTTCCCGTGGATATGGATAAATATACCGCGGAAGTCGAATTAGAGCAGACACATGGGTACTTTATCAGGTCGGAAGCGGGTTCAAAGGTAACGATGCCGGTGCAGTCCTGTCTCTTCATCACCACCGATAAAATCGGGCAGAAGGTGCACAATATTATAATTGCAGAAGAGGACTCGGAACTTCATATCATCACCGGCTGTTCCGTCTCTCATGCAGTCAATTCTGCACTGCATCTCGGCGTTTCTGAGTTTTACGTGAAGAAAGGTGCGAAGATTACTTTTACCATGATACACAACTGGAGCCGTGGTATGGAGGTCAGACCAAGAAGTGCAGTGGTGATTGAGGATGACGGAGTTTTTATCAGCAATTACATCTTAATGACGCCTGTTAAATCGCTCCAAATGTATCCAACAGCTTATTGCGTGGGTAGAAATGCAAGGGCAACTTTTCAGTCTATTATATATGCCTCCGGTGATACAAAGATTGATTCTGGGTCAAGAGCAGTGCTTCAGGGTGAGGGCAGCAGGTCTGAGATCATATCGAGGGTGATCGCTACCGACAATGCAAAGGTTATTGCACGTAGTGATGTCATTGGGGAAGCGGCAAATGCAAAGGGGCATATCGAATGCAGGGGATTGATGCTTTCTGATTCCGCGGAAGTAGATTCGATTCCAGAGCTTAAAGCGACACGTAAAGACCTTGACCTTTCGCATGAAGCTGCGGTTGGCAAGATTGCGGAAGAGGAGATTCAATATTTAATGGCAAGGGGTTTGAGCGAGGAGGAGGCTACTTCGGTGATTATTCGCGGGTTCTTGAACGTGGACATTACGGGTCTTCCTGATGCGCTTGCGCGGGAGACGAAGAAGATGTTTGATATGAGTTTGGAGAAGGTGATGTGAAACCTTTCTTTCAAAAGAAAGCTTTACCAAAGAAACATAGACGAATGCTAAAACTTTTTGGTATCTCGGGGAGTCCACGAATAGCTGCTACTGACTGGATAGTTAAGGAAGCGTTGAGGTATGCAGAGGAGAAGTGGAATGCTGAGACATGGTACTTCTCTGTTCGCGGTAAGAAACTCAACTTTTGCATACATTGCGACCACTGCATCAAAGAAGGAAGTTGTATTCACGACGATGCGATGAATGAGGTATATTCGGGGTTCGAATGGGCAGATGCTATTTTGATTGGAACGCCAGTTTATCAGGGAACACTTAGCGGTCAGGTAAAAGTGGTTATCGACCGCATGAGAGCATTTGCAGCGAGGAAGCCCCATGCGCTCCGTGGAAAAGTAGGAGCGGCAGTTGCGGATGGTGGAGATCGGATTGGCGGGCAGGAGCTCGCAATCAGGGCTATTACTGACTTCTATTTGATAAACGAGATGGTTCCAGTAGGTGGTGGAGCCTTCGGCGCAAACCTCGGTGCAACCTTCTGGTCGAGGGATAAAGGTGCAGAGGGCGTTAAAGAAGATGAAGAAGGCTTGAAAAGTCTTTATAAGACTGTGGATAGACTTATAGAGGTTTGGTTTATGATGAAAGGAGGTGAAAAGAGCGTATGAGTATGAATATGAAGATAGCATGGGGGATTACAGGGTCGGGGGATCGCTTGACCGAGTGCGTGACTTTTATGAAGGAACTCACAAAGAAGTATAACTTAGAGGTTCATGTTTATCTCTCCAAGGAAGGAGCGGTGGTTTTAAAGTTCTACAAGCTCTTGAAAGAAGTTAAAGAGCATTTTTCAAAGGTGAGTCCCGAATTAGGGCCAAACGCTCCTTTTTTATCAGGAAAAATACAGTTAGGCAAATATGATTTCGTTTTGATCGCTCCCGCTACGGCAAATACGGCGGCAAAGATAGCACATTGCATCGCGGATTCGCTGATTACAAATTCGGCTGCACAAGCCATGAAGGCGGACGTGCCTGTGTATATCTTCCCCGTAGACCAGAAAGAGGGCGAGATAATAACAAAGCTGCCTGACGGCAGGGATTTGAAGTTAAGAATTAGGAAGGAGGATGTGGAGAATGTGGAGAAGTTGCGAAGAATGCGTGGTATTACAATATTGAGCAAAGTTGAGGAGATAGAAGAGGTGGTGAAGAAGAATATAGAAGCAAATAGTTAACGTAGATAGTTATCATGAGCGTGGGACTGCCCATTAAGCAAATGATGGAACAGATGAGCATTCGACCATCCAAGGAATCCGATGAAGCATCGGTTTATGATTTAATTACCTTATTGATGGGGTTTTCTCTTGATCGGGAGTCGTTTCATGATATCTTCGTTCAAAATCTTCATGACGACACAGTGTTGTACTACGTTGCCGAGAGCGATGGGTGTGTTGTAGGTTTTGCAAGCCTCCATATCGAGCCTCAGCTCCATCATGCTGGGCTGGTAGGAGAGATCTTGGAGTTGATTGTGCAGGAATCACTTCGCGGTAGAGGTACCGGCGCTCAACTCGTATCGAGACTTGAACAAGAGGCAAAGAAGCGAGGTTGTGTCTCTATTGAAGTGACGACAAAGAATTTTCGGGTTGATGCACAGCGATTTTACGAGCTCATGGGCTTTACTCGAACGCATGTGAATTTTACAAAGAATTTAAGTTATGTATAAAGTCATACACGCAACTTCAAATGAGGCTTATCTATAACGAGTTACGCCAGCTCTTTTGCAATACTCAGTAATCGGGCAGATGCTGCACTTCGGGCTGACAGGCGTGCATATAGTTTTGCCATGCATGACGAGGAGGTTGTTAAAGACTATCCAGTACTGCTTTGGAAGCGTTTTTCGTAGAGCAAACTCTGTCTGACTCGGAGTTTTTGTCTCTACGAGTCCCAGGCGATTGGATATACGGTGGACGTGAGTATCAACTGCGATACCTGGTTTAGTATAACCCATGGTGATAACGATATTTGCAGTCTTTCTACCA
>JAUWNY010000083.1 GCA_030612405.1 Candidatus Methanophagales archaeon | reverse complement strand
AGCGATGGAATAGCTGAAACTGAGGGCAGTGTGACTGTCTGTGTGCCACATGACCGAAGGAAAGGAACTTGTGACTGTATTGACGACGGGCAGAACTACGATGCCACTGCTGTAAACTAATGTCAGTGTACGTAGGATAGAAAATGAGCAATAAGTAACCTAAAAAATTGAAGATGAGAAGGGAGGGGTTCTATTCCTTTCTTCTCTCATTTTTTGAACCAAAAGAGGGTAAAAAAAGGAGATAGCTAAGAAAAAGAAAAACATGTCCCTTACATGGTGCAAAGGAAGCATTTTGATCAAACTTTTTCAAAAAGTTTGATGGTGCAAATCCATGAAGGGGCTAAGGCAAGCGCCGAGGAGGGGCGCTTTATAAATACCCAAACAAATTAGGAGGTGAAAAAGAAAAAAAATGAAAAACAATACGAAAAATAATGCACGAAAACCAATCACAGCGATTTTGTTTGCAATGGTGCTGGCGCTGGTGTTAGCAATATCGTTTCCGACGATGGTATCAGCGGACTATATCGACACCAGCGGACCTACTGGTGACTTCTTTGTTTACTCACAATCCTACATGCAAGGAACCGATGTAGCTTCTTATGGCGACAAGATATATGTCAACAATGGCGTCAGGATCAATGTCTATACAGTGAGCATTTCAAACATGAGCCTACGTGACCAACATCCATCTAATCCCGGAGCTACAGGACCCATACTGCCAAGGACATTTACCTACGAGCCATCGTTATCCTTTGACCTACCCTCAGGAATATCTGCAGGGACTTCCCACTCAGAGCTCTATGTTGATAGCACAGGAATCTATCAAGCGGTCGGGCCTTATGGATTTGGTGGTGGTGTCGTGAAATACACTGTCAGTGGTGGATCAGCCACTTATGATTGGGTTATCCACGATTCCACTGTACCTAATGGTAAGGGCCTTAGTTTCCTGACGCGTGATACAGTAACCGGTAAATTCTATAGTGGTAATGAATATAACACCGATGGAAGTGTGAATACAGACCCAATGGTGACAGGTGCCCGTCGTGCGGTTTACGGATGGGATGGAACAGCATGGGTAGAAGAGTTCTCGTATCATGGCTTTCCCATGGCTAGCGGCATGAGCCATTTCGATGGTATGGAGTTTGTGCGGAATTCGGATGGCACCGGTTACATGTACGTATCTGACATGACCACCGACTATATTGGACAGTGGAGACTCAATGACGATGGATCCTGGACAGAGACAAATCTGTTCCAATATACTGACCCAAGCACCCTGTATGTCGAGGGGTTGGGTTTCGGCGCCCTGGGCCACTTTTGGGCATCAGCGTCGACCGGATCCGCTGGCGACGTGTATGAGATTGGCGGGGGTGACATGGGTGGATATATTCCTTATAACCCACTCAACCTTGACAAGAGCGATGATACTGGCGGTGCATGCGTGAATCCTGGAGATACCTTCACATACACAATGTCCTATACGAATGGGAATTCCAACACAGTAACCAATGTGACAATCACCGATACGCTCCCATCTGAAGTAACATTTGTGTCATGCAGTGATGGCTGTTCGCAATCTGGCAACACTGTTACATGGAACATTGGCACGCTTACACCCGGAGAATCGGGTTCTGTAACGCTGATGGTACAGGTAAATCCAGGTACTGCCTCAGGAACGACAATCACCAATTACGCTACTATTGACAGTGATCAAACACCACCGACCACCCAGAGTGAGACCACAGATGTATGTCTTAACCAGCCACCAACAGCAGATGCTGGTCCTGATCAGACTGTGGAGCAAGCTTACTATCAGGGTGCAGATGTTACACTCGATGGTTCTGGTTCAAGTGATCCTGATGGTGATTCATTGACATACTCATGGACATGGATAGGAGGATCGGCTACAGGAGTAAGCCCGACAGTGTCGCTTCCCCTGGGAAACACTACCATAACATTGGTAGTTAACGATGGAACTGTAGATTCGGCACCTGATGCAGTAGTAATCACGGTGGAAGATACGACACCGCCAGAGATAACCTGCCCAGCAGATGTGACGGTAGAGCAAGAAAGCGCAGCAGGTACCGTAGTAAACCTAACGGCAACAGCAACCGACATCTGTGATGCTGATGTTGAGATCACAAGCGATGAACTGGCAATCTATCCACTTGGCACGACAACGGTTACCTTCACGGCAACCGATGACTCTGGCAACAGCGCAAGCTGCACCACAACGGTTACAGTCGTGGATACCACACTGCCAGTGATAAGCGTAACAGTCAGCCCAGATACCTTGTGGCCGCCAAACCACAAGATGGTTGACATCGTTGCAACCGTGACGGTCAGCGACATATGTGATGCTACCCCAAGCGTAGTTCTTACCTGTATAACAAGCGACGAGCCTGACGACACCAAGGGCAAGCCGTATGATAGTGAAAATCCCACCTCAGGCGATGGCAACACAGTCAGTGACATTCAAGGTGCTGACATCGGCACAGAAGATTACGAGTTCCAGTTGAGAGCAGAAAGAGCAGGTGCGGGTGATGGTCGTGTCTATACCATAACTTACACGGTCACAGACGCATCAGGAAACGAAGCAAGTGCAAGTGCGACAGTTGTGGTTCCCCACGATATGGGATAGCCAAACTAAAGAGAATTGGCTTAAAAGAGAAAAATGAAAAAGTAGGGGGTGCATCTATGCATTCCCCATTTTTTTGTATCAAAGAAAGACTTAGATATGGATAAAATGAAAATGGCAGTTTTGATAACTCTTGTTTTAGTTCTTGTTTTGGTGTGTTGTGGTCTTAAAATCGGGAATCGAACGGACGACATCATCGCCGAGAGATTAGAATTGACAGAGATTGTTGAACTACGAGACAATTTCAGTGATGGAACCCTGAACCTTCAATTATGGCAAATCACTCGCGAAGGAGATTTTAAGGAAAGCATAATAGACGTATACGACGTTGACCCTACGGAAAATGTTGATTTTCGATTGAGGCTGCGTGCGAATACAATCGGCACCAGAGATGATACAGTGAAATTCCACGGAGTCAGGAGCGTAGAGAAAATAAATTTCAGTGAAGGAAAAGAAATCTCTTTCGACCTTGACTGGAACAATCAGAGCAATGGATGCTATCTGACCGCATCGCTATACCTCTGTCCTACGGTAACCAATGGTAATCCGAGAAAGGAGAAAGACTGGCTGAAATTCGGGTACGTGGGTGTTCCTCCAGAGCGCAATGCCCGTGGTGTTATCGCTGCTAAGAGCGATGGGAAAGTAAAGTATCTATACACAGAGGGTTGGCCTGAGCAGCGAACTGGCAGGCACATTGCCTATCAACGGATTAAGATTATTCTGGATGATAAAAATAAAAGTCTAAAAATTATAGAAAATGGAAAGGAGATATATTGCTCACTATCACATGGATTAGAATTCTCATCCGCCTATCTTTATCTACAGATGAGCAGTCATAGCAATTATCCTGCACGCGAAATCTATTTTGACAATGTTGTAGTCGCATCAAAATAGAATTATGGTATTTGTTTACCGCCGAGAACGCGGAGAGCGCTGAGATGACAAAGAAAGATTGAACCGGATTACGGAGAGCTTGCTATTATTGTTCTCTCGTGAAAATCTGTGTAATCTTGTGGTTATATTTTTTTCGCGGTCAAACCAGAGTGCCACTTACAAATGCAATTAACCCAATACCCAGCGCTATTAACGTCTCTTTCCTCAGATAGTTATAATTTATACCCACACCTTTTTGCAATCCGAAACACGCATGCACAAACAGCACATCCGCAGCCATAACAGGGACGATATATGCAAGATTATGAAAATAGGGGGTATTGCCAATGAAAAAAGGTACCGCACTCAGTACGACTGCGAGGAAATAAGAAAAAATTGTAACGTGCATGGCTTTCTCCATCCCGTACACCCTTGCGATACTCCGTACGTCTCTTACCTCGTCCCCTTTTACGTCTCCCATGTCCTTCATCACTTCCCTTCCGAAACCTGCAAAGAAAGCGATGGAAGCGAGAATAAGGAGGGGCTGCATCATTTCTGTTCGCTCTGGCGCTGCGAGTAATCCGCCAAAGATAAAAGGTATCGCCATCGTAGCTGCGATATAAAAATTACTTACTGCGATGAATTCCTTCATTTTTATGTCGTAAAGAACACCCATCACGGCTAACATAACCGCAAGTGCGAAGCATATACGGTTCAAGAACACTGCGAAGGCAATCCCTGCGGCGATGGCAACGCATGCAATCAGCAAAGCTTCTTCTTTTCTTAGCTCTCCCCTCACCAGCGGTCTATCGGTCCGCCGATTCGCAATGTCCGATTCCAGGTCATAATAATCGTTTAGTGCAAACGTGCCTGCTTCGAGTAGAAAAGCCGTGCAGAACCCGAACAAGGCAAGTTCGCTGAAAAGCACTGTTCTATCCGCTATGATTACCCCTATTAACACCCCGCATCCATACATTAATCCATGCTCCGCCCTCGTTAATTCCCATACGGTTTTTAGTTTCAACCACAGATTACACAGATTTATCATTTACATCTATTCAATGACAAATACACGAACATAAAAAACTCGAAGGAAGAGAGAGAAAGTCTAAATCAAAATCGAAAATCGAAACATTTATATACCTCCACTAAAACATAATTTAGAAAGCGAAAGAAATGATAAAAGTAAACATCGGATTTGGTAAAAAAATATTGACCATAGCACTGGCGGTTTTGTTTTTTACCGCATTTACTGCGGGCGGGTGCGAGTGCGGCGGATATTTACGTACCGGAAGGCGGGAATCAGACGATACAGCAGGCGGTGAATAACGCGACCGCGGGCGACGTCATCATCGTGCGCGACGGCACGTACAACGAGAACGTGAATGTGAACGTGGCGCATTTAACGATCCGGTCACAGAACGGGTCTGCGAACTGCACCGTGAACGCATCGAATTCAGGCGACCACGTCTTCGATGTAACTGCGGATTACGTGAACATCAGTGGGTTCACGGTGGAGAATGCGACCGGAAACTATAAGGCAGGGATATATCTTTACGGCAGCCAGCACTGCAACATCTCTGATAATAATGTAACGAACAACGGCTGCGGCATCTACCTGGATTCTTCGAGCAACAACACGCTCACGAACAACACCGCTAACTCGAACCACGACACCGGCATCTTCCTGCAATCTTCGAGCAGCAACACGCTCACGAGCAACACCGCTAACTCGAACAACATTCGCGGCATCTTACTGTATTATTATTCGAGCAGCAACACGCTCACGAGCAACACCGCCTCGGACAACGTGTACGGCATCTTCCTGGATTATTCGAGCAACAACAACGTCACCTGCAACTGGGTGCACGACAACACATACGCAGGCTTCTACCTTGTGCACGGAAGCACAGGCAACAACATCAGTTGCAACAACATCATTGCAAACGGCGTGTTGCAAGCGGATGGGAGTTACCAGTGGCAGTTCTACAGCAACCAGAACAATGCGGTCGAAGCGAAGCATAACTACTGGGGTGCAGGAATGAACAACAACACGATCGATGCGAGCATCTATGATGATGAAAACGGGAAGGGCGAAGTGACGTTCTATCCGTATGAGGCGGGATATGTTCCATGCGCCCCGATCCCGGAACTCCCGACTGTCCTGCTCTTCGCGGTCGGGCTGCTCATGCTTGCGGGCTACGTTGCATTGAGAAAACGAAAGAACAAATAGACCTGGGATAAGGAGGAGTATATGAAGAAAGTCACGATTTTTGTCGTACTCCTCTTATCCATCTTATATTTTCGCACTTTTGTATGGTTAGTCAATGCATGGCTTACAGACCCCTACTACTCTCACGGGTTTTTGATCCCGATTATATCAGGTTTTATCGTGTAGTGAAATTTGAGAAATAAGAATAAGAAGCTGGGCGAAATTAAAGCAAAGCAAGCAGAGCAAGCAAAGCAAGCAGAACCTTTTAAACCCGGTATCTACCTCTTCGCTTTTGGGCTTATCCTCTACGTCATCAGCTTTATCAAAATATTCACATTCTTATCCGCACTTTCTTTCTTATTCACGGCAAGCGGGTTAATCCTTTATTTCTATGGTAAGCCCCTGATGCGCTCTTTTCTCTTTCCTGTAACCTTCCTCATCTTCGCTATCCCCTTGCCTCTTGTATCCCTCGAAAAAGTCGCATACGTTCTGCAATCACTGTCGGCATCTTATCCCGCATTATTTATCGAAACGCTCGGAATACCGGTTACAAGGGTTGGAGCGGAGATTCGACTCGAAGATGCTTCTTTCATCATCGGTTTACCCTGCAGCGGCATGAATTCGCTAATCTCTTTACTGGCTCTGGCAGCGGTCTTCATCTACATTTTAAAATGCCCGCAATACAAAAAGGCTGCTCATTTCTGCATAACGATTCCAATTGCGATTCTCGCTAACATCCTCAGAATTACGTCCCTGCTGCTGATTGCACACGCTTATGGCGCTGAGACGGCAAACGGATTCTTCCATACCTTCTTCAGCCCTCTGCTCTTCATCATCGCATTTATAATTTTGATACTCATCAGTATAATTATTGGCTGTAAGGTAAAAGGCTAACCGTCAGTCGCAAGGACAGGAGGCAAGGGGTAAAATGAAAAGTTTCTTTGAAGAGTATTCTCTGCTCATCGGTTTTCTTTTGCTCGCACTCGTGATTATCATTCTTCTTTCGACACCGTCCTCGATTCTCGCAAGCTCTGTCACCACGATTGACACCGAGCTGATCCATGCATCAGGAGATGCAATGTCCGTTCGAACAATGATGGATTTCGGCAGCAGCGAGCATATAGCCGCATTTCCTATGATAATCGGTGATTGGCGTGGAAACGACTATGAAACGGCTAAGCTCAAAGAAAGTCTTGGTGCGGACGTGATGCTCATGCGTGCCTATTCGCATCCTAAAATATACCAGCCAGTATTTTTTCATATCCTCCAGAGCAACAATCGCTCGAGCTTCCATCCTCCTATCGTTTGCTATCCCGCTTTGGGCTATACGATAGAGGAGGAAGGCAGAACGAATATATTGGTGCATAATGTAAGCTGGGTAGAAGAGCCTTTGTTTGGTGTACCCGCAACAAAAAGCTTATATCACAACGTAACAATTTCAGCCAAGAAGCTCATTGTCGTAAAGGAATCAAATGCAGATGGAAAGGTTACAGAGCGTAGAGTCGTCTTATATTTTTATGTTAAGGATAACCCACTCTCATCAGATACCGTTACTATCGTGCGTGTTTCTGCACTCGCACCTGTTGATGGTTCTTATGAAGGTGTGCTAAATATCTGCAAAGATTTCATGGGTGATACGTTTCCCTATATGTTTGAATTTTAAGAAGGAGAAGATATTATTGCGGTACAATTGGCTAAGTCTGGCATTGGAGGATGGCTGATAATCGGTGCTTTAGTTTCTGTGCCGATAGGGATTATTGTTTATCCGAGGATTAAGAAACGAAACGAGGGTTCATAAAAAACCACGAGATTTCATAAGAAACCTTTTCTTATAAAGAAAAGCTTTACCAACAACTTTTTTACCTTCGGTAAAAACCTTGACTAAAGAAACAAGTCTTAGTTTTTCTTTTAGCACAGGTTTTCTTTTTGTAAAAAAGAAAAAGTGTATGAGGGGCATATTCGTTTTAGAGGAGCAGACAATAAGTAAAATCGCCGCTGGTGAGGTCGTGGACAGACCAGCATCGGTGGTTAAGGAGCTGATAGAGAATTCCATAGATGCAGGGTGCAGAAGAGTAGCTGTAGAGATTGGCAAGGGCGGAAGGGATTATATCAGGGTAACGGATGACGGATGCGGTATAAGCGAAGAGGACGTAGAAACGGCATTCGAGAAGCACGCAACCAGCAAAATAACGCGTATAGAAGATTTAGCCGCTCTACAAACGCTTGGATTTCGCGGTGAGGCATTGCCAAGCATAGCGGCAGTGTCGAGGATAGAACTGAGCACAAGGCACGAGAGCGAAGGTTTTGGCACTTATATGCGTGTGGAGGGCGGAGTGGAGCTAAAAGAGAGAAGGAGGATAACCCGTGCAGTCGGTACCACCATAGAAGTCAAAAGCTTGTTTTACAACCTCCCTGCACGAATCGGCACCATAAAATCGGAATCCACCGAACTGCGGCATATAATGGACGTGTGCATAAATTATGTCGTAATCTATCCGGAGATAAAATTCGAACTCTTCCACGACGAAAAGGAAAAGCCCATAATGAGCACGTTAGGCAATGGAGAAATGTTAGATGCTATCGTTAATGCTTACGGGAGCAGCATTGCCCGTGAACTCATCGAGCTAAACGAGCCGGATTCTCCTGTTGCTTCTTCGCACATCGTTGGCATCCAGGTCGGCGGCTATATTTCCAAGCCTGCGCTGGTTTATGGCACAAAAAGGCATCTGCACACGTATGTAAACAGGCGGTTTGTAAGAAGTGAACTCATGAACAAAGCGATAAGAAGAGGGTATGGGACCTTGTTAGCAAAATACACACACCCTTTCGTCGTTGTCGCTCTTTATATCGAACCAGGCGAGATAAACGTGAACATACATCCAAAGAAGCACGAAATAAGCTTTTATCACCCAACTGAAGTTTTTCATGCCATAGTCGAGTCCGTTTCGGCGACCTTGCGCCATGCGGATTTGATTCCCGAGGTTGGTGACGTTGAGAAAGAAAAGACTCGGGAAGCCACGGCGGGTGCGGAACGTGCTAAACTCTTTGGCGGTCCAGATGTGGGGCGGTGGGAAGCAATAGAGGCACTGCAAACTTCATTTCAAACAGAGGGTACGCCAGAAATCAGCGAAAGCCGTGCGGAAGGCGATAGTGGTAGTTTAGACATACGACCTGCTCCGTAGTATCAGATTCTTGATAGTTATATCATAGCACAGACGGAAGCGGATGATATGATTATGGTAGACCAGCATGCCGCGGCTGACCGAATAAACTTTGAGCGGTTAATCGGGAAGTACGGGCAGCGGATAGACAAGCAGGCTCTTTTAAGACCTTACGTGCCCGAACTCAGTCCACATCAACTCTTTTTACTCCGTGAGAATGAGGATACGCTCAGGGACATGGGATTCGACATAGAGCAGTTTGGCGAGGGCAGTTATATTATACGTGCAATCCCCGTGGTTTTTTCCGGGTGCTTGGGGAAGCGGAGATTATGGGTGTGATGGAGGATTTAGGGGCAGAGAGCGGGAAAAGGGCAGATAGGATAAGGCTTTTGTTCGCTACTGCGGCTTGCAGGGCGAGTGTAAAGGCGGGAGAGAAGCTATCGTATGAAAGTATGCGGCAGATAATGGAGGGATTAAAGAATACAAAGATACCCTATACGTGCCCGCATGGAAGACCAACGATGATACGGATGAGCAAGAAAGAAATAGAGAAGAGGTTTAAGCGGAGGTAGGAAGTGACCACATGTCTTGAAAAATTCCAAATCCTTGTTAAGTAAAAGCTAAAAGGTTACACATTTCAGGGCTAATGCTCTGAAAAGGGAATGTTAAAAAACGCCTGTGGCGGAAGTTTCTTCTCATGGTCTCCACTCTATTTCCTCTTCTCCCTCAGCAGGAATACGCCATACCTTCATTCCTGTATGGCTCACACGAACCACAGTTCCTCTTCGCTTGCTCTGAGTGTCAAATTCAGGATGTTTTAGAAAGCGGCGTATGAAACTCGCTGTTTCACACTGTCCAACTGTCAGACATACCACACAATAGCCAGCGTGACATAGCTGATGGTCATAGAAATCTAAATCACGAGTGAAAAAGGTGGGTCTGCGAAGCTGGTGTAAGAGAGGAATAATTTCTTCATCCTTCATCCCCCGACGCCCAAGTTCATGACCAATCTGTTGCGTACGAATACGCCAACTCCGCAATAGTTGTCGCTGACTTTCTGGAATATTCTCGTCCAGTATATTCATACGCTAATAGGCTCCTGCACTAATTCTCCGGCATGAGCTACCAGCACCTCACGAGCCAGACGAACAGCTTCCGTAATCGCCTCCCTGGTCAGGCTTCCACGCCATTCTTCTATGATTGCCTCCCATGCCATTCCATTTGCAACCTGCTCCAGCACATCAGAAACCAAGATGCGTGTTCCACGAAAGGTTGGTTGCCCATGACAAATTCCAGGATCTGCAATGACATAGCGTCCCCAAATTTTGCTTCCCATAATCTATTCCCCCTAAGAATCCATTTTTATTGTATATAAAGTATTATAAGCTTCCTTCTATTTAAGTTGGGACACGGATTTACGCGGATTTATGCAGATTTATTTTAGTTTAACCGTGTTGATTATTATCATCTGTGTTAATCTGCGTTAATCTGTGTCAACAATTTATTTTCTGTTTTCTATCGAACTTTACTGCCCGCGGGCACTTCTTTATCAGGATGCAATAAAATCGGTTTTCCATTGACATCCACGGCTAAAATCATTCCCTGACTTTCAACGTCCATGAGCTTTGCAGGCTTCAGATTAACCAAAACGGGAATGAACTCGCCAATCAAATTCTCAGGACGGTATTCTTCTGCAATTCCCGCAACCACCTGTCGCTGCTCATTTCCAATGTCTACTTCGAGTCGGATTAATTTCTTGCTCCCTTCTATTCGTTCCGCATTCGCTATCCTACCAATCCGCAGGTCGAGCTTTGCAAACTCGTTTATGTCTATTATCTCTTTATTTCCCATTTCACTCGCCTCACTCGCATAATTATATCGCTAATAAAGCACTAAACCATTATCGTTTACGTTTTCTCCTCTTGCTTTTTTCTCTAATTTCATAATGTTAACTCACAATCCTTTTGAAATCTTCATCGTCCCATAGATTTTTTAAATCCTCGTCGTTTTTTGCTTTTTCTTTATATTTAGATTTTAAATCTATTGCTTTAGACAAATTTTTAAGCGCGTTTTCTTTATCCCCTATTAAGGAATGTGAACAAGCCCTGTTGTACCATGCACCCGCATCATCCGGTTTTAACTCTATCGCCTTATCCAAGGCTTTTAGTGCTTCATCGTAACGACCGAGTTCGTCAAGTGTACCTCCTTTGTTATTCCATGCATCTGCATAGTCAGGTTTTAACTCTATCGCCTTATCATAGGCTTTTAGTGCTTCTTCGTAACGTCCGAGTTTTTCAAGTGCATTTCCTCTGTTATTCCATGCTTCAGCTAAATAAGGTTTTAACTCTATCGCCTTATCATAGGCTTTTAGTGCCTCATCGTGACGACCGAGGTTGCTAAGTGTAACTCCTTTAGAATTCCATGCCTCAGCATAATCAGG
>JAUWNY010000022.1 GCA_030612405.1 Candidatus Methanophagales archaeon | reverse complement strand
AACCCTGCGTGGTAATATTACTCCCTCCCTGCAATGGGGCAACGCCATCGGAGAGCCGTATACGGGAAATCCGTACGTGCGGTTCGATGAGGGGACGGAGGTCGAAAGACCTCCTCCTACTCTACCGTGGGCAGAGCCCACGATGTGTAATCTTGTGGTTAATAATTTTTGGAATGCCTATAATCTTGTGGTTAACCCTTTTACATTTTGCAATATTTTCTATCCGCTCCTCCCCCTCACTTCCTCATACAGCTTCTTCGTTCTATTTATAGAAGGGTGCGCTTCGCCAAACTTAGCCTTTAAAGCCTCTATTGCTTCTTCTATGCCCGTTCTCCTCGTTCCGTCAATCAGGTTATCCGCACATGCAACTATCTTCTCTTCGCGCGTATCGGGCATGAAATCTACAGGTGGCAGCCCCATTTCCTTTGCCTCCTCCGCTGTTATTCCCGCGCCTATGTGCCTTTGAATTATCCTTACCACGGGCTCCTCCAGCTCCAATTCCTTTGCTATTTCACCACCTACGAACCCGTGATTCAGACCATGAGAGCGAGCTCTGCCTATGTCATGTAGCAATGCCCCCGTGAAAACCAGTTTTTCATTTACGCTATCACGATCATGACCATGACCACGAGAAAGAACTCGATTTTCACGGCGGTTATAATCAATAGCGAGTTCCAACGCGAGTTCTGCAACCGCTATACAATGCTCCACGACCGATTCATCACATCCAACTTCCCTCAGTAACGGTATGCAGTCGCTCCTTATCCTTTCTTTATCTCGCGCTTCCACTTCTCTATCTCTTCGATCTTCTCTTCTAACTCACTTATCAAATCCTGATTATCCACATATTCGAAATTTGAGTTGCATTCGTCACACCTGAAGTCTTTCGCTGCCGCTTCTTCAAAAGAAATACGCTGACAGCCGCATTGGTAAAACACCCCTTTACGTTCATCTTCTAACTGGCTCTTTAATCCCGTTAGCAGTCCATCCGCTTCGTCCCCCATTATCTTTTTTATATTGTCGTAATTGAAGTGCCACAGATATGTTATCCAGCCACTAGTATCATCACGTTCCGTCCTGTATTCGGCTATTCTGTTCTCATACAACGTGTATAAAACCTTTCTTACAGCAGTGAGTTTTGTATCACTTAACTTTGCGATTTCCTCATCCGTTATTTCTCCTTCGGGCACGGTCCCCATTATCCGCATCCCTTCCTCCCCTATCATCTTCCTGAAATATTCCCGCACGATGAATTTACTTGTCTCGAACATCCGTGATGTTTCACCATTAAAGAATATAACTTTTGATTAAATTAACCTTTCGTAATTTCTCTCTTTAACCCAACTCGATGTGAACACTTCTGTCTATTTCCGTCATAGGGCGTTTTGTGTTTTAAGTTTTAGGTAATTCCGCACCTAAAACCTAAAACATCACACCCCACACCTGATACCTCTACAAATACTTTCCCCTTATTTCCCCCGCTTTTTCTATCCCTATCTCCACCATTTCGGCTATCTGTGCTTCCTTTAGCCCGCCGCTACCGCTCTTTTGCATCCCGGATAGCGTGCCATCGGCATTTGAAATCACCGTTACGCTGCTTGCAGCTGCATTTCCCTCATCGAAACTCGGGTCAACTAAGATATTCCCCTCGATTTCTACTGTCGTTACCGCAACAGGTGTATCCCGCATCGGCAGTGTGTTTTCACCTGTTAACCCATATCGCTCATTAGGTATGCGGAGGTTCAGAAGAGAAGCAATGGCACCCAACGCAGCGGCATCCGCCAGGTTACCGTTGTCATCCAACACGTGTATATCTATAAAAACCATCCATACCTTCTCTCCTTCTTCTATACATAATTTGTCCAGGTCTATTGCTTCCGACCCGCGAATGCCACGGTCTACCACTCTCGCGAGTTGTATGCTGTTCTCATTCGGCGGTCCGGACTCAAATTCCGGTGATGCCAGAGGAACAAGCTCCGCATTCGTTATTATCACTCCTTTATCCGGCGTATCGGGGAAAGGTGTGCCAAGTTCGACTTTTACGCCTACTAAAACGTCCGTATCTCCTATTTTCACACGTGCTGAGCCTTCTGCGCGTTTTATTACGTCGCGCTCTACGCTTATATCTCGGTATTCGCGAAATCCTCTGCCGTCTTCTCGCTTCCCGTTTTTCACCAGGTCGCATACATAATCGGTCCTTACATCATTCACGATTTCAAGTCCCATTTCTATTCCTCCTCCCTTTTGCTTTTGCTTTCGTAATTTTGATTATATCGCGTGACTAATGCCGTTCGCTGCAGCTCGTATATCTGATGGCATGCACCCACCGCAAGCTTCAGCCCTCGTTCAAATTCTTCTTTCGTCAAGCGCCCATCCATTTGCAGCGCGGTTATCGTGTTTGTACGTGCGATCATCGCTATCGGCATATCTGCTTCTCCATTATTATCTTCCACAGCATTTAAATCCAATACCATTTCACCGTCTATTTTACCAACCGCAACTGAAGAAACCAGGTCCTTCATTGGTATCCCGGCATCCGCGAGAGCGATAGAAGCCGCGTTTATCCCCGCTGTTCTCGTTCCCGCATCTGACTGAAGTAGCTCTACATAGACCTCTATTCCCGTCTTTGGATAAAGCTCTCTCATGATAACCGGGTTAAATGCTTCGCGACACACCTTCGATATCTCCACGCTCCTTCTATCAGGTCCCGGTCTTTTTCTATCATCCGTCGAAAAAGGCGCCATATTATATCTGAATTTGACCACCGCCATTTTCGCATCTTGCGCATGTCTCGGATGCATCTCCCTCGGTCCATATACCGCAGCTATCACCTTGTTATCGCCTAATTCGAGGTAGCATGACCCATCTGCTCGTTTTAACACGCCAACCTCTATCTTTATAGGCCTGAGCTCGTCAAAACCTCTTCCATCCAATCGCTTCCCATCCTTTATAAGTTCTATTTCTTCTTTCATTCTTCTTTATCCTCTTAATTCTCTTTCTTTTTCTTTTCTAAAAGAATCTAAAAATTCCGCTACTCTATCTGTTAAACCCGATGTATGAGATTCCCTCGCAATCTTTAATATCACCGTGGTTGCGAGATCCATATCATCCTCTTTGCCCCGTATCCAAATACGACCATTCTTTGCAATAAATATAAAACAATTGCATTTCTCCTTTAGCATCTTTATCATTGAACCACTCCTGCCTATGACCCGCGGCACTTTAGTATGCGCTATTTCTATCAATCGCCCTCCTCTTCTCAGCTCAACGTCTTCTTGTAATACCAACTCTATTTTCATCAGCATGTTTACATCCATTACCTTTACCACCACCAGATCATCTACATCCAGATATTCGCTCATGTTGCCAAACTCTATTTTCTCCCTCGCTATTCCCGAAAGTGCGGACACGTGTAATCGCGCTTCATAGGGCGAGGCGAGATTGACAATCCAAAACGGAAATGAAATCTCGGTTATTCTACCTATTACCACATCCCCATTTGATGGCATGTATTTCCCTGAAAGCGCTACTACTTTTATCTCCCCTCGCACATTCACGATGCCATATTGCGATGCGTAAACCTTGCCTTCCTCAACGTAAGTCCCTTCTCCCGCACGTTTCGTCTCTTCAGAGAGAAAATCCCCTGGAACCACAACTTGATACATATTTTTATTTCACCATCCTCGTTTGAACTTCACCTTTTGTGATAGCATTCAAAAAAGAGAAAAGGTCATCCCGCATTCCTGCGGGCACTTGCACCAGCGCGATGAACGAGCCATCGGCTTGCCATTCCTCCTTCGTTACCCCATAATTCTTCTTTAGTTCGTGGATTCGCCCTGTGTATGCGGCGGGAATTTTTATTGCTACCTGTACCTCCTCGATTTTTATCGGGATTATCGGTCTTATTGCCTTCACGGTTGCACTCACCTGCTCGTCCACGGACTTAAACGGGTCAATGTGCACTTTTGCCTCTTTCATCGCTATCTCTATTCTTTGAGGTGGATGAGGCGTGTTTGTCTTTGGGTTAATCGAAATTTGAGAAATTCGGTTTATCACCGCTTTCGTCTTCTCTTCCAGCTTTTTCTTCCTTTGCCCTGCTGTAAGCTGCACCTCACCTTCTTTTACTATCTTCTTCGCTATTTCACGCACATCAGAAGTAGAAAACACGCGCATCAAATCGGCTTCTGTTGCTTTTTCTCCTTTTGATGCGTTTTCAAATATCTCTTCCACCGCTAAAATATCTTCAATGTTCTCTTCAGCACCGCCTCTGAACAAGTCCGCCCTATCGGGGTCTACAAGGACTTCAAAATTCTTCTTACCCGATTTATACCGTGCTATCACTGCCTTGTCTAGACTGACCATTTTATACCTATTCTCTACTTCTCCTTCTCCTTCCCTTCTCCTTCCGCTTTGCTTGTTCCTGTTCCCTCAGCAGCATTTTTGTTCCTTTTCTTCACTTTATTTATGTACGGCTCTAACTCGTCGGCACTCAAAATCCGGAACTTCTTCTTCTCTAATTCCGCAAGACCCGCATCAATGGTTGTTATGTCTATCTTCCCCTCTGTCACAATATACAGGGCTTCCAAACCGAGCAAGATGGCGTCATCGAGCAGGATGTCTTCATTATATTTCTCCTCAAACATCTCGGTTACGACGCTCCTCCCGGAACCTATCGCAGTTGCTTTATATTCAAGCAATGCGCCACTTGGGTCGGTCTCGAGCAAATAACAATCTCCATTATACACGCCCCCAATCAACAGTGCGGTACCGAAAGGGCGAAGGCCACCAATTTGTGTATACGCCTGCTTAAAATCGCATATCTTCTTCGCTAAGGTTCGCACGTCTATCGTCTCCCCATAAGCAATTTGGTTTATTTGCGCTTCTACTCTGCCTCTATCTATCAATACCCGCGCATCTGCGACCAATCCGGAAGTTGCTGCCCCTATATGCTCATCTATTTTAAATATTTTCTCTACGGAGCCTCCTTCTAACAGACGAGAAGTCAACCTCTTGTCCACCAGCAGCACAACACCATCCTGCGCCTTTATTCCAATGGCAGTAGTCCCTCTCTTCACCGCTTCTCTCGCATATTCCACCTGAAATAACCTTCCATCAGGGCTGAATACTGTTATCGCCCTGTCATAACCCATTTGTGGCATCATTTGCATTTCTATTACCTCTTTTTCTCTTCTTTTATACTTTACTTATATCTCTTATGGTAAAGCTTTCTTTTTTTTCGAAGAAAGATTTATGGACTCGACGGGATTTGAACCCGTGGCATCCTCCTCGCGAAGGAGGCACTCTTCCACTGAGCTACGAGCCCCGCCCGTTATTCCCAAGATATTTACTTACTTACTAAATAACAATATAAGAGAATAATAAATAAATAGATTAATACGTTTCGAGTTTAAATGAGATGAGGTTAACGACATGGAGATGATTTCTTCACCACTCATTATCGGAGCATCTCTGGTAGGAATAGGATTTCTAACAGGGCTGAGCGGTGCGTTGATACCTGGACCGCTGTTTGCATTTGTAATATCCGACACATTGAAGAAAGGAGCGTTATCCGGACCCCTCGCTATAATTGGACATATCTCCTTTGAATGCCCGTTAATAGTAGCAGTTGTAGTTTTAGGACTCGAACTGATGAGAAGCTATTTCAGTCACTTTGAAGCCGTGGTATATGTAATAGGGAGCCTTGCACTTATTTTAATCGCTTCACTCATTATCAAAGAAGCAAGGGCAAAGGCAAAGGGGTCACTGCAGATAGAGGAGGGAACAAGGACGGAAATACGAGCGGCGAAATATAACAATTCGATTCTTGGTGGTTTTATACTTACTGCTTTTAATCCCTCTTTTATACCATGGTGGATAGGGATAGGTTTCCCGGTGTTATTCAGCGGATTCCAACAACTGGCGTTAACAGGTATAATTTTGGTGACGCTGGGACACTTCCTCTCCGATTTCACATGGTATTCTTTCGTCTCTTTCTCTTTTGCGAAGGGCAAGAATTTCTTCGTTGGGAAGCGATACGAATGGACGATGCTCGTAATAGCTGTCTTTTTGATTGTTCTGGGTGTTTTGTTCTTTGTTAAAGGTGTAGGAGTAGGGATAGGCGTAGGTGCAACGGGATAGTATTAAAATTAAAATGAAGTGGCTAAAGAGAATCTTGGATAAGCACGAAATACCGACCACCGTCACCTTCGATGGAATAGATGCGTGGTTGGAGGTAGCATCAAAATCGCTATTTCGGGGTCTGAGCACAAGTGCTGAACCGTTGTATGAAGAGATAAAGGACATACGTAAGCGACTCGAGCACCGCATTTCCGAGCTTCAGGATGCAGAACCGGCGGAGGGTATGCCGGTACAGGTAGAAAAAATAGGATTGTCCGGGCGAGATAAATTGGTAAAACAGCTCCGTTCGCTGACCGAAAAAATGCAGATTCCGAGCCAAACCGATTATAAAACTGTTTTATCCTTTTATGGCACCACTGCATCCAGCATAGCGTTTGTCTTTGACAAATCATCGAAGACCATCTTCCACGTTCGGTCACTCTTTCCTGATGAGGTTAAGGAAACCGTTGCAGAACTAAATCAGTTGAGAACGGCACTTGACCAGCTTATCGCACCCATACGCGGTAAAGAAAGCCAGATTATGCATTTGGAACGGGTGCCCGGGATAGTAGAGGACATAAAAGAGCGGAAATCGAAGATAGAAAAGGAAAAAGAGAACGTTAGTGCGCAAGAGAAAGAGTGTTCTGCACTCGAGCGGGAAATAGAAAAAGAAGGGAAAAGATTGTGCGCGATTGAAGACCAGGAAGAATGGATGCGGTTCAAAGCACTCGAAACAGAATTGTTTTCCCTAGAGCAGGAGTTGAGCACACTCGAATCGGACGTTGGCAAATTGTTCTCCCCGATTAACAAAGAACTCAACCTGTTGAAGAAGCAGGATGAGACTGGACGGCATACGCTTACTCCCGATGAGCGAAAAGCGGTATCTTCAATCCTGTCTTCTCCAATTCGAGCGCTCGATGAGGACATCTACGGTTTTCTGACTTCTGTAAAGGATGTTATTGAAGAGGATAGGTCCATCCTGAAGGAGCGAAAGCGAGACAAGACACTAAAATGGATAGACCGCCTGTTACATGGCGAGTTGGCGTCCGTAAAAGAAAAACGTGAAGGATTACAATCGCGAATTGTGCACATTAAAGGCGAACTTGCGGAGATGACAATACAGAAAGAGCGAAAAAAGGTCGAACAATCAATTGCATCTGCCAGGGGACAACACACGCGATTACGAGAAGGAGTAGAGCGCTCAAAAAGACACGTAGTTTCGCTGGAAGAGGAACTCGAAGCAAAAGCAAGGAGTTTACCTGATACGTTGGAAGCGATTGCGGGTAAGCCGGTAGAGGTAAATTTAGACGTCTAAAACGACCCTCGCATGCCAAATCTCGTTCCTCTTTATCTCCATCATGTTGTACGTAACGGCTTTTATTATTATGCCGGAGTCGTGTTTGTACGGGTCGAATTTGCCGCCTCTGCACGTACCTATTATGCTGAAATCCGTGGAATTCACGTCTATATCAAACTTTTTCATGACCAGCGATTCGGCTTCGAACATAAAAATCATTTCGTCCAGCCAATCGAACATCAAGCTGTAGAGGTCTTCGGATTTTATCTCTATTTCTCGCTCCCCCTCTTCCTCTTCTTCTATCTCGTCTACGTCGGTCATGAAGCTGAAAGTTGCGATAGCGGCATTAGCAAATAGTTCCTCCAGCGTGTCACCATACGCCTCGAATCCCACATCCGAGGGATGCTCGATATAGACATATTTTGTCTTTTCTTTTCTTTCCATCTTCTCTTCCTGTAGTTGTATATTTTTATATATAACCACAAGATTACACAACACTTTCTTTCTTTTCCGAAGAAAGAACCTGTGCTAAGAAAGAAAAAATTATTTGTTTTTCTTTTAGCACAGGTTTTCTTTTTGTTAAAAAGAAAAAGTGTTGTGTTAATCTGCGTTAATCTGTGTCAACAATTTAGTTGTTTTGGATTCCAGAAACTTTATCTCCCTGACGATGGTCTCGTTTACTGGAGTGGGGATGTTATGCCTTTTACCCAAATCCACAAAAACGCCGTTCAAGAAAGCTATCTCGGTCTTTTTACCTCTTTTTATGTCATTGAGCATTGAAGAGTGATGCTTCTCGGTCGGGGGTATCTGTTCACGCCGTAGATAATCCAGGTACTCTTCCGCACTATTCCAGAACAGTTCGACTCCCTCCGCCTTCGCGACTTCAAAAGCTTCGTGAATTAAATCTTCGATAATCGCAAAAGAATGTGGGTCTGTGAGTTCGCCGTACTCAACCCGGAAAATCGCACTCAGGGGATTCAACGCTGCGCTGTACAATGCTTTAGCCCAGATATGCATCTGAATATTATCCACGGCATCTGAAGGCATCCCCGCATCGTTGAATATCGCAACGATTTTTCTCGACCTCGGAGTGATTTCGTTGTTGAGTTCGCCGATTTTTGTCGTAGCTGCGGAAACGGTTACTTCTACTTCTCCCGGTTTTGGCATCTCGAATCCTGTTATGACCGTCCCACCCATTGTGCGTTCTTTCCCAACGTACCGTGCTATGATTTCCTCGTTCCCGATGCCGTTCTGCAAACTGGTAACCACGGATTCATCAGTGATAAGAGGTTGTAATTCTTGCATTGCATTTTCTGTATCAAACGATTTTGTGGTTAATAAGACCACGTCAGCGTTGGATTCGCAATTTGCGTTTAGTTCGGACGTGGCTCTTATATTTTTTATTACGTGCGAGCCCCAGATTCCCGAGATTCTGAGCCCGTATTCTCTTATGGGTTTCATGTGCTTCTCTCTTCCAATAAGTGTAACGTCATGCCCAGCATCGGCTAACATACCGCCAAATGCAGTTCCTAATGCTCCTGCACCCAATACGAGGAATTTCATTGTATCTTTTATAGATAAGATTTCACTCTAAAATTTAAATATGCCTAACACATTAGTTGTTAGAACAATGGATGACATTGCCGGGGTCACGGACAGGCATTCGCTAATGGCGTTCCTGAACAGCTTGAATTATCAAACGGAAGAGATTATCCTTGACAAAGAAATAGACTTAGGGCTACCAGAGCGAGCTACTGCGATTATCAAATCTATTGCTCTCATAAGCGACTACAAAACAGATGGGGCGCAATTCCGGATTTATGCTATTGAAGCGGAACCCTCACACTTACGCCGAACTGATATAAGAACCGTTCTGGAACCTTTCTACACCCGATTCCCTCACATAAACACCCTTTTTGTTTTTACACCCGAAAGAACTATAATCCACTTGTTCTTGTTAGTCCTCAACAAGTTCTTTCTCTGGAAGGCAGGGGAAAGACAAAGCTAAAACTCCGTATTCTCCAGGTAGACCGGGATAATGTTTATCATACTGACCGAGAGGTTTTAAGAGCTTTAAAACTCGCTCCGGGCGAAGCGGACCCTTGGGCGAAACATCTTGACGCCTTCAGCATCGAAAAGGTAACGGAGAAATTCTTTAAAACCTACAAAGACAAATTTGACCATCTTAAAGAAGCTTTGAAGCCAAATAAGAGAGATAACATATATTTAAAAGACGAGAAAGATATTGAAACTTTTGCTCAGCGTATTCTCGGCAGGCTGATTTTCCTTTACTTCCTGCAAAAGAAAGGTTGGCTAAACGGGGATAGAAAATTCGTAGGCAATTTGCTGAAGAGATCTGCGAAGGAGCATAAGAAATTTTACAATGACTTTTTAGAACCTCTATTTTTCGAGGTGTTGAACGAGCCAAGACCAAACAATGAGTCGCAGTTTGGGACAATTCCATATCTAAACGGTGGACTTTTTGAAAAGAAGTATAATTTCAATGTAAAGTTGCCAAATGCGATATTCCGCGAGATAATAGACTTCTTTGACCTCTATAACTTCACGGTTCAGGAGAATACGCCGTTAGAGGTAGAAGTGAGTCTTGACCCCGAACTGCTCGGAAAACTCTTTGAGAATATGCTTGCAGAGAAGGAGAGGGGAGCGAAAGGAACTTTCTACACGCCTCGTCCCGTCGTGCATTATATGTGCAGGGAGAGTTTGAAGGAACATCTTGCAGGCATTACCGATATAGCGAGGCATAAAGTCCTGGCACTCGTAGAAAGAAGTAGCACAGGGGACTTATCTGATGATGAAGCCGAGCGACTTTACAAATCGCTGGATGAGGTTCGGATTCTTGACCCTGCAGTGGGTTCAGGTGCTTTCCTCGTGGGATTGATGCACGAGATTATTCGCTTGAAAACCGCTCTTGCGGTTAAATTGGGGAGAACAGTAACCAACGCACAACTTAAAAGAGAGATTATTAAGTCCAATCTCTATGGTGTGGACATCGAACCAGAAGCGATAGAGATTGCCATGCTGCGACTCTGGCTCTCATTAGTCGTGGATGAAGAACTTAACGTTGTAGAGCCGTTACCAAATCTTGATTATAAATTACGGGTGGGGAACAGCCTTGTAGAGAGTTGGCGAGGCAAGAAATTACTGGGAAAGGAGGTGTATCAGAGAACTTTTGGTGAAGACAAAACACTGAAACTAATTGAGGAACTCAGGAATCTGAAAGACAAGCTTCTGAATGAAACGGACATGGAAGAGAAGAAAAAACTTCGTGAGCGTTCAGAAGACATAGAATGGCAGTTAATCGAGAAGGGACTGAGCGAAGAGAAGGAATGGAAAGCAAGACGTGCATTTGAAATAAGTGCAAAATACGAACGGGCGAAGGAGATACCTGAAAAAGAGAAGAAGAAGTGGGCGAAATTGATGAAAGAAGCCAAAAATGCGGATAAATTTTTGGATGAAATAAAAAAATCAGGCGGGAAGTCGTTTTTCCTGCCTCAAATACATTTCACTGAGGTGTTCACGGAAAAAGGCGGTTTTGACATTGTCATTGCCAATCCGCCGTACGTAAGAACGCAGAAACTCTCTAAGTTACCATATCGAGACGATTTGGCACTTCACTATAACTTTATTGACGACTTCTACGTGCATTTCTCTTTCCGCGCTTTTGAACTCGCAAGACCGAAGGGAATCGTAACGTTCATCACTTCGGATACTTATCTCACGCTTGCGTGGAAACAGAGGATGCGAGAACTATTGCAAGATAACCGGATTCGCAGGCTTATACTCACGCCAAAAGCGTTTCAGGCAACGGTTAACACTGCTATTTACATCGCTCAGCGTGAACGTCTTGCAGATTATAACTTCACGTTTCTGGATGCAAGAGAAGTTGGTGGTAATGACGAAGGGAGTTGGGAAGACAAACTCATCGTGTTTGAGGGATTGAAGGAAATAGAGGCATACGATACGCAGAATGCGATAAGGATTGGCGATAAGGAATTGGAGGTGTCCAACCCACGAGAAATTGATCCAATTGGGCAGTTCCGGGTGCCTGTGGAACTCTACAAGAAAGCAGTTAAGCGCGTGTTCTTCACGCCGAACAAGAAGAACCTGAAGCTGTACGAGCAGTTCATGCCGAAGATGAACGAGCTTTATGAGGAATGGTGGTCGAAGATAAAATCGAGCAAGGACATACAGAAGAACCGGAAGGAAATAGAGCGATATTTGAAGACATTAAAGCCCGGCGACGTTACTCTTTTGGGGTTGATTACTGACGGAGGAGTAGGTTTACAAACAGGAGATAATGGAAGTTTCTTAGCCGTGCTGGAAGGCACGGAAGAGGCGAAAAGGATTGAGGAAAGATTCGGAGAGTTTGAAAGGAAGTGGGAGAGGAAAACGAGGGATAATGAATTAACTGCGAAAGACCGAAAAGAGTATCAAGAAATCATTGATACATATCATCAATTTTTAGAGGTGCATTCCAGAAATGAAGCGCTGGATAAACTGAGAAAGAAATTTGAAGAAAAGAAGTTGGAGTTTCCAAGAGGGTTCATCTACAAGGTAATCAAGAAAGAGGACGTTTTTGATGCAGGGGCTTATCTTGGAAGTCTTGCGCCTGAGATAAGGGATGTTATGCGAAGAGTGATAATTTTTGGGGGTGTTCCAGAAAAAGAAAGCGATGTGAAAAGTATGTGGAAGCTATCAAAGTTGCCTGAAGATTTGAAAACGTTGGATACGGACTTGAAAAAGAAGGTGGAGGAAGAATATGGGAAGTTGATTAGTGAAGGAAAATGGATAGTGCTTGAGAAAAACACGGGGCAAGAAGAAATTTATTGGGCCCCAAATACACTTTTTATTGATTGGTCAAGGGGAAGTGTAAAATGGTTATTTGAAAATTCTGGCAAGAAGGGAGCAGCAATGCCTGTTATAAGAAATCCTGATTATTACTTCAAGGGTGGGGTGAGTATGTCCTCTATCTCAGAGAGTCAATTTAGAGTGAAGATAGCGGAGCCTACGGTATTTGAGCATAAATCTCATGTTTTAGAACCGCATCAGATTATAGAGGGATTGTTTGGTGCTAATTACTTGATGGCATTTCTCAGCTCGAACTTTGCATTTTATCTAACCAAGGAATACTTGAATCACACTGTGGAACCAGAATTAAATGACCTCCGCCTTCTCCCCCTTGTCATTCCCACCGAGACACAGCGGAAAGAGATAGAAAACCTCGTTGACAAAGCGATTGAGATACAAAAGAAGCGGTATGCCTCTGAGAAAGAGGAAGAGAAATCGGAGTTCTGGAAAGAACTTCAGAGGGTGCAGGAGCGAATAAATGAGAGGGTGGAGGGGATATATGCGTGGAGTTGAGAAGCGTGAGATAAGGAAAATTTGCGAGAAGAAAATCTATAAATGTTGAGTATAGCTTTAGCTGCAAAATGTTTATATTGATCTGTGATATATTCTATTCACATGGGCAATATGGATCTAGGTAGAGCTAAAAGCACCAGTCACTACACGATGACGATATCTAGGACTACGGTAGACAAGCTCGGCATCAAGTTGTACGATAAGGCATCTGCAGTAGTTGGAGAACTTATCGCTAATTCTTACGACGCCGACGCTGAGAACGTAACGATTAAGATGCCTCTTAATCGATGGTTAGCCACTAAATCAGGTGGTGATGTAGTTGATCAGGGGTTTGAAATCTTAGTAGAGGACGACGGACATGGAATGACCCCCGATGAGATCAATGAGTTTTATCTTAGGGTTGGAGCTAACGCTAGAGAAGACGACAGGAGAGGGCCTTATTCACGTGATAAAGAACGGGCAAGAATGGGCCGTAAGGGTATTGGAAAACTGGCACCATTCGGTATCTGTAAAACTATCGAGGTCCAAACCGCAGGCGAAGAAAATGATGGAGATAACTTCAGGGTTGCACACTTCGTCATGAACTTCGACGACATTAACCAAGAGACGGATGAACCTTATCACCCGGAAATCGTTTCCGACGACGGCACCTTATCTCAAAAGAGAGGAACGATAATAAAACTTCGGAATTTTTATCACAGACGCACCCCTGATGAAGAGACCTTTCACCGTCAGATTGCTAGGTCTTTCGGTACTAAACTGCCTGATTTTAAAATAAAAATTGAAAACACAGAAAACGGGAACGTATCTGAGATAGGCGAATTAGATGTCGAGATCGAAGAGGAGACAAAAATAAATGTTGATGATAGGCTCCCCGTGACAATGGAGGACGGAACAGCTTTGCCGGTGAAAGGTTGGGTGGCTTACACGAAGCATCCTTACAAAAACGAAGAAGTTGCAGGTGTCAGAATTTACACTAGAGGGAAGATAGGGGCAAGTACTAGGGACTTCGGTCTGAAGGCAGGATTCACAGGTGAGCATACTCTTCGGTCTTATCTTGCTGGCGTTATACATGCAGAGTGGCTGGACAAAGACGATGGCGAAGATCTCGTACACACTGGTCGACAGGATATCCTTTGGGCTTCCGAGGAAGGAACTGCGTTTATGAAATGGGGGCAGCAACTACTAAAAGAGCTGGCAACAAAATCTAGAACCCCTCTGAGAGAAAAAGCGTGGCGTGTGTTCTTAGAGCGGTCTAATTTGGAAGAAGAAGCAAAAGAACGATTTCACGACAAAGAGGTTGTGAAGCAAGCTATGGTTGTTGGAAAAGTCATAGGCCAAGTTATCTCTTTAGATGACCTAACAGATGAAAGTTATACACAAAAAATCAAAGAGTTAGTCCTGACAATAACGCCTCACAAGATGCTGGTGGACAAATTAAAAGAAGTCGGAGAAAAGGGAGTGTGGACTCCTTTAGGTGTTATCTCTGCTATCTTCAACGACGCCAAGGTTGCAGAAGCGTCCTCACTTGGTCAAGTCGCCATGGTACGAATTGACATCGTAGACAAACTGGAGCAGCATCTTCAATCAGCAGCATCGGTAGATGAAAGTGCACTCCAAAAATTGATAGAGAGTGCATCTTGGCTGGTGGATCCCAGGTGGACTGTCTTACAAGCTAATAAGTCGTTCGAAACCCTCCGCTCTGCGTTTGAGACTTGGTACCGAGATCAACATGGAACAGAAATAACGACGACAACGTTAAGCGGTTTGCAGAGACCTGACTTTGTGATGATGCACGTAGGGCGCGGTGTGGAAATTGTGGAAATTAAGAAACCGTTGCACGCACTAAAAGATGAAGAGTTTGAGAGACTGCGATCGTATATTGGGGCGTTGGATAGCTTTCTGGAAGCAAATCCAAATTTTAAGGAGGATTTTCCAAAAGTACACGCCACATTGATATGTGACAGTTTAAGATTAGGAGCAACCCCTCAACTGGCCTACGATAAGCTGAAAGATGACAGAAAGTTAAAAAAGAAAACTTGGTGGGAAATCTTGCAAGACACGAAGAAAGTTAACCAAGATTTCCTCGATGCCCGCAGTCCATCTGAGTGATAACTCCTTTTAGTCTACCAATTTTATTGTTTATCACTTAGCATTTTCAATGGGTATTTGCATAGGTGTACTAAAGGGCAAACGTCACAAAGAGGTCGTTTCTTACAGATCGTCATTGCGAAGTCTAGTAGTGCCTCGTGATAAGTCGCTGCTCGCCCTTTTGGAACGAGTTTCTGAGAGATCTTTTTGATATCATCGTTATTTACCCCACAGGACTTTGGTAAGTCGAATATTCTAGTTAAAACGCGAACTACGTTGGTGTCGACAATTGGAATATCTCGACGAAAGCCAAAACAGAGAATCGCAGAGGCAGTGTAAGATCCCACTCCTGGAAGTTGCATCAGCTCGTCTCGATTATTTGGTACTTTTCCGCCGTACTTCTGGCATATTGTCTTCACTGCGCTGACTATCCAAGGCAGCCTCTTTTTCAATCCCATTGGACGGCTGATTTGCTCGAGTTGTGTCAGATCCGCCGAAGCAAGTTTTTCAGGTGTTGGGAAACGCGTAATGAAAGAAGGATAGAATTTAGCGACTCTGTCGGCAGGAGTGCGTTGGAGGAAGAACTCTGCTACGAGCACGCGGTAAGGATTAGGATTCACCCTCCAGGGGAATGTCTTTTTATTACTTCGATGCCAAACGAGTAAAGTCCTCGTGATAGTTTGTTCGCGTGATTTCACGATTTCACCTCTTCCGTTACGATAAATAGTCGTGCTTCCCAACGAAGTATCGAACTAAGTTTTGGATGGAGAGCACCGGAACGGCATTTCCAATATACCGATCAGCCGAGGCAGTTTCGGTAGGGAAAACGATGTGGTCAGGGAATGTCTGGAAGCGTGCAGCCTCTCTTGGAGTAATGCCCCTGTCCTGTTCAGGGTGTATGAATCGCCCGCTACTGGGACAAGTACAACGGGACGTTATAGTGGGCGATGGTCGGTTCCACCACATTCTACCGTAAACGTTTTCGGCTCCCCCATTACTGAGTTTTCGGTGGCAACTAAGCCAAAGCCGTCGTGGTAGCTCTTTCCTGCTTCCGCCATCCTTGGGAACGTTTTTAATTATTTCGAGTACTTTTTTAGTGTGCTTACGAGCTTTGTGATTTGGAATTAGGGGATCCTGCTCACCCGGTTCGAGTGACGGTAGGTCAGCTATGGTCTCCCTCACGGTAACCCACGGCAGCTTATCCCCCCCTTCAACGAATTTTGGATCGGAGTGTGTAGGTGGTGGCATTAGTAGTTCTTCTTTACCGTTTGCGTCTTCTACGCTGAAAGCTATCACTCTCTTACGGTGTTGAGGAACTCCATAGTCAGCAAGGTCGAGGATTTTGCAAACAGACTCATAGCCCATCTCGTGCATTCGTTTGAGGTATAGGTCTAGGTGCTTACCACCGTCAAGCGTAGCGATGCCAGGAACATTTTCGAATAGCACGACTTTAGGGCGAATCTCACGGACCCGTTTGAGGAACGCCACGATGAGGGAATCTTTATTATCTTCCTTTGGTAGTCCCCGAGTACGCCGAAGGCTGCTGAAACTTTGGCAGGGAGGGCACCCAACGACAAAATCTATATCGTGTTTTTTCAGCCCGTAGTGGTTTAATATCTCGCTACCTTTTACGTGCTTTAAGTCACCACAAATTGGCTTTAAGTCCAGATTCTCCGAGTAACTTTTACACGCGGTAAGGTCAATATCGACAGCACCTACAATCCGACAGCCAGCAAGTTCAAAACCTAGAGATGCGCCTCCGCATCCGCAGAAGAGGTCGATCACATTGTAGCACGGTGATATTATTTTCGACATTTACACTATATTACATTTCCCTTCTTTTATTTTCTTTTATTTGTTTTTATATTCATCCCTGTTCTAAAAAATAAATGTTAATTGAGTAGATATAGGTGCAAAATGCCCGAAGGACTTCCCGACATTATTGACAACTCAGAAGGCAAAAAACTTGGAGCGGTGCTGAACCAACTGCTGGAGCAAGGTGAGCCAGTAGTCCGCATCGTAACCGCATATTTCAACCACGAGGGCTTTTCCATTTTAAAAAACGGGCTTGAACGAGCAAAAGAATTCAAATTACTACTCGGGAAGGAGCAGGAACGAGAATTTGTCATTGGCGATAGATTGTGGAACGAGATGGAAATAGCGATGAACAAGCGCGAAACCCCTCCACTGTTACAGGAATTAGCGGATTTTATCAATCAGGAGAAGGTTGGAGTTCGAGCATTTAAACAAAAATTCCTGCACGGGAAGTCTTACATCATTGATGGGATTCCTGTTCTGGGTAGTGTTGGATTTGTGGGCTCCTCAAATCTCACCTACGCGGGTCTTACCAAGAATTATGAACTGAACGCTGTTTTGAAGCAAGAATCAGCAGTAAGAGAATTAATAAACTGGTTTGATCGTTTCTGGAACGAAGCAGAGGATTATAAGGATGAACTTCTCGACATTCTTACCGCTTTTACAGACGAATACCCGCCATACGAAATTTACATCAAAATTCTCTACGAATATTTCAGAGACCGATTTGAACTTGAGGTGAGTCCAAAGGAGGAGACACCAAGCCCGATTATTCTCGCGGATTTCCAGCACGATGGCTATCTGAATGCGCTGGATATACTTGAAAAATACGGTGGCGTAATACTTGCGGATTCTGTTGGTCTTGGTAAGACTTTCTTGGCTCTTAAACTCCTTGACGACTACGCATACAAACTACGGCAAAAAGCTCTTCTTATTTGTCCCGCACAACTTAAAGAACTGCTATGGGAGCCCGAACTCAGACGTGCAAGCATCCGTGCAGACATCGAGCACATGGAGTTCGTGGGTAGAGATTCGTTCAATCCTGCTGAATACGCGGACTTTGACCTCCTCGTAATAGACGAATCACATAATTTCAGAAATGCGAACACAAACAGATGGGAGAATGTTTTTAAGCTTCTTACCATAGGCAAACCCAAGAAATTAGTTCTTTTAACTGCAACGCCTGTTAATAATTCCATATTTGACCTTTACAATCAGCTCAGACTTATCACGAGGGATAACAATGATTTTTTCGCGGGCTGTGGTATAAATAACCTAAAGGGCTATTTTCAAAAAGCCGAAGTAGATAAGGAAAATCTTTACGATGTGCTCGAGGAAATTGGAGTGAGACGAAGCCGATACTTCATAAAAAACAATTATCCGGAGGCGGAAATAGATGGAAAAATCATTAACTTCCCGAAACGTGAACTCCGCACCGTCAGATACAGCCTTGAGAAAAGTTATAGTGGGCTATATAAAGAGGTTGCCAGCACAATTGAAAACCTCTATCTTGCACCTTACAATCCCGAGGCGTATAGAAAAGGAATTGACGCTCACGAATTTGTGGGACTCAAAGAGAGACTGCTTCGAGAGGGATGGAGCGAAAAGGATGCGCAAGCATATATGATGAACCTCGGTAGGGGTACGTCACTCGTTCAGCTTATGAAAACTCTTTATCTCAAACGGCTGGAAAGCAGTTTAACAGCCTTAAAAATAAGCCTTGTAAGGCAGAGAGATTTTCAGAAAAAATTCTCGCAGCTTTTGGATAGAAATAAACTTCTGGATTCCACCCAGTATCGCAAACATTTTAAATGGAACGGCGAGGACGAGCAAGAGAACGAAATTGACATAGACAATGCTATTGCGCAACTTCCGGAAGCTGACGCAAATCGCTACGACCTGAATGCCCTTAAAAAGTTCGTGAAAGAGGATGTCAATGCACTAAACAATATAATCGAGAAACTCGAAAAGATAGAGGTTCAGGAGGATGACAAATTAAATGAGTTGAAGAAACTTCTTCTTGGTGACTTAAAAGGCAAAAAAGTTGTCGTTTTTACTTATTTTAAGGATACTGCCCGCTATCTTTACCACCAGTTAGGGGGCAGACGTGAAGATGGCAAGCGTTTGCCAGAAGGCGAAAAATTCCTCAGACGACTTGGTCATGAGCGCATCAGTATTGTGGATAGTATTGTTGACCCGCGAGAGCGAAAAGACAGGGTTATTCGGTTCGCACCAGAATCTAATGCACAAAACACACCATTAAAAAACGAAATAAAAGGAACAGAGCGTGAGATTGACCTTCTGATTAGCACAGACGTTTTGAGTGAAGGGCAGAACTTGCAGGATTCTGACACGGTGATTAACTACGACCTGCACTGGAATCCCGTGAGAATGGTTCAACGAGCAGGTAGGATTGATAGAATAGGGTCGCTTTATGATACAGTTTTTGTTTACAATTTCAATCCAGAAGATGCGCTTGAAGACCTTCTTCACTTAGTAGAACGCATTTACAATAAATTAGAGGGCATAAATCGTAGTATTGGACTGGACGCTTCAGTTATGGGTGAAAGCCCGAATCCGCAGGATTTTAATGCTATACACATGATTGCACAAGAAGATGGAAGTATTTTTGATGAACTTGAGCAATTATCAGAGATAGATGTCGGTGAATTTTTAAAACAGGAACTCATTGATTTCATAGGACGTATAGGAGCGGACAAACTGAAACGCATTCCACTTGGAATGGGCAGTGGTATTCAACGAGAAGATAGGAAAGGGCTTTTTGCTGCGATAAAAGATGAGAAGAACAACCGCCATTTCTGGCTGTTCTATGATATAGAAAGAAATACCATTCTAGACCGAAAGCTTGAGGTCATTAAGCTTATTCGATGCCATGAGCATGAGAAAAGGGTTGAACCTGATTTTGATGTGTATGCAATTCTGGAAAAGCTGAAAAAACGTATTGTTAACCAAACGAAAGCGGTAAAGCATAGAATTTCTGTTTTACCAAATCCACAAAACCACGTTATGAATTGGCTGCAGGCATTGCCCTCTTTAGAAGAGAGAAAACAGCTTATTGAGTATTTTTCAAAGCCTCTGAGTGGATTGCAGATTAGGGAACTAAGGCGGCTATGGCGAGAAGAAAGAGAAAGTAGCGTAGAAAAACTTATTGCTATTTTACATCGGTTTGCTGAGGCGCATCCTCACGCCACTGAAGTTCAATCTTCTTCTATTTCCGAAATCTCGGAAGAGGACCTTCAACTTGTTGGCTGGATCGCAAGGGTATAAAAAACTGCATCGGTTACAAATATAGGAAAGACATGATACAGGCCAGCATACTGCTAAATACACCTACACCAGCAACTTCACCAAAAACCGCACATAATCCTTCAAATCACTTATTCTGACGTTCTCATCCGCACCATGCGCATTACTCTCTATCCAGTTACCAACGCCAAAAGCACAAACCGGCTGTTTCGTTTTCTGGACGGCATAAGCAACGTCCAAACCACCCTGCACACCCGTTATGTCCTTATGACCAAAAACGTCAGAAGCCGCGTCCTTTACCCTTCTTACCCACTCGCTGCTCGGATTGCTAAACATAGGCGGGTAGCCCGGTTTACAAATCAGCTCTAAATCTATCCCATGTTTTGTCTTTACGCGTTGCAAAAAATCCTCGAACTCCTTTATCACTTCTCCCACGTCTTCCTCTGGAATGTATCTACGGTCACCACGCAAGGTGCAGCTCGGCGGTATAACGTTCTCCTTTACGCCCCCGTTTATCATCGTAACGTTGAAAACAGACGTTATGTGTTTCTGCCCCGTTGTTTCAGTCATGTAAGAGCTGCAAGGTGCTTTCGATTGCCGATTCCCCACTTTCCTTTTCAACTCACCCAACTCTTCTATTACCTGCATTGCCTGCTCTATCGCATTCACACCCAGGAAAGGAACAGAGCTATGGCATGATTTTCCATACACCTTCATTTCCCAGTTCAGCACTCCGTTCGTCGCTACACAGATACCTTCGTTATCGCCGTCCATACACAGTAAATAATCGCCCTGAAGGAGACCTTCATCCGCAAAGAAGCACAGACCTGAATAGGGTCCTATCTCTTCATCCGTGGTTAACGCAATGCGGAGATTATATTTGCTCGCCAAATTCAGCTCGCGCATCACGCTTAATGCCGTCAAAAGCGATGCAACACTCCCTTTTGAATCCGCTACACCACGCCCATATATCCTGCCCTCCTTGACCACCGGCTCAAAGGGCGGTGTGTTCCAGCCTTCTCCTGCTGGAACCACGTCCAAATGCGTGTATATATCTACGCTTTCCTCTGCACCGAAATCTTTGGTAGCGAGTAGGTTCATTCTTTCTCCGCTTAGTTCTGCACTCTTTTGCCGTGCTTCATAAACGTCCTCGGGCATCTCTACCTTTTCGCATTCAAACCCAAAATCCTCGAACACCGGAATAAGCCAATCCACTATCTTTCCGTAATTCTGCCCGGGTGGCACAAACGTGGGTATCCTGACTAATTCCGTGAGATAATCTATAAGTTCCTTCTCTTTACCTTCCACTGATTTCATCAATTCCTCTTTTTCTTCCATTTTTATAACAACAATTAAACTTTTCTTCTTATAATAAAAGCGTAACCATTTCTATCATTGCTAAAGAGGAAGATTTATAAAAAGACATGCAAGAGCAAGATAAGTTCAGCTGCATTATGGTTGATTGGGACTATGCATACGACCTTTGCAGAGATGTAGGTGAGGAGATGCGGGATGCAGGATTTACACCCGAGGTTGTAATTGGAGTAGCGAGGGGCGGCTGGTATTTAGCTCGTGTTCTTTGCGATTTGTTTCTGCTTAAGGATTTGTTCAGTTTGAAGGTGGAGCATTGGGGCGTAACGGCTACAATCACGGGCGAAGCAGAACTGAAATACGGGCTTGATGATGCGGCAATAAAGAAACTAAGGGGAAGGAAAGTATTGATAGCTGATGACGTGGCGGACACCGGGGACAGCTTAAAACTCGTAGCCGAATATGCGAAATCGCTGGGAGCAAAGGACGTGAAAACCGCAACTATGCATCATAAAACCTCTTCTTCTTTCATTCCCGATTTCTACGGCGAGCTGGTAAAAGAATGGCGGTGGGTAATCTATCCCTGGAGCATCCACGAGGACGTGATGGATCTGGTAGAGAAGGTGATTCCAAAAGGAGGTAAATGGATGGGTTTGGATGAAATAAGGGATTCTATGAAGGATGAATTTGACTTTTACGTGCCTTATCACCTTCTAAAGGAGATTCTGGAGAATATGGTGTTTCACAATAAACTAAAAAAGGAAGAAGAAGGTGGGAAGGTGGCGTGGAAGAGAATAGTTTAAAAAAAAATCTCCCCCAACCTTCCCAACGACATTTTTACAACGTTTCGAGTCCAAACGACTCCAGCAGCACCTCGGTATTTATCTTCCCGCTAGTGAACGTTTTCCCGCTGTTCACTTCGTTTACCGTGATTTCCGCAGGTGCGAACATGCCTGCATCTACCTTAAAGAAGTCGAACCCCGCTTCCTTGAATGTCGTATAGAACGGCTTTCCGTAATCCTTTGAGTTGAGCGAAGGCACT
>JAUWNY010000025.1 GCA_030612405.1 Candidatus Methanophagales archaeon | reverse complement strand
GAAGCAACTTTTGGACTTTTTTATCACGCGTATGCGAATGCCTTACTGGTTGCTCTGGTATATCGCATGCTCGATACCCATGACGCAAGTGATAAGAAAAACGCTGGGCATAAGGAGCGGGATGTAGAAATGAAAAAGAAAATAGAAGAGATTATGACAAAAGAGGTGATTACGGCAAAGGAGAACGATTCGTTACTGGACGTTGCGACGGTATTAAAAGAGAATAAAATAGCAGGGGTTCCTGTTCTCAATGAGCGAGAGGAAGTAGTTGGAGTGATTAGTGAAGCGGATATTTTAAAGCTCCTGGACAATTTCCACTGGTACACTTCCATCTTTACGGCTCATGACCTTATGAATATATTTGGCGAGGACTTACACGATGTACAGCAAGACATCGAAAAAGCGAGCAAGATGAAAGTAAAGGACGTGATGTCAAAGAAACCCGAAACCGTACCGCCAGATACGTTAATTGACGATGCGGCACAGATTATGCACTCAACGGGATTTAATAGATTACCCGTTGTGGATGAAAATGATAAGTTGGTTGGAATAGTTGCCAGAGCAGACATAATCGCATCACTGTATGAATCGTAATATGGAGAAGAGGGCAATGCAGACAAAAACAAATGTTAAAGTTAAAGAACTGATGACAACGGATGTTATAGCATTCAAGCCCGGCGAAAAGATTCCTCACGTAGTTAAGGCGTTTAGAACGAATAGAATCAGCGGGGCGCCGGTGATTGATGACCAGAGAAAGGTAATCGGTATAATCAGTGAAGCGGACATCATGAAATTGACTGCGACGGTTCCATTTCCTGATATAGACCCACTTAATCCTTTCCCGGTGTTCTCTCTATCCAGCTACATGAAGAAGGTAAAGAAAATCCCGGATGAGATTGAAACGCTGTTTGAGGGATATGTAAAGGACGTGATGACAAAAAAACCGGTAACGATTTCACCTGATGACTCTATTTCCGATGCTGCTCGGCTAATGCATAAGAACGATTTTAAGAGGATTCCCGTGGTAGATGACGAAGGTAAATTGGTAGGGGTAATAGCAAGAGGGGATGTTATTGGTGTTTTTGCGGTTTAGCGGTTTGGCGGTTTGGCGGTTTGGCGGTTTGGCGGTTTGGCGGTTTAGTGGTTTAGTGGTTTAGCAGGAATTATAAAATACGATTGATTCTCATTCGTAATTTATGCCTATTCCCTAATGCCTCAAAGGAGATAAGGACCTACTAACGTGAAAACGATGGCCGAGGCGACAAAAAGTGCGATTGTTGCGGTAATTGCCTTTACAATTCTTTCTTTCTTCTTTTCGTCCTTTATACCTATCCTCAGCACGGGATTTAGCATCTCTCGAAATACATAGCCGCCGTCAAGAGGAATAGCCGGCAGGCAGTTGAACAGTCCGACGTAAAAATTTATCCAGCCTGTCCAGAACAGCACATCGGCGATGAAAAAAACACTTGTGCCCAGAAACGATACCGCAGCTGCGGGCTCATATAAATGCGATAGAAGCGGATTAAAGCTGCTGAAACCCGCGGGAAAAGGTAAAAACGGCAACATTGTAAACCATAACCAGCCAGTTGTTGAAAGGGACATAAGAGAAGAAGGAATGCCCCGCAGGTATTCCAGGTACCCTTTTGTAGGAAACTCACCTACGCACATTCCTAAAGGATTATTTTGAGCAAGGAAAACGCCCAATAATCCTTTATCATTATCCTCCGATATTCCTAACTCCACCAGAAAGTTTTTTTCTTTTGTTCGTACTTCTACCTGCTGCCCGGGTGCCGTGTGATTCATAAAATCCTGAAAATCTACATATCCGCTTATGTCCATATCGTCCATCTTTATTATGCTCATTCCTGCTTCTATGCCCGCGTTATCGGCAGAAAAGCCGTCCATAACTTTTACTACCTTCACTCCTTCGCTTTCGTAACCCCCTTCTACTATTATTTCTGTTTCCTTACCCCTTTTATTCAGCACACCGAAATTAATCCCCTTCCTTTCTTCTATTGCTTTGTTCATCGCCTCTACGGACCCATTCGTGACCTTTGACCCGTCAACCCATGTGATGAACATCCCGGATTCCAGTCCCGCTTTCTCCGCGGTGCTACCTGCCACAACATCGTGAACAAAAAGCGCCTTATCGCTAACGGGCTGAATAGCGAACAACAGTGAAAAGAAAAGCGCAAATGCAATTAATGCAACAACGAAATTGCTCGTCACACCTGCAGAAAGTATGCGGGTTCTTTCACGTGCAGTTGCTACTTCCTTCTTCTTTTCCTGCTCTGGCTCTCGGTCTTTAACTGCCCTTTCCCCGTTTTCTTTTTCACCAAATAGCTGTTCGCTGTCCAGCTCGGCGAATGCTCCTATCGGTATTAACGCGACTAAAAGCCCCATGGACTTCACTTTTATTTTCTCTACGGTGCCCAGAACCGCGTGAGAAAGCTCATGCACTACTAAAGCAACGACAAAACCAATCCATGCACACAGAGGTATGAACTCATTCAATCCTGGTATAAGCAGCAAGTTCCTCGGTGTGTGTAAGTCCGTTGGCTCGGGCTGAACCATAAACGTTGCATAAGCGCCAAGTAATACGAGAACGAACATGAAAGTCATGGCTATAAGCACTAAAACAGTGCCAATGTCGGCGTAAGTCCTCCAAAATGTTTTCCTCCGTGCTCCTTGTGACAATATCTCCAATAATTTCTGCCCCCTTGTCGTCCTTATCATTAGAATGGGTCCGAATGCGGAGATATTATATCGCTGCAAAATGCCTCTTCTGTTTAGAACCGACACAATAAACCAGTAAATCAAGAATACGTACAGTGTCAGCGTTAGATAGTGCGAATCCATTTTTGTCCTCGTTGTATATAATAAGGTATAACTTCCTTCTATTTAAGACACTGATTTACACTGATTTACACTGATTTACGCAGATTTATTTTTGGACATTTCTTTTCACTTTCTTTTAGTAAAGCTTTTCTTTCTAAGAAAAGGCTTATGATTGTTGGAATAGACGACACAGATTCGAGAAAAGGAATGTGCACCACATATCTGTGTGCGGTTTTAGTTGACGACCTGAAGAAATATGGCGAAGTCTCGACACCGAGATTGGTGAGGCTCAATCCCTGCATACCTTTTAAAACAAGAGGCAACGGTGCAGTATCGTTTGAAATAAAGACAAACGCCGAACGAGAGGCAGAAATAAAAGAAATTATCAGAACGCAAGTAAGTGAGCTATCGGAATTGCGTGAAGAGGGAACAAACCCGGGTGTGGTTTTTATTGATAGCAACGTTTTAAAACAAAACCGTGAAGAAAGAAGAGGCATATTGAAGCGTTTTTACGAAAATGCGGTAAGAGAAGTGCTGACCATAGAAGATGCCTATGGACTCATTTCTGAATTGCATTTTGATTATTTCGGGTTAAAGAATAAACGAGGACTAATAGGTGCTTTAGCCGCTGCTTCATTCCTGGTATTACAAAGGAATTTTAGGAAGCCAGATTATTATGATTTCACCTACGAGCTGATAGCATACCGGCAAAAAGAAAGATGGGGTACGCCAAGGGTTATAGACGAAACGAGCGTATGGAAAGCAGATGCAGCTACTTATCCTTCGACCTGGGATACCGTGGACAGGGGCGAAAATAAAATAGTTTTTGCTCCTCATTCGCCCTGTCCAGTTCTTTTTGGGATAAGAGGCGATAGCATAGATGCTATCTACAAAACATATAAACTCATACATACGGAACCCGAAGAGCGGAAAATGCTGTTCGTGACAAATCAGGGCACGGATTTTCATTTGATACGAAAGTTAGAGACAGGAAAGGAAAAGTTACGAGATTACCACTCTTATATCTTGAATGGAGTGGTTGGTTCCAACCCCCGCACCGTAGAAGGTGGCCATGTTGTGTTCCCCCTATCTCTATCTGAAGAGACTTTGGATGGTATCGAATGTATCGCATACGAGCCGACAAAGGGATTTCGAGACATTATAAGGGAGCTGCGAGCTGGTGATGCGATTACGGTGTTCGGGTCACTAAAGAAAAAGACATTAAATCTCGAGAAGATAGAAGTAAGGGAATTGAATTTGGTGATGGAAAAGAACCCAAGATGTGAAAAGTGTGGGAAAACGATGAAATCCGCAGGACGATTACAAGGATACCGATGTAAACACTGTGGAACTTATCGTGCGGATACGGTCAAGGAGGTTATTGAGAGAGTGCTGGAAGAAGGCTTATATGAAGCGCCACCTGTTGCAAGGAGGCATATCTCAAAACCTTTGATTCGTATGCGGATGCGGATGGAGGGGGCGGAGAAAAAGATTCATCCAAGTAGATGATTTGGCGGTTTAGCGGTTTAGATATAGGTTTTTAAAAGGGTTGGGGATTCAACTGCGGGCATTCCAGTAATAAATTGCAAATAATAAACCACGAGATTCCACGAGATTAACCCCCAGAAACAGGGGTTAATAATTAAGTGAGTAAAACAGAATATACATACCGAGATAGGGGCTCGCACGTTACGTTGTAAGGAGACTAATAGCAGGGATAGAAATGGAAGAGGAGAAACGAAAGGCGGGGGAAAAGCATTTGAGGACGATAAATAAGCATGAGCCTGAAAAAGTCGCCTTGGAATATCATTCGTATTATCGCGGAAAAATAGAGATAGGGCTAAAGGCACCGGTACGGAGTTACGATGATTTTGCGATATGGTACACGCCCGGTGTGGCGGAGCCGAGCAGGGAGATAAAAAACCGCCGAGAGCGAGTGTTTGAGTACACGAACGAGGGCAATTCGGTGGCGATTGTCATATCGGATCTTATCTGAGAAAGCTAATTCTTTTAGGATATTACTTATACACCTAATTTTGTTAGGGAATGTTATTTATATACCTAATTTTAATAAATAAATTAAGTAAGTTGCATCTCGGAAGAAAGGGATGCAAAGATAAAGGGGGTCTAAGCATGGGAAAGGAAGGAAAAAGCATGGATATGAAAAATATGTCCCTTGCGTGGTGCGAATCCATGAAGGGGCGAAAAGGGAAAGAAGGAAGGCGTCGAGGAGGGGCGCTAAAGAGGGAAGTGAGGTAAAAAATGGAAGGAAAAAGAAGAAGGGTTAAAAATTTAGGAGGTGAAAAAGGAGAAAAATGAAAAAAAGTAATAAGCATATTGATTGCAATGCTGTTGGTCATGGCAGCAGTAGCGCCTGCGATGGCATCATGCCCCTACGAAAGCGGGAATGAAAAGGGCGTTAATGATGCGGCAGATGTTCTTGTTGGCAATCCGACAGAATTAACAGGTGCGGCAAAGAGTGAAATCCTTGATATGGCTCTGAAAAATAGCCAAGTCAAAGAATTGCAGAAACAACTGGTCGCTGAGGGATTTGCGCAGAAGGATATTAAAGCGTATACCGTGCCAGTGACGTTAGAGGATGGTTCTGTGGTTGAGATTCTGACTGCTACAATCCAATTTGAATCGCCTGATGGGGAGGTACAATATTTGAGCTTTGTCTACAATACACAGACAGGTGAGAGCATAGTAGTGCTTGGTTGGTGGTCATGTGCAGAATGTCTTGCGATAATACTACTGGGTGGTTTTGGTTGTGCCGGAGTCTGTGTAACCGCGGGTACTCTTACTATGGGGGCTCTTTGCGTTGCATGCGTAGTAGCTGTAGATATTCTTGCCTTGTGTCCGTGTTATGACTGTTGCTGCACAGCGGGATTTGGCATCTGTTGCAATGCGTATGATGAACTTGGTTGTACGTGAGGACTAAACGGGAGGACTAAAAATGCAAAAAGTAAAGAGGGATATGAAGAAATGGGGCAATATAGGCCTCACTTTTTCTTTTTTTGTGATATTGCTTTGTGTAATAGCCATTTTAGTAAACGCTTCTACTACTTACACTATTACTATTATATTGATGGGCTTTTGGGCGTTTTTTGCATCTATTGTGATGCGTGCAGAAAGTGCAGAAAGACGTATGCCCATACTGCGATTTGCGAGTGGTATTTGTCTTGCTGCAGCAATTTTTTCACAGGCTATTGCCATAAAAAATCAGTATTTTGCGATGTTGTTGTACGTCATCGCCGTTGTATGGCTCATATTGTTAACAGTAGACATTTATAAAAAACATCTAAAGTGATAATTATGAACTGCAAAATCAAAATCCTTTCAATATTGGTCATATTATCGGTGTTAGGGACTGGTTGCATTGAAGATAGACAAAACAATGTGCAAACCAATCATGATCTAAGGTACAACATTGATAAAGGCGACAGGTTTGCCTATGACCTCATATCTTCCAGTGAAATGCCAAAAAATATAAGGACGTTAATGCATATTAAAATGGTAGTTTCAGATAGCGATAGTGATCTCATCACCACGCGGGCTGTATCAACCACCTCAACAAATGGAAATAAAATCGAATCCTCGTACCGCCTAACAATGACTGGTCATGGAAAACTAATCAAATCAGAATCGGAAGACCTGATAATACCAGAGATACAACCAGAATTACCAAATACGTTAGTTTACCCTGAAAAAGCAGTCCAAAAAGGAGAAACATGGACGAATATCACAAAAAGGGAGGGTACTTTTACATCAAAAGAGGGGTCGATTAATTATACCGTAGTGAGTACAAAAAACTATACATGTCTGGGTTTGAAAAGTATATCGTGTAAAGCAGGCAATTTTCAGTGTGTTGGTATCAACACGGATATAAACTTCACTTTGAATATGACCACAAAAACCCCAAATGGGACTGTTTATACAATAATAGTTGGAAAAGCATCGGGAGAGAATTGGGTTGATCTAAGAGGTGGATTTTTGGTCAAATCAACTTATGATGTAAATAAGATCATAAAAATGGATTTTTCTGAAGTATATAAAAAAACAGGATTTGGAGTGTTTTATAGAGAAACACCAATAGATTATCAAACAGTAAGTGAACTATTAGAGAGAAGGTAATTATCTAAGCCCCTGCTTTCCATTACAACAACCTTTTTCCACCCCCTTTAAAGAGGGCAGACAAGTTTTTAGATATCGCCGATATTACCTATCGAGGTAATGTATATCCATTTTTTTACCAGTAGCTAAAAAAAGAAGTTGAGGTAAAAAATGGAAATAAACTTATTGCAGAAGCATTAAGCAATGAGGATACAAAAGAACTGAGAACTTTTCTTATCAATCATGATTTTACTCCAAAACTGACGATGCAGGCGTTATAAAACTGATCGGGAATGATGAAAATGAAGCAAGCAGTGGGGAAAAAATCGGTGTACTGCTACCATTCCAGGATAAATCTGGAGAGGGACGCTTAGCAGCTATTTATTTGGAGAAGAGTCTTGATTCTGATGACGAATCTGACGATTGGACGGTAATAGTAACAGCAGGCATATTGGAGCTAGAAAACGATCTCAGGATTATAAAACAATATCAATACCAAGATGAAGAAGTTACGCTGACGGGGGAATCGACTTTCGACGTGGGTGAGCATCATAGTTTCTGTGAATGGGCAATGACTGCACTTTGTGGCACTGGTGGAGGATTAGCATGCTATCTTCTCGCAGCTTCTCTTGGAATAACGACAGGTCTAGGAGGGCTTGCATTAGCGCTTATTTGCGGCTTAATAGTAGCACTCGGATGTTACGCAGCAACGATATATGTATGTGGTTAAAGAAGTACATAGTAGGACAGAAATGAAACAAAAATACTTGGCAGGGATTGTCGGTGGTATAGTATTTACAGCGATATGGCTGGCTCTGAACTATTATACAAAACAAGACGCTTTTCTTCAGCCAATAGTTGGCGGAGTATGCTTTAGTGCAATTTGGCTCATTTTAGCGAAATTAAGTGAAAGAAGAACCAAAAAGGCATAAATCAGCAAGCGATGATCCAAGAGGGTAGTCGAGAAGGAAAATTGCAGAATGTGCAGGAATTAACAACTATGACAAAGTTTGTGAGATACCACGGGTATTGACAAGATATAGCTTAGAAAAATAGAGTGGGGGAAGGCTTAGATTTCTTAATCCTTCCTCTTTTTATTTTTTACAGAATCAGTTTTAGGGCTACACTTCTCCATCCATATGCTTTCATTGAATTATAAAGCTAAAATATTTTCCCATAATATGAGATATTATGAATGAAGTTATTTAAGGCAAATAGGGATAGAATACCAAGAGCTATATTTTATGAGAAAGCATGAACGAGGAAAAAATAAAGGCAGAGAAAAAGCCTTCAGCAGCGGTAAATAGGCCAGAAGAGCTCGCTTTAGAATACCATTCATATTATGGCGGAAAAATAGAGATAGGGCTAAAGGCACCGGTACGGAGTTACGATGATTTTGCGATATGGTACACGCCCGGTGTGGCGGAGCCGAGCAGGGAGATAAAAAACAGCCGAGAGCGAGTGTTTGAGTACACGAATAAAGGTAATTCCGTGGCGATAGTCACAGATGGGACAAGAGTGTTGGGGTTAGGCGATGTAGGTGCAGAAGCGGCACTCCCGGTAATGGAAGGTAAAGCAATGCTATTTAAATATTTAGGGGGCGTAGATGCGTTTCCCCTTTGTCTGGATACGTCAGATGCGGAGGACATAATAAATACCGTGAAATGGGTTGCGCCCACTTTTGGCGGCGTGAATCTGGAGGACATAGAAAGCCCGAAGTGCTATTATATCCTGGAGAGGTTGCAGGAGGAGTTAGGTATGCCCGTATGGCATGATGACCAGCAGGGCACGGCATTAGTGATACTTGCTGGGGCACTAAACGCGTTGAAAGTAGTGGGGAAGCGTTTGAGCGAGATAGCGATTTCGCTGGTGGGCGCGGGTGCGGCGAACATGAACGTTGCGAAATATCTGTGCTTGGCTGGTGCGAAAGAAGGAAACATGGTGATGGTGGATAGCAAAGGAATATTGAATAGGGAGCGAGTGGAGGAAGTAAAGAGGGATGAGAATAAGCGGAATATGTGCGAAAAGACGAATAAAGAGGGGCGAAAAGGAGGGATAAAGGAGGCAATGCGCGATACCGACCTTTGCATAGCGCTTTCAACGCCTGGTCCCGGAGTGATAAAGAAGGAATGGGTGGCTGATATGGCCGACGATGCAATTGTATTCGCATGTGCAAATCCCGTACCTGAGATATGGCCTATGGAGGCGGAGGATGGTGGAGCAAGAATAGTTGCCACAGGAAGGAGTGACTTCAATAATCAAGTAAACAATTCTTTGGGTTTCCCTGCGGTATTCAGAGGCGCTTTGGATGTTCGCGCAGCGCGTATAACAGATGAAATGTGTATAGCAGCGGCGAATGCAATAGCGAGATATACGGAAGAAGAGGGGAAGGGAAAGGAGAAGGGCATAAGTGAAAGTCGCATAATTCCGAGGATGGAAGAGCGCGAGATGTATGTGTGTGAAGCGGTTGCAGTGGGTATGAAGGCGATAGAGCAGGGAGTGGCGGAAAAGGGAATGAGTATGAAGGCGTTGGAAGAGCGAGTACGAGAAAAAATATCGGACAAAACTACTAAAGCTTTTTAAGCTAATAGATATGTACATTAATTGTAGTGTTAGCGACGACTTTGATTACGGGGATAGCCCGAAAAGATGAGAAGTTGGCTTCCGCTACAGTACAGAGGAAAGGATAGATAAATAGATGAATGGGGACACGAATAAACAAGATAACGTTCGTGTCCGACATGGAAACTATAACCTAGCTCAATCTGACGAACCAGTAAATCTGATTGGTTAAGTTGGATGTGTGTGTGCTATGTAAGCCCTGCTATTTTAATACTGGTTGATTCTGCCAGAGGCTACTGCCATCAGAGTTCGATTAAGCCATGTTAGTTAAGGGGACCTTCCTTCGGGGAGGTAAACCGGCAGACGGCTCAGTAACACGTGGACAATTTACCCTTGGGACCAGGATAACCCCTGGGAAACTGGGGCTAATACTGGATAGAGCATCGGCTGCTGGAATGCGCGATGTTCGAAAGCTGAGGCGCCCAAGGATAGGTCTGCGGCTGATTAGGTTGTTGTTGATGTAACGGATCAACAAGCCCGCGATCGGTACGGGTTGTGAGAGCAATAGCCCGGAGATGGGTTCTGAGAAAAGAACCCAGGTCCTACGGGACGCATCAGGCGCGAAAACTTTACAATGTGCGAAAGCGCGATAAGGGAACTCTGAGTGCCTCCTAAGGAGGCTGTTCAGATGTCTAAAAAGCATCTGGAGTAAGGGCTGGGCAAGACCGGTGCCAGCCGCCGCGGTAACACCGGCAGCTCAAGTGGTAGCCATGCTTATTGGGTCTAAAGCGTCCGTAGCCGGCTGAGTAAGTTCCTTGGGAAATTTGACCGCTTAACGGTTAAGCTATCAGGGAATACTGCTTGGCTTGGGACCGGGAGAGGTCAGAGGTACTCCAGGGGTAGGGGTGAAATCTATTAATCCTTGGGGGACCACCGGTAGCGAAGGCGTCTGACCAGACCGGGTCCGACGGTGAGGGACGAAGGCTGGGGTCGCGAACCGGATTAGATACCCGGGTAGTCCCAGCTGTAAACGATGCGGGCCAGGTGTTGGCATTACTGCGAGTGATGTCAGTGCCAAAGGGAAGCCGTTAAGCCCGCCATCTGGGGAGTACGGTCGCAAGGCTGAAACTTAAAGAAATTGGCGGGGGAGCACCACAACGGGTGGAGCCTGCGGTTCAATTGGATTCAACGCCGGAAAACTCACCGGAGGCGACAGCGAGATGAAGGTCAGGCTGAAGACCTTACCGGATTAGCTGAGAGGTGGCGCATGGCCGTCGGCAGTTCGTGTCGTGAAACATCCTGTTAAGTCAGGCAACGGGCGAGACCCGCGCTCACAGTTGCCAGCATGTTCTTCGGAACGATGGGCACTCTGTGAGGACTGCCACCGCTAAGGTGGAGGAAGAAGCGGGCCACGGTAGGTCAGTACGCCCCGAATCTTCCGGGCTACACGCGTGCTACAATGGACAGTACAATGGGTATCAACCCCGAAAGGGGAAGGTAATCTCCTAAAACTGCCCTCAGTTGGGATCGAGGGCTGCAACTCGCCCTCGTGAACCAGGAATCCGTAGTAATCGCCTCTCAAAATGAGGCGGTGAATATGTCCCTGCTCCTTGCACACACCGCCCGTCAAGCCAGCCGAGTGGGGTTCAGGTGAGGACATCTCTTTTGTGGTGTTCGAACCAGAGTCTCGCAAGGGGGGCTAAGTCGTAACAAGGTAGCCGTAGAGGAATCTGCGGCTGGATCACCTCCTAAATTTTTTTAAATAAACCAATCAGAGCTGAAAGTCCATCAGGTTAGCGTTATGGTTATAGTTACGGTAATAAAACTCAAGTTTTAAATTTGAGTACATCAAATAAATAGCTGGGGTAAAGCAGGAGCTCGGGCTCGTAGATCAGTGGAAGATCGTCTCCTTTGCGAGGAGAAGGCCCTGGGTTCAAATCCCAGCGAGTCCATTTTGGTATATGCACAAAATGCACCTGGCAAACATACTTGTTTTCAGGGAAGAACCGATGGCAGTTGCCAGATGAAGTTGTTATACGCACTTTGCAACTCTGACATCCAATGAGCTTGGTGGAGGAAAAAAGTTGGTGATTATGCCATTTAGTGGATGGCTCGGCTCAAGCGCTGAAGAGGGGCGTGCCAAGTTGCGAAAAGCCTCGGGTAGGTACAAGGAGCCTGTGAACCGAGGATGCCCTAATGAGAATTCTTGACTCTTTTTGAGTCGGTCCGTAAGGATCGGGAACGCTCTGAATTGAAACATCTTAGTAGGAGCAGGAGGAGAAATCAATTGAGATGCCGTGAGTAACGGCGAGTGAAATCGGCATAGTTCAAACCGAATCCCTGCTCGAAAGAGAGAGGGAGATGTGGTGTGGTAAGTGGGAGTCATGTAAAACCCGCCCTATTGAAGCCGAAATCTGCTGGAATGAAGTGCCATAGAGAGCGAAAGCCTCGTAGGCGTAAAATAGAGGGTTTGATTCCTTACTTGAGTACCGTAAGTTGAAAATCTTGCGGGAATTTGGGGGCTACCGACCTCCAAAACTAAACACGTCTTGAGACCGATAGCGTAATAGTACCGTGAGGGAAAGCTGAAAAGCACCCCAAATAAGGAGGTGAAAAGAGCCTGAAACAAAATGGCGATAGAGTGATATGGCTTGGAAGTGATGAAAGAGTCCGAAGGAAAATCCCGCGAGGGATGAGTACGAGGATTACGGAACAGAGTCATATCGTACGTTCTGGAGAACGGGCCAGGGAGTATATCTGAATGGCGAGGCTAACCGTAAGGGTAGCCGTAGGGCAACCAATAAGTTCGCATTCGTAAGAAGAGGAACGACGTGAGAACTGCGTGGAGTCATTGGGATATGACCCGAAGCCGGGTGATCTAAGCGTGGGCAGGCTGAAGTTCTCCGAAAGGAGGATGGAGGGCCGAACCGGTAATGACTTGCAAATCTTTCGGATGACCTGCGTTTAGTGGTAAAAGGCCAATCGAACCCGGCAATAGCTGGTTCCCCTCGAAACATACCACAGTATGACCTGATTGGAGATGGATAGCGTTGTAGAGCCACTGATTGGAGGATCCGGATTCGAAAGTTTCCGCCCTCCTGTCAAACTCCGAAGGCGCTATCGTTGTAGAAGATCGGAGTCAGGGCTGGGGGGTAAGCTCCCAGTCCGCGAGGGAAAGAACCCGGACTGAGGTTAAGGTCCCCAAGTGTCGGCTAAGTGTTAACACTAAAGAGCGTTGCAAACCACAAACAGCTGGGAGGTTAGCTTAGAAGCAGCTATCCTCTAAGGAGTGCGTAACAGCTCACCAGTCGAGGTTTGCAGCATCGAAAATGGACGGGGCTCAAGCCGACCACCGATACCCCAGGGCTCCTAACTGAAAGAAGGAGATCCGGTAGAGGGGCGTTCTGCTTGGGCAGAAGCATCCCCGTGAGGGAGTGTGGACCGTGCAGAAACGAGAATCCTGGCGATAGTAGCAGCATAGTCGGGTGTGAATCCCGATCGCCGAAGGGGCTAGGTTTCCTTGGCAATGTTCGTCAGCCAAGGGTTAGCCGGTCCTAAGATGTGTCCCAACTGGAGCACGTCAAATGGGAAGCGGGTTAATATTCCCGCGCCGTCCAGCCTATGTGCCTTGAGCACACCTGACGCTTCAGGGTAGATTGAGCGGTGCCGTCGCACCGTCCAAACACCGAAGCCTATGGAGAGCCGTAATGGCGAGAAGTAGGTGAACGTGTGATGGCGAAAGTCAATTGAGCCCAGGAGCCCGTGAAAAGGGCGGCTGGACGTCCGTACCGAGAACCGACACAGGTGCCCCTAGCTAAGTAGGCTCAGGCGTGTCGGGGAAATCCAGCTAAGGGAATTCGGCAAATTAGCCCCGTAACTTCGGGAGAAGGGGTGCCTGCCTTGCGAGAGGCAGGTCGCAGTGACAAGGGAAGGCCAACTGTCTAATAACAACACAGGTGACCGCAAGTCCGTAAGGATTAGTACGGTCACTGACTCCTGCCCAGTGGCGGTATCTGAAAGCCCTTTTCAAGGGGACGAAGGACCGCTAAACGGCGGGGGTAACTCTGACCCTCTTAAGGTAGCGTAGTACCTAGCCGCTTAATTGGCGGCTTGCACGAAAGAAGGAATGAGCCTTCTACTGTCCCTAGCTGGAAACCGGCGAAATCATCATCCCGGTGAAAAGACCGGGGACCCCCAAGGGGAAGCGAAGACCCCGTGGAGCTTTACAGCAGTCTGCCGTTGAGCTACGACTTCGGATGTAGAGCGTAGGTAGGAGGCGAAGAAGTGTCTTCGCCAGGAGGCACAGAGCCGCCAATGGAACACTACCCATCCGAAGTTGTGACCCTTACTCTTTTCCAAAAGAGGACACCGGTAGGTGGGCTGTTTAGGTGGGGCGCCATGCCCTCGAAAGGATATCGAGGGCGCCCAAAGGTTGACTCAGGTGGGTCAGAAATCCACCGTAGAGTGCAAGAGTAAAAGTCAGCTTGATGTGACTTCGCATAATAGGAAGTCGCGGGACGAAAGTCAGGTCTAACGAACCTTTAAGGGTTATTGGTAAACCCTAAAGACGTCAGAAAAGCTACCCCGGGGATAACGGAGTTGTCTCCAGCGAGAGTCCATATCGACCTGGAGGTTTGCTACTTCGATGTCGGCTCTCTCCATCCTGGCTGTGCAGCAGCAGCCAAGGGTAAGACTGTTCGTCTATTAAAGGAGATCATGAGCTGGGTTTAGACCGTCGTGAGACAGGTCGGTTGCTATCTATTGGGGGTGTTGGAGGTCTGAGGGGAAGCTGCTTTTAGTACGAGAGGAACAGAGCAGCGGCGCCTCTGGTGTACCGGTTGTCCGATAGGGCATTGCCGGGCAGCTACGCGCTGTTGGATAAGAGCTGAAAGCATCTAAGCTCGAAGCCATCCCCAAAAAGAGACTTCCTTTAAGGACATCGCTAGAAGAGCGGTTTGATAGGGTTGGGGTGTAAGAATCAAGGCGAAAGCCGAGATTTTCAGCCCGCAGCTACTAACGTCCGCACTGATAAAAAACCTCTTACCAGGCTCAGATGAAATCGGAGTTGTAAAGTGCTTTTTTAGCCAATAGGGATTAGGGACTAGGGGATAGGGATTAGATGGCAAGTACAGCATTGAATATCCCATTCCCTAGTGGCTATTGGCTATTCCCTAATTGTGATTCGTTGTGCCAAGGTGGCGGAGCGGCAGACGCGGCTGACTGCAGATCAGCTTTATCCCGGTTCAATTCCGGGCCTTGGCTTCCTTGGCGTCAGCGTTGTTTTTTTAATTGATGTTTATTTCACTTAATTGCGATTGAAATGAAGATGGGAATAATAGTTTACACGACCAAAATATGCCCTAATTGTAAGCAGGTAAAGGAATTTTTAGCCGCAGAAGGAAGAGAGTACGAGGAGGTGGATATAACCACGGCGGAGGCGCTAACTGAGTTGAGAATGAATGGAGTTTTTACACTGATTACGCCTGTCGTCCAGATAGGTTCGGATTTTCTCACGTACAACGATTTATTCACGGGTGATGACCTGAGGAAAGAAGCAATTAAAGAGATGATAGAAAAAAATGAGGCGGGGAAAGAGCAGGGAATTTAATCCGGGAACGGGTGCAGGTGCGGATATGATACAAACCACACTGGACGGAATGGAACTGAGGTTCCCGAAGGTGCGAACCAGCGATGGGCACATGCTGAAGTGGGATCGGGAAGCAATTGTAAAACAGCTTTTACGTGAGACCAAATTAAGCGAGGAATTTTATGCGGGCTCATCGGCAATAGATGAAGATACGGCGCGGGATATAGCACGTGAGGCAGAGAAACGGATAAAAATAATGGGCATCTCGCAGCTTTCGGGCGCTTTAGTGCGTGAAATAGTGAACCAGATTTTGCTGGAGGAGTATCCTGAACAAGAGTGGAAGAACATCTGCACGAGGGTTGGGACGCCGGTGTACGATGCGCACCTTATTGACATAGGCGAGGGATTTGAGGCGCAGGAGAATGCGAACTTACAGGATAACGCAGAATCACTTCCCGGGGATGAGAAAATTTTAATAAAATCAGGAAACGAAATATCAGTCAAGCCGATAGGCGAGATTGTGGATCGGGTATTGAAAAATGCAGGGAAAGAAGGGAAGATATACCTGGATGGAAGGTCTGAGATTGTATTTAATGAGGAATATGATGTAAAGGCTTTTTCTTTTAATGATGACTTCACCGTTTCAGAAGTCCCTATAACTCAATTCATAAGAAACGAACCTGCTGATATATACGAGGTCAACACCTCATACAGAAAGAAAGTGCGAGTTACAGCCGGTCACAATTTCTTTTGCTTGAAGAATGGAGTGGTTTGCTGTAAGCCATTATCTGAACTGGAAGTTGGCGAAGCTATCTTAATGCCGAGGAGAATTCAAAGGGAAGCAGAGGCTACCTTCTTGAGTGGGTATAAGAATTTTGTTCAAAACCTTACGCTTGAGGAAATGAGCGATTTATTTATCCTTGGTGACCCGTTGCGTGATTTAGTGAGGGAAAACGAAAAAATGATAAGGGGACGGGATAAAAATAATGAAACGAAGAATTATAGGAAATGTGTGGAAAAATGCGGACTTCCCTTAGATATTTTATGCAGAACAAATTACATGCCCTCTTTGGCTGAATTAAAACAGTTAAGAATTATTTCATGGCATGGATTTGAGGATACACCTGAGATACCTTTGTATTATGAGTTCACACCGGAATTAGGAGAATGGTTAGGTCTTTTGTTAAGCGAAGGATGTTACTCTGAACCAAACAAGATTAGTTTTTCAAATAATGACGATTTAATACATGCACAATTTGCTGAGTTGAGCAAAGGAATATTTGGAATAAATATAATGCCCAGAAGAGAAAACAACTCTTCAATCATCAGTAAATCCGTTATTCCTATTAAAGCGATTTTTTCGTTACATGGAACACGTTCTAATAAGTCGGTTCCAGATTTCATGTATGATGCACCTAAGGGATGCATTGAGGGATTCATACGTGGTTATCATGCAGGTGACGGGAAGAAAAGCGAGATGAAAATGACAACCATTTCTGAGGAAATTCTCAGGTTCCTAAGATACGCCTTTCTCATATTGGGTGTAGTTCCAAGTGTATATGTTAGCAATCGTAGCAATCCGAAATGGTCCACATCTTATGATGTCGGAATAAATAGCATCACGAAGTTTTATGACCTTGCAAAAGGGGGAATAGGGAATTACAATTACGAATGTGGTGAACTCATCACTGCCATCATAAATGAAATTGGCGGCGTCACAGGGGGAAAAGAATCCGTGCAGTTGTGGGGCTATGGAAATGCGAGGAGAGGCAAATCCATTAGTAGGGGAACAATTGAAAGGTTTATTAATGACGCTAAGGTGAGGATTGATGACAGTGCGGAATACGTAATAATGAAGGAGTATGGGAAATCCCCTTTCACTCCAAAAAATATATCTGAATTATTGAACATTTCCACTAAGGCTGCTTATGAATATGTTAAGAGGCTATGTGGTCGTGGATTGTGTAAGAAAGTGGAAAAAAGCACAAAATACGTGCATTCAATAGACTATAACTACTCATTAACCGACAAGATATTTAAAAAATACGAGAAAGTGTTTAAATCACTAAAAATCCTTTCAAAACTCATAAACGGAGATGTGGCTTTCTGTAAAATTAAAGAGATTAAAAAAGTGGGCCGAGAAGTAACTTATGATATTGCTACTGATACTAACACACAGAACTTTATCGCAGGCGATGGCTTTTTGTTCGTTCATAATACGTCACACAAGAAGAAAGCGGACAAGATTTGCAAGGAACAGTATTTGCTGCTTTTACCGTCAAAACTTGCGGATGCGCATCTCAGCGGCGATTTGCATATACACGACCTTGAATATTTTGGAACGAGGGGATTCTGTCAGGACTGGGACCTCCGCTATTTCTTCTATTATGGATTAATGCCTGACGGCTCGGGGACGAAAGCGTCGGTAGCGGGACCTGCAAAGAAGCCCGAAGTTGCCATTCTGCATGCAGTTAAAATTTTGGGCAGTGCGCAGACCAACTTCGCAGGGGGGCAGGGCTTCTTTAACTTCCTTACGTTCATCGCGCCGTATTTTGAAGGTCTTTCGTACGAGGAGATAGAGCAGCTCATGCAGATGTTCGTGTACGAGATGACGCAGATGCAAGTGGCAAGAGGAGGGCAATTGGTGTTTTCAAGTGTTCAGCTTAACCCGGGCATCCCGAAGATATGGAAAGACAAACCGGTAGTTTATAAAGGTGCGATATGCAATGGGGAGCAAGCGCCGCTTCGGACTTATGGCGAGTTTGAGCGAGAAGTGCGGTTGGCGTTCAAGGCGTTGATGAACGTAATGCTCCAGGGGGATTACTGGGGTAAGCCATTTAACTTCCCGAAGCCCGAAGTAGCGATAGAGCCGCAGTTCCTCGAGGAGGACGAGGAATTTAATAAGCGCAATCCTGATTTGCCTACCTACGGGGAGCTTTACGATTTAGCGTTTGAACTGACGGCGAAGTATGGCACGCCCTATTTCGATAATAAGATACCGGAGTATAGAGGGGCAGGGGAAGGCGTTTCGTGCTACCAGTGTCTGAATAAGGATGAATTGATACCGATTATCGAGGACGGAAACGTGAAAGTGGATTATATCAGCAGTATGTTTGAAAAGGGTGCGGCTGGCGGCGTCCGTGCTGATGGCGGTGTCGAGTTTGCTGAACTCAATGCAATGGCACCGAGCATGAATTTCGGAGATTTCAGCGTACGCCCCCGGCAGTTCAAAGGCATTATGCGCAAAAAATATCGTGGTGAATTATTAAATATCATACTCGAATCAGGACGGCGCATCACAGTTACACCCGACCATCCGTCATTTATTTATAGAAGCGGAGGATTCGAGAGAATAGAAGCAAACCGGCTTACCACTGGGGATTATCTCCCGGTTATGAAACATGCAGCATTCGTGAGCATGCCGGCACACAGCATTGACCTTGAAGATGTGCTGGTAGCAGGAGGATATAGCAGCGAAATCACGATTGAAAATGGGCGGGTCAATGTCTTACACGCCAAAAAAGAGGGCTTTTCAAAAACACTTCGTGTAACGCCTGAACTCGTGCGATTTCTTGGATATTATCTTTCTGAGGGATGCTGTGACCATTCGGGGCGCAGATATTCTGTGCGTTTATCTTTTGGCAAGGATGAAGCTGACCTGATCAATGATGCAAAGCGGTGTATCTCAATCGGTCTTGGGATAGATCCGATAATCTCCATTGAGTCTACTGCCGTGAATGTCACTATAAACAGCAAACTGCTTTATCTGCTTCTGGAGGCGCTCGGATGCGGTCACACGGCAAATGACAAATCCGTGCCTGATTTGCTGTTTAACGTTGAACCATCGCTTGTCGGGGAGTATCTTTACGGTGTTTTTGCGGGCGACGGAAACGTGGATTCACGCGTCAATACGCTTAAAAATGCGTATGGCAAATATAAATCTCACGCAAACATGATTCGCCTCAAACTGGTTTCAAGGTCGGCAGTGCAGAAATTGGTGCTCCTTGCACAACAAATTGACGTACAAATGAACTACTACGAGCGGCTGCAGAAAACTACGCATCCACAGACAAAGGTAGTCTACTTCTTGCCGACGTTTATAGCAAGCATCAGTGCACAAGATCAGATACAAAAATTCAGCGATGCCGTTGGATATGGCTCTTCGGCAATACGTGATCGGGCGATGCACACTGCAGGTGTATTCAACCGGATACCAATTAAAGAGAGTGGGTTGAACTACTCCAATCTGACATACGCAACTCAATATCACTCAGGGGGTTATGCTCGGGTTAATCAATCACTAATTGATACAGAGGGTTCACAGATCGTTCATGACCTCGTCAAGAGCGACATTCATGTTTTAAGGGTTAAGAAAATTGAGGAGATTGGTTACGATGATTATGTTTATGATCTGGTAGACGTTGAGGATACACACAACTTCTGCAACGCTCTTGGTATTATAACCGGAAACTGCTGTGCATACTCGTTCAAGACATCGCCCGACGACGAAGATTTCAAGGATAAGATGTATTTCCAGAACGGCAAGCACTTCTCGATGGGTGGCTGGCAGGTAATAACGATAAACTGTCCAAGAGCGGCTTACAGGGCTGGGGGAGACGATGAGAAGCTGTTTGCAGAACTCAGAAGGCTGATGGACCTTGCAGTAGAGGTATTAAAGGTGAAGAAGAGATGGATGAATAAGATAGTAGAAAGTGGGCGAATGCCTTTTGCTACACAGAGACCAAAGGACCCGTACACAGGCGAAAAAGGCGATGTTGCGGTTTATCTTGACGAACTGGTATACATCATCGGTGTGGTAGGGATAAATGAACTCGTTCAGTATCATTACGGAAAGCAAATGCACGAGGACACGGGTGCGTTGAGGCTTGCAATACGCGTAATGACCGAGATGGAGTTATATGCGAAGGAGCTGTCGGAACGAGAAGGGATGGAGATAAGCTTTGCGAGAACGCCTGCGGAAACCGTTGCACAGCGATTCGCAGTGGCGGACATCCTGAATAAGGAATTTAGAGAGAAGGTACTGAAAGTAGCGAAAGGAGATGTTGAGAAGGCTCTTTCGCAGATAAACGAGACGAGGGACTTGCCTGTTTACTATACGAATGGCACGCATGTGCCGCCGAATGCAGATATCTCACTTGCCGAGCGAATAAAAATCGAGCATATCTTCTTTCCAATCGTTGACGGCGGGGACATCATGCATATCTTCCTCGGAGAGGGTTATCCCGACTCAAGGGGGATAAAAAGTCTTGCGATGAAAATAGCGAGAGGCACACAAACGGGCTATTATGCGTTCACCAAGGATATGACGGTGTGCCTGGATTGTTCGCACGTGGCGATGGGGTTGAAGGAGGAGTGCGAGAAGTGCCACTGTACAAATCTGGATTATATCTCAAGAATAACGGGATATTTGCAATCGGTGAGTGGCTGGAACGAGGGAAAGAAGCAGGAATTGATGGATAGGATGCGATATGGTGCGAATGAGGTGCGGTGAATGTACGTAATGCGTGATTAAAAATTATTAACCACAGATTTCCACAAGAAAATCAAGAAAGAACAAATTTTGATAATCGGACGCAGATGAACGCAGATAATCAGGATTTTAAACTTAATTTTGGCACTAAACCGGAAGTTAAACGTAAGGCATTTGATAATTTGCGGAAATAGTTTTCTGCGTAAATCTGCGTCCTAAATAGGATAGG
>JAUWNY010000044.1 GCA_030612405.1 Candidatus Methanophagales archaeon | reverse complement strand
GATTCTAATTCATTCTGTACGACTTCAGATAGTTTAATATACAATTTTCTACCTAATTCTATGAGGTATTCTCTTGTTATCCTGATACCATTTCGTTTCTTTTGCTTTGCGTTTTCAAAATAATAATCTTCCCACTCCTCAAATGTACTTGGTGAACTTATACGAATCAACTCGGAAGTCGTACCGACACTATGCGCTTTATTTAATCCCCAGCGGTTCATTCCATAATTCAATAATGCTTCCCTTTTAAATTTAAGGTTTTTACCTTCTCTACCTATTATCCATTCTTTTACCACTGTCTCCTCACCTGAGTTCAAATTTTTATTAGAGTCCGTTTAATATCCTCAACAATCCTTTTGTATCCTCTAAACTATTTAAGATCCTTAACCTTAACCCTTTTATATTATCTAAATTGACTGCCTCCAGAGATAGAGCACTTTGATAGTCTATAAGATCAAACTTTAGCTGAAACTCAAGGCAATCCTTTATAGATAGTCCCCAGATTGTTGCGACTTCACAGTTCAAACAATCCTTGTTACATTTTTCCATAATAGCATAAAGTTCGTCTGCACATTTATAACAAACCCTTTCGTAAGGCACCAATGGAGTGAGTTTACCATCTTGCGGTAATGGTTCTTCTTCAACAAGAATTACCCTACCCTCTCCCTTTTCCAAATCGTATTCCTTTCCACACCTTTCACAAACCCATTTGCTCTCTTCCATTTTTTATACCCCCTTTTATTTATTTTATCCTACCATATTCTAAAAATTTATCTTTGTATTTATAACTATGTGTGATGTCTACATCAGCTAAGCAATTCTTAATAAGATGTGCATTTATAAAGGTTTTGTTTTCCAAGTAAAGATAGCAAAGTAAGTTATTATCTTCGTCATATTTTACGGTATCAAACTTCAGAAACACTTTCTGCCCTCGTATTTTCCCTCTTAAAAAGCGGATTGCCTCACTATTCTTTTCTATGTTTTCTTTCACTCCCAACAATCTAATTTTCAAACCGTTATTTAAAATCAATATTTCTGGACTGACTATTTCTTTTACAGAGTGATATTCTTCCCTCTCCGAATACGAATTATCTATTCTTGACCCAAATCTTAATTTTCGAGGATCAAGCTTCTTATCAAATTTTATGGGGTCTTTAAAAATGTAAGGCAGTTTTTCAATCTCTTCCTCAAAGTTTATTTTTAGTTCTTCTTGCTTGACTGTTTCAAGAGTCACGTCTTGAAAAATAGTGCTTTGTTTTAGTCCAAGTTTTTCCTTTATGATTGGCAGGAAATCATTGTTTATTTCATATCCAATAGAATTTCTACTTAGATTTTTTGCAGCCAGAGAAGTTGTTCCACTTCCAAGAAACGGGTCAAGAACAGTATCACCGACAAAGGTAAACATTTTAATGAGCCGTCTCGGCAATTCTTCAGGAAACATTGCCAGATGTTTATCCTGTTTCTCACCCGGGAAATTCCAGTGCCCAGTGAAATATTTGTTCCATTCTTCTTGCGATAATTTTGACTGCTCTTTAATCTCTTTACTTACCCTCAAAGGATTCCCGTATTTCTTGAGGATTAAAATAAATTCATAATCCAGTTTAAGAATACCATTTCTTGGATATGGAAAAGAGCCCATTACAGTAGCTCCACCGGTTGTATGCGTAGTAGTAATCTTCTGCCATATAATCGCACCCATATAATCAAAACCCACACTTTCACAGAACTTGATTATTTCCGTTCTTATCGGAATGACCTTATACCGCCCGTAATAAACAGAACGAGCGAATTGGTCACCGATATTAATACACAAACGGCAGCCTTTATGTAAAACCCGGTGACATTCGTTCCACACTAAATTGAGGTTGTTGATATATTCCTCGTAACTGTCGTGAAAGCCAATCTGTCTTTCGTCTCCATAATCTTTCAGTTGCCAGTAAGGCGGGGAGGTAATAATAAGATGAACTGGTTCGTCAGGGACTTCATTCATCCGCCTTGAATCACCAATGATTATCTTGTGCGTAGTTTTCATGGTAAGCCCTTACGCATCTCTAAATTTGTATCCTATATCCTGCATCATGAATCCCGTTTTACCGCTTCTCCTTCTTATCCACTCTTATCTTCTCTATCCTCGTATGCGGGTAATTTCCCGTTTCGTCCTTCTCTTCCGACTTCACCATATCCCAAATCGTGAGCAATGCCACGGATAGACCATGCAGTGCATCCATCTCCACTCCTGTTTTTCCAATGGACTTCACAGATACGGTCGCTTTTATATCGCTCTCGCCTATCGAGAAAACAACCTTTACCGCTTCGATACTTATTGGATGGCATAGCGGAATCATATCAGGCGTTTTTTTTACTGCTAATATCGCTGCCGTTTCCGCACATCCAAGCACGTCTCCCTTCTTTATATTCCCGCTTTTTATCTTCTCTACCGTGCTGCTCTTCAGTTTTATGCTGCCCGAAACGGTCGCTACTCGCTCGACATCCACTTTCTTGCTTATGTCTATCATGGCCATGCTCACGTCATGTCGCTGCATTGTTCTGTTGAAATTATTCTATTCTTTCGTTTTAGATTTTGATGATCCTATGGTTTCTGATTTAAGCGGGCCAGACACCGTAATATATCTCAAGCCCCAGTATCATCACACCAATAAACACGCCTATGAGCAGTACCGTCTTCGGGGAGAATTTTACTGCGGATTCCTCAACATCGTAATACCGCATCAACCCGGCAGAGGACATAAGCCCTCGCTCTTCGCCTCTCCCTTTCCCTCCTCCTTCTTTTTTCGCCTTTTTCGATGCCTTCCTTTTTGCCATGTTCTTAAATTGTTTGTTTTAATAAAATAAATTACTCGGACATTGTCTACGTAATTATCACCACTTTCGTGCCATTCACATCGAGAATATCTCCCTCTCTTTTACTTTCGTCTGTATCCATACTTTTGCATACCTCCACTTTCGTTGCCGTTGCATTCTCTATATCTTCGGTCTCTAAATTTTCCATATCCGTGTATATCTCTATTTTACCCAGAGGTGCATTTAGCGCAATACCGCGTTCAGACTTATAATTTCTAACTGCTCGGGCAATACCCGCGATTAACTCGCCTTCTCGTTCCGCTTCCGGGTTAATCATGTCCTGCGTTACTTCTGGCTCCGGCCATTTCCCCTCATGTACGCTCTTCTCCTCCTCCTCTTTCGCATTCGTGATGTATGAATGCATTTCATCGGCAAAAAAAGGAATGAAAGGCGCAAGAAGTATGGAAAGCGTCCTCATCGTCTCGTACAACGCATATTTAGCCGATTGTTTTCCTTCCTCCCCTGAGTTTGACCGTCCATATAATCTCAACTTCACCAGTTCAATGTAATCGTCTGCAAGCACGTTCCATGCGAACGTCCTGATGCTTTTCATCGCCTCATCGAACTTGAAATGCTCCATCGAATCGGTAACCGACAGAATGAGCGTGTTCAGTTTTGTGAGCATCCATTTATCAACAACCATTAGATTCCCTTTTTCGTATTTTTCTTTGGTAAAGCTTTCTTCTAAGCCATAATCGGATATGTGAATCATAGAGAATCTGAGAATATTCCACAGTTTCTGCATGAATTTACTCGCTGCTACTATGTCCTTCCATCGGAATTGCACGTCTGAACCCACGGCACCGCCAATTGCCGCCCACTGCCGGAATACATCCGCACCGTGTTTTTCAATTACCTCGTTCGGTGAAACGGTATTACTCCGGGATTTACTCATTTTATACCCATCTTCTCCTAATACCATCCCGTTTATCAGGATAGTGCGCCATGGTATTTTTCCGGTGAGGGCGACAGCGCGGAGGATGGAGTAAAAGGCCCACGTTCTTATGATGTCGTGCCCTTGTGGTCGCAGTTCAACGGGTTCATACGGGATTCCTGCTGAGTCGTTAAGGTTATAGCCCGCAGCCCAGAGCGCAGTCAGCGAGGAATCCATCCATGTGTCTAACACGTCTTTCTCGCCTTCAAATTCTGTTCCACCACAATTAATACAGGGTGAATTCGGGCTTGTTGCCAGCGGGTCCACTGGTATTTCATCTTCTGCGACTACTTTCACAGCACCGCATTTTTTGCAGTACCAAACCGGGATAGGCACACTGAAAATCCGCTGGCGCGATATGCACCAGTCCCAGTCCATAGATTCAACCCAATTTTCCAGTCGAATGCGAAAATGCTCGGGATACCAGTTTATTCCCCTTGATGCATTTATTATCTCTTCCTTCTGCACACGCACAAACCATTGCTTTGCGGAAATAATCTCTATAGGCGTTTTACATCTCCAGCACACGCCCACACTTTGTTTTAGGCTCTCTCGCCTCTTGAGCAGTCCGTTAGCCTTCAAATCATCTATCATCTTACGTTTGCATTCATCTACGGTTAGCCCCGCATAGCCGCTCGCAACGTCTGTCATTCGCCCTCGTTCGTCTATTGATGCTTTTAATGGTAAATTATGCAGTTTCCACCATTTCACGTCCTGTCGGTCTCCAAACGTGCATATCATTACTACGCCGGTACCAAATGCGGGGTCAACGCTTTCATCTGCGTATACGTTCACGCAATGCTTGAATATCGGCACTCGCAGCTCTTTACCCACGATGGTTTTGTAGCGGTCGTCATCAGGATGCACCGCCACGGCAACGCAACTCGCCAGCAGTTCTGGTCTCGTAGTAGCGATTTCCACATATTCCCCTTCTTTTTCACCATCAACCTTACGAAACAGAATATAATTCAAATAGGCGTCTCTATCTTCATATTCTACCTCTGCAAAGGAGATTGCGGTTTCGCATCGGGGGCACCAGTTCACAGGATGCTCTGCCTGGTATATCAGCCCGTCACGATACATTTTCGCGAATGAAAGTTGCGTATACCGTTTATACCGCTCGTCCATCGTAACATACTCTTTGCTCCAGTCTATGGACATGCCAAGCCGCTTCATCATGTTCTTCATCTGCTCTATGTTTTTCACGGTGAGCTGTTGGCAAAGCTCTCTGAACTCATGCTTGCTTATCTGATGCCGGGATATGCCCTGTATCTCTTCTACCTTCACTTCTGTCGGCAGTCCATGACAGTCCCACCCTTGAGGGAACATCACGTTGTAACCTCGCATTCGCTTGTAGCGTGCGATAAAATCAATGTAGCACCAGTTTAATGCATTACCTACGTGGAAATCCCCGGTAGGGTACGGTGGAGGCGTATCTATAACATAAGGCGGCTTGTCCGAAGACGCCTCGAAATAGTAAACCGAATCGTCCACTTTCTCCTGCCACTTCTTCTCTATTATCCCCGGGTTGTATGTCTTTTCCATTTTCATACGCTCTTTGATTCTCTTTTATTAGATTACTTTATTTGCTTTTAATTAAATATCCTATTATATTTTTGAAGAGCTAAAATTATTAGGAGCAGATTAAAATGCCAAAAGCCACGAATCTAATTGAAGCATACAACAACTTCGTTGTGGAGCCACTCAAGACGGAGGAGGAGTTCAGGGATTTTTATGTCGAGAGACCAAAGGGCGCACCATCTCCGATAGAAGAACTGAAGGACCGGATAGAGAACGCAGAAAATGCTAAGAAATACCTTTTCCTCGGCTTCCGGGGATGCGGCAAGAGCACGGAACTGAATAGGTTATCCAGAGCGCTTGATGAGAACAGATTTCTCATCGTGAGTTATTCAATTCGTGAATTGGATGTAAGCGATTTCGATTTCAGGGATTTCTTCGCTTCCATGGCTTTAAAAATCTATGATACCGCCGAGAAAGAGATTGAATTGGAACGGGATATTAAAGATGATTTCAGGGAATTCATGATGCGCATCACGAAAGTTTCAGAAGAGGACATCACCAGATATAGAGAAGCGGGAATATCTTTCTCGAAATTTATACTACTGAAATTAGGAAGAGAAGCAAAGACACGAAAGTATGTCAGAAAAGAGCTTGAAACGAAAATAAGCGACCTCATACAAAGGCTCAACTGGCTTACGATTGAAGTGGAAAGCAAATCAACCAAAAGAATTGTGGTAATCGTGGATGACCTCGATAAGCTTGCTCGTGGACAACAAGCAGAAGACTTCTTCTATAAAAATTATGGCTTGCTCATACAACCAAATTGCTTCGTTATTTATACATTCCCCATACCATTGACTTTCAATCCGTATTACGAGAATGTCCGGCATGCTTTTGACGATGATATTATCCTGCCGCAACTTCCAGTGAGAAATAGAGATAGGAAGAGGATAAATGAGGAAAATTTCAATTTCTACAAGGGGATAGTGAAGAAGAGGATGAATTTGGGTTTGATAGAAGAAGAAGCCCTGCGAGAAGCTATATTATCCACGGGAAAAACTTCTGAGTTCATTTCGGTTATGAGGGACGCGGCGATAAAAGCATACCGGAATGAGAATGAGAAGATAACAACGGAAGAAGTGGGAAAAGCGTTGGAGAAATTGAGGAGGACGTATGACCGAACGCTTACCGAAGCGCATAAAAGACGGCTTTTGGAGATTTATGACAAAAGGGAAGCTCGCGATGAGAATATAAGCGATTCCACCAGTCGTGATTTGCTTTTCAGCTTGACTGCGGTTGAATATGAGGATGAAGAGGGAAGGTGGTGCGATATAAACCCGTTGCTTTTACCATTGGTGGAGAAATGGAAGAAAGCGTAATAGAAGACGTAGAGGAAATAGATACGATAATAGCAGAGCTTGAGATTTCAAAAGGTAAAGGGAACTTGATACTGTGCGTGGTTAATTCTCCTGTTTATAGAGACAGAATTATCCAGACTTTGCAGGGGAGATTTTTATCAAAATTAATTTATGTAGAAAATGGTGAGCAAATTATCAGCAATTTGAAAAGTAGGGATTTTGATGGTGCGGATATCTTAATCTGGGTGATGCCTGAAGAACCGACAGAAGATTTACTTAATGCGTTGAATAATTTTAGAGAGTTGTTCTACGAAGCGAAGATACCTAATCTGGTGTTTTACAACCGTGCATTTTCTGATAGCGTGATAAAAAAAGCACCAGACTTCTGGCGATATAGAGGAAACTATTACGAATTTGAAGAAGCGGAAAGAGGAATGGCTTTTGAGGCCATTGAGACATTAGCTACTCCATTCTCTTATCAAGACAAAGAGGACTTGCTAAGAAGGAAGCGGATAAATGAATATCTTCTTGAACGGGTTAGGGATAAGGAAGGAAAAGCTAAAATTTTGAGCGAGTTAGGCACGATATTCTATCATTCAGGAGAGTTTGACACTGCTTTGAAATATCACGAGAAGGCATTAGAACTGGATGAGGAGTTGGGAATAAAAGAAGGAATGGCCACAGACCTTGGAGACATAGGCATTGTCTACCAAACCAAAGGGGAACTTGACAAAGCACTTGAATATTTCAAGAAGGCATTGAAACTGGATGAGGAGTTGGGAATAAAAGAAGGAATGGCCGCACACATTGGAAACATAGGCGTTGTCTATGGGACTAAAGGGGACATTGATAAAGCTTTGGAATATTTTGAGACGGCATTAAAACTTAATGAGGAATTAGGAAGGAAAGAAGAAAAAACAAACCAGCTTGGAAACATAGGTAATATCTATCGAACCAAAGGAGAACTTGACAAAGCTTTGGAATATTACGAGAAGGCGCTGAAACTATATGAAGAATTTGGAATAAAAGATGGGATAGCAATAGTTCTTGGAAACATAGGTAATGTCTACCTGACCAGAGGAGAGTTTGCTAAAGCATTGGAATATTACGAGAAGGCGTTGAAATTGGATGAAAAATTAGGAAGGAAAGGGGGAATAGCAGAGGGCTATTTAAGCACAGGTAATGTCTTTCGAACCAAAGGGGAACTTGACAAGGCATTGAGATATTACAAGAAGGCATTGAAAATTTTCAAAGATATAGGTATCAGAATAGAAACTGCTGGAACTTTGATGAATATTGGTGATATTTTCGTTCTGAAAGGTGATAAAGGGCGTGGATTGGATTTTTATTTAGAGGCGAAAGGGCTTGCAAAAGCCAGTCCTGTCTTTGAGACTGTCAGTAAAAGGATAAAAAGATTAGAGGAGGAGTAAAAAGCCTGACAAAACGAACAAAACAAAAATGCATGAAGAATATAAACAGTGCATCGTAATCAGAGAAGACCTGAAGCTGTCAAAGGGCAAAGCAGCCGTTCAAGTCGCTCATGCTTCTATATTAAGCTATGAACTCGCTGCGGTGCGGAATAGGAAGAACTGGCGGGCACAAGGGCAGAAGAAGGTCGTGCTGAAGGTGAATAGCCTCGACGAGATATACGAATTAGAAAAGGAAGCGAAGATGCTTGGACTGCCGGTTGCTATCGTGGAAGATGCGGGTTTGACGGAAATCCCGCCGGGAACGGTAACTGCAATAGGAATAGGACCCGCGAATGCAGAAGAAGTGGATAAGATTACGAAGGATTTGCAACTGTTATAACAAACTTTCTTTCAAAAAGAAATTTTGAAAGACTGGGAGATTAGATTACCAAATGAAGCTGCACCGACTTACTGCTTCTGATGAAGGACCGACGAAACTGTTTGTCGGTGGTCTGCACGGAAAAGAAGGTTTGTACACCGCACCTATTCTTGAGCAGTTGGCAAAGGACGAGGTATACGCGGGAAGAGCGATAATCGTGCCCTGTCTCGTCGAGCACGGCAAGTACGTGGACGTTTTATCTGAAGAATATTATCGGAGTAGAGCGGGCATTGAATTGCTTCAGCTCATCGAGAACTATAAACCTCATTTCTATTTCGAGCTGCACGCTTATGGCAAGCATTCGTATTCCGGGCTAACCGACCCTGAGCGAGAGAAGAGAATAGGCGTCCCTCCTTTCGTTGATTTCGGAAATGGAATTCTCTTGGGTTCTATCGCTCCCATATTGCGGAGTAAGTTCAGCGAGAACGATTTTTGCGTGACTATAGAGGTTCCAAATTGGAAAAGCGAGGATGAGAAAGTTAGAGCGGAAGTTTTACAGATTTTGAGGCTTGCACTACATAAAGTAAAGCATGAAGAAGTGATAGCAGAGCTTAGAATGTGGTATTCCGCGCAAATGCAAAAGGCGGAGGAGTTGTTTCGACAATATTATCGTAACAAGTTGAGGCCGTTTTGAAATATAAAACCACAAGATTACACAACACTTTTTCTTTTTAGAAAAAAGAAAACCTGTGCTAAAAGAAAAACAAAAGGGATGTTTTTAGTCAATGTTTTTGCCGAAGGTAAAAAAGTTGTTGGTAAAGCTTTTCTTTCTAAGAAAAGGCTGAGGGGTTATGTAAGGCGCTAAACAAATATTTACATTCTAAACATATCTAAATAAATAATAATCTTTCGATGGAAAAATGAACAAGGCTAATATCATTGCAGTAGCGGGGAAGGGCGGCACGGGAAAAACGGTGATTGCCTCGCTAATACTGAAATTCCTGGCGGAAAACGGGCTGGGTACGGTGCTTGCGATAGATGCCGACCCTGCAACATGCCTTCCAAGCACGCTGGGCGTCGACGTAAAACGCACGATAGGTGATGTAAGGGAAGAGATAGCATCGCCTTCGCAGGTGTTTTTCTCTGAACACATGCCTACGGACATGCTGATTGAATACAAGATAGAGGAGATAATGGTGAACACACCGCGGTTCTCGATATTAGCAATGGGGCATTCTGAAGGTCCGGGCTGCTATTGCCTGATAAACGACATGCTGAGGCATTTTATTGATAAGCTGTCCGCACGATTCCCTGCAATTGTGATAGATTGCGAAGCCGGGCTGGAGCATCTGAGCCGCAGAACGACTCGCGATGTGGATACAATGCTTGTAGTGAGCGACCCCACGAAGAGGGGCATAGACACGGCAGCGAACATAAAGAACCTTGCAGAGAAGTTGCAGATTAACTTTAGACAAATGTATCTCGTGTTGAACAAGGTTACAGAGGATGAAGCGGTGAAGAATGCTTTGGCGGGGATGGTAAAGGATAGCGGGCTTACGCTTATAGGGACCGTTCCGGAGGATAAGAACATAAGAGCGTTTGATTTGGTAGGGAAGCCGATAATCGAACTGCCGGAGGATTCTAAAGCGGTTGTTGCGGTGAAAAGGATATTTGAGAAGGTTTGTGAAGGTTAAAAGTTCTTTTCTTAGTCCTTAGAAAAGGTTTAGATTTAGATTTAGCAAAGTTTAAATATATCTAAGTAATTAAAAGTATAACATGGATATAATATCATTCCCCGTGCTCATAAGTAAAGAAGGAAAATGGTTCGTGGCATCTTGCCCCATGTTGGACATAGCCACACAGGGAAAAAACGAAGAAGAAGTTAAAGAGAATATAGTGGATTTAATCGAAGAGTATATGGAAGACCCGGATACGCAGAAATAATCAGACAATCTGGAAAGTCGCGGGAGGAATTTTATTGAGTGTTAAATCCTTTAAAAAAGCGTTTATGGGAAAATGTAGTTTGTTAAAAAATAGACCGAAAAATTTATATAATGACTACGCAAATTAATTATGGGTCTTCAAGCGGCATTTAGCGGCTGGAGTTTGCAAGAAGAGGAAAAAGAAAAGTAGAGATGATTAAAGAAAACTCAAAATATGAAGAAAGAACATTCACTTGCTCTTATTGTGATGGAGAAGGTTTAGTAGGAACAGGTTGGTATCCTGATAAAGAGGTAATAGTCTATACGGGCTCTAAACACGAATGCAGTCAATGTAAAGGCACAGTTGCCAGTTATTTCTTATAACCTGTTTTCCAATCTGGTGAAATCCAATTTTATTAATTGCAATTTGTTACTTGAATGACTATAAATCAGTGTCTTATCTATCTCAAATAGAAGGAAGTTATACGTTAATGTGAGATTTCGAGCATCCTCTCTATTGCCTTCCTCGCTTTGTCCATGATTTCGTCCGGAACAACCACTTCTGGCTTCTCGTTCTTCAATGCGGCTTCTACTTTCTCTAACGTGTGCATTTTCATCTGAGGACAGACGGCGGTAGTAGAGATGGGATAGAACTTCTTTTCCGGCGCTTCCTTTTTGAGCCGGTGCAGCAGCCCGATTTCCGTGCCAATCAGAAATTCATCACCCGCTCCCTTTTCATTGCAAATCTTTACCATGCCGCTCGTTGAAGCGATGTAATCCGCGTGGTCTTGAACTTCGGGGATGCATTCCGGATGAACAATAATTTTTGCTCTCGGATGCGCCTTCTTCGCTTTTAGCAAATCCGTCATCACTATCTGGTGGTGCGAAGGGCAGAGCCCGTGTTCAGGAACGGGAATAATGATTTTAGAGGTTGTCTTCTGTGCGTGATATGCTAAATTGCGGTCAGGCCCAAATAATACGGTAGAAGAATCCATCGCATTGACTATTTCCTGTGCATTCGCAGAAGTACAAACGCAGTCTGCAAGCGCCTTACATTCCGCAAGCGTGTTCACATAGAGGACGACCTTCGCATCGGGATTTTTTCGCTTCGCAGCAAGCAAATCGTCAGCGAATAATTGCTGTGCCATTGGGCATATCGCGCCCTTATCGGGAATGACAACTTTTTTATCGGGGTTCAGTATCGCTGCGGTTTCCGCCATGAAATCAACGCCGCAAAAGATTATGAGGTCAGCAGTCGTATCCATCGCTTTTCTCGCAAGCTCTAAGGAGTCGCCAACAAATTCCGCTATATCCTGAATCTCCGCACGCTGGTAATTATGAGCGAGGATAATCGCATTCTTCTCTCGTTTTAACCTCTCTATCCGCTCCACCTGTTCCCTGCGCTCGTTCTCCATTTCCACTAATACTGTATTTGTATAGCAGATATAAAAAACCACGTGATTTCACGAGAAAACTTTGGGTAAAATTTTAACTAAAAACATTTCTAGATTTTTCTTTTAGCACAGGTTTTCTTTTTGTAAAAAAGAAAAAGTGTAATGAAAGGGACTTACGTGCTAATCATGGAAAATATCGAGGATAGAGAAATAGGAATAGGGAAATTGGGACGGGTAGAGTTCAAAAATGGTTTTTATGCTTATGTGGGTTCGGCTCTTTCCGGATTGGCGCAACGAATAGGGAGACATTTGCGTGAAGTCGGTGAGAACAAGAACTTACACTGGCATATAGATTTTTTCCTGGCGAGTTCGGGAGTAGAAGTAAAGGAAGTAGTGTTTGCAGAGACCGCGAAGAGGAAAGAATGTGAAGTAGCAGCAAAATTGCAGATGAAGAAAGGTTTAGAGCACATAGCTAATTTTGGATGCAGTGATTGCACGTGCAGAAGTCATTTGTTTTTCTCTACAAGCTTTGACAGGCTGAAGGAAGACGTTTACAATGGTTTTCACGAATCGGGAATTGATGAGGTGCTTAATAAAGATTTTTAATATTTAACAAAAATCTGATCATTTGCCACTAACAACCCTTAAATACTTTATCCTTTTGAAATGCGCTACATTATTTGTCAAAACCCCAAAACCATTAACCAAAGCAATCAAAGCAATTAGTAAATCCCGAATATCTATCATATTTCCATCACGTTCTAAACTTGCCGTTATCCGCCCTGCCATTTCCATCGAATCTTCATCCGTATTTAACATACGCAGACTATTTAAAAGTCCTTTTACCGATGCGAGATTCTTCTCTTGATTTCGTGACTTGTACGCACCTCGATATAGCTCAAACGCGTTTATTGCACTCGTTGCAAGTTCCGATTCTTCTTCAAACTTCTTTACGAGTGAAACGGCATAATCTTTCTTGCGTAGCAGATCAATTAAAATGTCCGTATCCACGATCAATCCATCTTCCACGTTCTCCACAACTCCCTAAGACTCTCTTTGATTTCTTTCTCCTCCTCGTCACTCATTACCCAAGCGCCCGCAAAATCGCTTGGCTTCTTTCTATGTGCACGCGATAGTAAATCTCCCAACGCATCATCAATCGAGACACGCCTCTTCAATCGGTCACTGAGAAGCTCCGCAAAAGCGTTTAATTCCGCATAAACCTTAGAACTAATCTTTATTGTTTTTGCATCTTCCATTCTCCTTCCCCTCCATTTTTGCAATATAGTATATCCCCTGTGCATATATATTTTTAGCGGTCAATTATAAAATACTTTCCTTATCTCCTTTTTGTGATTGGACATTTTTATCCACGTGCGGAGCATTTCATCGCTACAAAAATAAACCCTGTATGAGCAATCATTCTATGTTCTGGTCGCATACTTCTACCTTTTATTTCCCAACCTCGCATGCCAACCTCATAAATACCCATCACACGAAAGCTTCGCTCGTATTTCAACTCTAACCTTCTCGAAAGCTTATATATCTGCAGCACGGTTGGATTATAGCACAGGAGTATTCCACCCGTTCTAAGTGATTTGTCTACATGCTCCAGCGCTCTCCAGGGTTCAGGAAGGTCCAGTAGTATTCGGTCTAATTCCTTCTCGTCTATGCCTTCATACACGTCCCTGTCTTTTAATATCAGCGTTCCAGAACCTTCTTTTCCGGCACTTTCTACCCTGTTGAAGAAGGTATCTATGTTTTTTGTCGCGACATCCGAAAATTCCTTCTTCCTTTCATACGATACCACTTCACCGCCTTTGCCCACAGCACGAAGCAGCGCCATCGTAAGAGCGCCTGAGCCTATTCCTGCTTCTAACACCCTCGCACCCGGGAATATGTCTGCAAGCATTAAAATGGCAGCGATGTCTTTTGGGTATATTATCTGCGGACCTTTCTGCATCTTCGATATATATTCAGCCAAAGTAGGCCTTACAACCACGAGTTTTTCGCCAAGTGAAGATTTTACCGCATTTCCTTCTTCCCGCCCTATTATGTCGTCATGCGAAACCATTCCACGGGTGAAAGAGAAGGAAGACCCCGCATTCAGCACAATCTGGTATCTCTTACCTCTTTTGCCTATCAGATGCACGAGTTCGCCTTCTTTTAATTTTAACATCTTGTTTTGAGACTTTTTTTTAGCCACAGATTACACAGATTACACGGATCTTCACGAGAAAACGGTTTTAAATTTTAATTGGTTTTATAGGTTTTAAATAGGTAGACTATAAGATAAGGGGGAGATAAAATGTTAACGCCAATTTGCCCCCTTTGCGGGGAAAAGTAGTAGAAAAAGAAGTGGAGAAGATTGTTAAAGGAGGAAACGATGTGGCAATCTTGAGGGTCAGAGCTGGCGTATGTGAGAAGTGCGGTGAAAGATTTTATACAAAAGAAGTTCACAAAAAGATAGAAGAGATTAGGTCAGAACTCAAACAGAGAAAAAATGCTCGACATCATGCATAAAATGCTGAAAAAGGCGTTGGAACACTGCGACCAGGCGGAGATTTATGGAGAGTGCGGCGATGTTTTTAGCGTTGACCTTGAGCAAGAGGAAGTAAAAAAGGTGAAGCACGTTAAAAGCACCGGTATTGGAGTACGAGTAGTAAGAGGAAAAAAAATCGGATTTTCATACACTACCGCTTTGGAAGACGCGAGAATAGATGAATGCGTGGAGCATGCAATAAAACAGGCTAAGGTATCCGAGCAAGACACGCATTTTCTCGGATTGCCGGGAGCAGAAACGTCAAAGCAGGGCTACACGAAACCGGAAAAAAGTTTTGACCCGCGCATAACTGAACTGCTTGAGTGTGGCAGCGAGGATGCGATACAATATTGCAAACGGATGCTGAATGGCGCGAAAGGGTATAAATTGAGCAAAAGCGTGACGTGCACGCCAACAGAAGGCAGCTTCGCCGCGGCTCGCGATGAAACCTACATCCTGAATTCCGAAGGTATTGAAACGAGTGATTCAGGCACGTACGTCTCTGCGGGGCTGATGGTTGTGGCAAGTGAAGCAGGCGAAGCAAGCGGTAGCGGAGGCGGAGAGGAGATTTCAGGATACGAGGGCAAGGTAAGCAGAATGCTCACGGGCATAGATTTCGAATGGATAGGCAGGGAAGCGGTAAAAATGGCTGTGGATTGTTTCGGTGCTAAGAAACTAAAAACGAAGGAGATGCCGGTCGTTTTCTCGCCACGCGCAGTACAAAACCTTCTGGCTTATACATTGATTCCGCAACTGAGCGCGGAGAACGTGCAGCGAAAACAATCGCCGTATCACGATAAAAAAGGGCAGGAAATAGCTTCTGAAATTCTTACCATTGTAGACGATGGCACGATGCAGGGTGGCGTAAATAGCAGAAAAATGGATGGCGAAGGCGTTCCTGCACAACCTACGAAGTTGGTAGAAAACGGGGTGCTAAAAAATTTCCTCTATGATTCGTACACCGCTGGTAAAGACGGTGTGGAAAGCACAGGTAACGCAATAAGAGGTTTCAGCAATTTGCCAACCCCGGGAGCAACGAATTTCATTATAAACGCAGGAAGCAAAGCTTCTAAGGAAGAGATGTTCGGCGAAATACGGGAAGGATTGTTTGTAAATGACGTGATAGGTGCGCATACGGCTTCACGTGCATCCGGCGATTTCTCCGTCGTTGCACAGAATTCTTTTGGCATTAAAAAAGGCGAGTTGTATCCGGTTACGCAGGTGATGCTCGCAGGCAACATGCAGGAGATATTGAAACACGTGGAACTGATTGGGAACGATACAAGGCAGATTTACAGTGTCGTTTCTCCTTCTGTTAAGGTGTCGAAGGTGCAGGTTGTGTCATGAAACCTTTCTTTAAAAAAGAAAGCTTTACCAACAACTTTTTTACCTTCGGTAAAAACCTTGACTAAAGAAACAGGTCTTTTTTTCTTTTAGCACAGGTTTTCTTTTTTTTAAAAAAAGAAAAAGTGTGTGAGAAGCGCCGACTATGAAGTAATTCGCACGCTTCTCTACGTTGTTTCTATACTTTTTAGTTTAGTTTGGTTGCGAACGGCATAGTGCATAGACAGCGTTTTTTGAAGCTTGTTCTTGTGTCTCTACTCCTCCGTCATGCTTAACGCCCCTTGTTCGCACACATCTATGCAAACCTCGCAATCCGTACACTCCTCGTTGTTTATTACTGCATGCTGTTCTCGTCCATGCGGAGCACTGCCTGGGTCATCTTCAACCAAACTTATACACTCCACCGGACACTCCTCTACACA
>JAUWNY010000156.1 GCA_030612405.1 Candidatus Methanophagales archaeon | reverse complement strand
GGTACTCTTGTACACTATCGCTACAAGTTCAATCCCTTTTTGCCACACTTTTAATTCCTTAAAATTCTTCATCGTCAATCCTTCTTTTTCGGTAGATTATAAGCGTGTCTTTTTAGCGGCTTAGTCTTCCGGTTATCTAATCTTGCTAAACCGCTAACTCACTAAACCGCTAACCTGCTAAACCGCTTGCTTGCTTTTCATGTATTCTCGCAACACAACCGTTGCGTACGACCCTTTGGGCAAGAAGAATTTTAATTTTACTTTATTTTGACCGGAGTTCATATCGTCATCGCTAACTTCTTCGTTGCTTAACTCAACATTCACAGGCACTAAAACAGGTCTTCTTATTCCTTTAGAACTTATTTCTGGAATCTTTTCGATGTAAAAATCATTCAATTCCATGTCTTCGTCTTTCAGAACTTCACGCTCTATTTCGCCCTCTACACCTTCCGCAAATTCGGTTTCGTAGCCAAATGCGGGAACAGTGACAAAGGCTCTGCCGCGCTTTATCAGTCGGTTTATCGCTTCTATTTTGTCCTCTGTGACCTTCTCCATCCTGTCTTTGTGTAAATCCGCGAGTCCAAACCTGTCGCGGAAACAGACTACGTCGCCTACCAAAGCCTCGTCAAACGGCAGGTTTTGGTTCATACGGCGGCTCAAAACGAGATTGAACAGATAAGCTTGATATGCATGCACAAAGAGTTTCTGCAGGTTCTTCGGAAGCACCGAAAAAGCAGAGAGGAAGTCTGATTCGTTTATACTTCTTCTTTCTCGTCCATTTTTTACCAGTTCATTCAGCATCGCCTTTTCGTATCGCAAGAACGGCGGCATTTTTTTCAATCCTTCTTTCAGTCCTTTCAGTTCGCCTTCCTTGCACAGCAGCCTTGCTTGTTTCGCCTCTTCGCTTTCGTCAGGGAACACATCCGAGATGTAGGATAATACCGCTTCTTTTATTCCACCGCGTATCAGGTGTTTTCCCACCACGTGCGTTATCGGGCGCCGAATGCCAAAACGCTGAACGCCGAAGAAATTGGGTACGCCACCTTCATTTTCTATTTCTGCGGTTATCGCCGCGATTTTCCGCTTTATCTTCTCTTTATGGCCTTCTATGTCACGAATAACAATCTCAAATTCGTTTCCGTGCAGGTCACCCAGAGAAACGGCTTTATTCGACCTGCCTATTAGTTTTAACGATACGTCAGCGATTTTTAGTCGTTCCAGCTCGGTTTCCGCTATGTCTTCGCCCCAGATGCTTATCTTCTGCGTGGTAACGGCAACTTTGTCTTTGGTGCCTGCGAATCCGATTCGGTTCCTGCTGACTCGCAGCCGCCGTGATATTTCGTTTATCACGCCGTGTGTATCCCAGTTCTCCTTTGTCAGCTCGGCAATCAGGTATTTGCCTTCTTCTTGCTCTGCTCTATTCGTGACTTCACGAACATAAAAGTCAGTGGGTTTTGTTTTTATTACGCCGCCTATTCCTTCGGTTCGCGTAGAATAAAACGCTATGCCTATTCGGGCTTCAAATTCCGGGGGTTGGTTTTGGTGCATTTGCGGTGTTCTGAAGTTTTTATTTGCCAAGATTGTTTAATACTAAAACAAGGGGTATATTACTATTAACATGCTCGAAGCAAACAAAGCGGCAGCGGTAAAGTTTGGCATAGATACTCACTTCATCGAAGAAAAAACGGATACGCAAAGGAGCATCGAAATTCTCGGCGATGTGAAGATATTCAAAGCAAGCATTGAGATAATATGTGGCGAATATAGTTTCTTAGATACTCTGTTATTTGTTTGTAAAGACCTCCATGAGGCGGAGGGAATAGCAAATGAGCAGGTAGATAAAGAAAATTCGATGTATCCTGAGGAGACATTCTATAAACTACTATCAATCGAGGAATTCAATTATTTGGATAGTTACACAATCAATTATAGATTGAATAAAATCTAATGCCGGATAATGCTAATTAACAAAAAGGAGATGGACGAGTGAGAAACTTTTGGATAAAAACCTGTTGCAGGAAATAGGGAAATTGCAAGGTTATATAGCTGATACTGAATTTTTGATGGGTACGGAACGGTTGGATGTAGTCTGGAGAAGACTGCCTGAGTCCGTTCCAACATACGTCTTTGAGGTTCAAGTAGGTGGTGACCTCTATCACGCCTTAGGGAAATTAAAGCATGCTCATGACATCTGGAACAGTCGGATTTTCCTTGCGGCATCATCGGATGAGTTGGGCTCAGTCAATCAGTTGCTCTCGGGGACATTTCATGAGATACAACCCGTGCTCAGGTTCATTGAGATAGAAAAGATTCAGAATTTGCACCGATCTAAGCGGGACATTTATGAAATTGAGTGTGATTTAGGGTTAATTCCGTAAAAGTAAAGCAAAAGCAGAAAGAAAACAAAAAAGCTAAAGCCTTTACAAGACTTGCGATTCCTTATAACCCTTATCATCCTGAACCTTACGAGCGGTGGACGTTAAAAGGGTTGTATGATTTAGATAAGGGTGAAATTTTAGTTGGTGAGGATTTCTGGAATTTTGCCGCTTCCGACAACATCTATGAAGAGTTATTAGATGTGTTTCAAGAAGTAGGGGAAGATTTTAGGGAGGCGATTGATGAGAAATTTGCAGAGTTCCGGATGCGAAGATAATATTTGGGAGATGCGCGTGAGAGGGGACTCAGAAGTACAATAAGGCGTGTTTGAGTATCTATTTTAGCCATCTCTATCTAAACCCCTAAACCCGCCAGTCCTCTAAACCGCTAAACCTCTAACCCTCCAAACCGCTAACTGCTCCCCTTTGCATCCTCCTCACACTCCTCTCAATATGATACCCCGCACCGATATCCCACCTATTCCACAATGCACCGTCTATATTTCTGATGCCGTCCAGCGAAATTTCCCTTGCCTCCGCTATGGTTTCACCAACGCCCACCGTGCAGACCGTTCTTGAACCAAGCGCATAAGTATGGCAATCATCACGCAACTCCATAGACCCTGGGTAGATCCTCAAATTATCGCCATATTGTTCCTGTAACGCATACGCAGCACTCAAATCCACCCTTCTATTCCCGCTGTATTTCACTCGGTACCCGCCATAGTCCATCGGCACGGCATACGTAACCACCGTCGCTTTCTCCTCGCACTCTATCCTCGAAAGATTCCCGTCTATCATACGGAAACAGACATCCACAAAATCGCTTTTCAAAACAGGCAGCACATTCAGTATCTCGGGGTCACCCGGTCGGCTGTTTATCTCCAGTATCTTCGCACCCTTGCCCGTATGCATAAAAGCAACGTAAAAAGGTATTCCTCTCAGTCCTTCGTTACTCGCATTACCTCTAAGCTGGTTGAATATCTTTTGAACTATTCGCTCCTCTTCTTCTCTATCGCTTTTATCCATAAAAGGCAGCCAATCTTTGTTATCCTTGTACGAGCCCATTCCCCCTGTATTCTGCCCGAGGTCCGCATCAAAAGCGCGTTTGTAATCGCGTGTCTCAGGGAGAACCGCAAGTCGCTTACCATCGCAGAACGCCTGGAAACTCGATTCCTCGCCCTCGATTTTCTCTTCTATTATCACGTCGCTGCCACCGTCAAAGATAGACATGAAATGCTCGAATAAATGCCTTCTACTGGTAAAGTGGTCGCCCCACACGCCTACTCCCTTACCCGCTGCGGGCTTATCCGGCTTCACCGCTACTTCATCCCCTATTTCGTCTAAAAAATCCCATACCGCCCTTTTCACTGCGCTTACGCTTTCGTACTCCGCACAGGGGAACAGTTTAAACCTCGGATTCGCCTCCGCACAGCATTCTTCGAGTAGAAGCCGCTGCGCAGCTTTGCTCTCTTCTATCGCATATCTTTTCGTAGGGCATATCATTGCAACACCTGTCTTACTCTCGACTACATCTCTAACACCCGCTATTATCGGTTTCTCAGGGCAGCAGAAACCAAAATCTATCTCGGTTTTGTTCGTCTCCACGAAGTCGCATATTTTTCCAACGTCCAGATCAGGAATGACCATGTGCTTCGCTGCATGCCTCACGTTAAACGGATTCCTTTGCTTGTCGACAACGTAAAAACGAGCTTTGTAGTCTTCGCTTCTGTTCAACGCGTCTATTACCGCAGCAGCCCTCGAACCATAAGAAACGACCAATATCCCTACTACTTCTCCCATCTTATTTATAAACTAAAAATAACTTATTGAAGATTATATCAAATAAGATATAGAAAATAATGAGGAAGATGACATGAGTGGAAGTAGTGAAATACCGCCCCAGGTGCAAAATCTGTTCGCTCAGCTACAGCAGCTAAAAGTCCAGATAGAAGCCGTGGGAAGGCAAAAGATGCATGTGGAAGCCCTGTTGAAAGACGCCGGAAATGCTCTGGAAGAATTGGAAAAGCTCGATGAACAATCCGTTATCTATCGAGCGGTTGGCGAGTTGATGATAAAAGCAGAGAGAGGAGTGGTGAAGGAGGATTTGTCAGAGAAGAAGGAGACCTACGATTTGAGATCGAAGACGTTGGAAAGGCAAGAGGAGAGAGTGCAGAAGAAATATCAGCAGTTGCAGCAACAGTTACAAGAAGCTTTAGGTGTTGCCGGTGCTGGTGCTGGGGTTACGCAGACGGCGGGTGCATAAAGGTGATTGCTCAATAAGGAGTTGGAAATCCTAAATCCTAAGCACCAAATCCTAAACAATACCAAAATCCAAAATCCCAAGAAAAGGGGTTGTTTTGATTTTTGGGTTTAGATATTGGAGTTTGTTTGGGATTTAGAGTTTCGTGCTTAGAATTTATACCACAAGATATTGAGCAATTACTTTCATCCTCATCATGCACCTTACCTGAAGAGGTCGTCTTCGCGATTGAGCAAAACGTCTTTTATTTCGCCTTTGTCCCTTTTTATGTTCAATCCACGCACGATTACGACGGGTATACCTTCCCTAAATTCACCCATCACGAGATTCGCAGCCGCGCATATCTCATCCGCTACCGCTTCTTTTGTTATCCTTGCGATTTTTCCAAATCTGTCTGCTTCGCCCCTTCTGTCCAGCACAGCGGGAATGCCTGAAACCGCTATACAGATTCCCGTTACGCCGTCTCTAAAAGCTCTACCAAAGGAATCAGCAAGCAAAACAGATATCTCTTTCCCG
>JAUWNY010000128.1 GCA_030612405.1 Candidatus Methanophagales archaeon | reverse complement strand
AGTAGTTCCCATACAAGCAGCTACGTAAGCTTGTGAATGGGTGTAACCATGGTACTTCGCTATCATTTGTCCTGTGGCTGGGGCACACCAGTAAGACGTTAGCTGAGCATATAATGGCACGTACAAATAAAAGCTACCTCTGCTACCTCTATCAGAGTAGTCATTTAACGACTGATCGGTTATGGCACCGGGATTTTCAGATATTTGGTGTGCATTAACAAATTTAGCATCACTGTTCCATTTCTCTACCCTTTCAGCCCGTTCTTCGGCGGATAATTTGCCGTAGATCGACCATGCTCCAAGTTCACCTTCCTTTTCAGGTTCTTTTAATGGAACCACTGAAGATGCGTATATCTCTATTATAATCGTTTTTTCTTCTTTAGCTCCTGGTTTTGCCAGAGTTACCATCACACCCTCTTTTGGATAGCTATAACAAACAGGCTTTGTAGAGCTTATTTTGTAGTCAGGATATTCTTTTTCTGCTATCTCTATAGCCTTCTGTGCTGCACTTTCTCGATCTAAAGGCGAACTCATGATTACCCTACGTAATGAACTGCCAAGCACTTTACTGGCAGAGATCTCTACCTCACCAATGGCCTTACCATCCTTTGTCACTGCAAATTCATAAAACAACTTTTTTCCGTGAATATCATAGACAGTCACCGGATCTTTTTGAACCGTTGCACCATCCCAGTCCTCTAAACCTGGAGCATCATTTGCCACAAATTCTGCAAGATATACAACTGCGTGTCTCCATGCCGTATCTTCGTCTACATAGAAGTTCTCGACTGCATAATCATCTCCGGAAGCCCCTACTACTAAAATAGATCCCATCAGCAGCAGCGATATTAAAAATACCGTTCCGACTTGTATTCCCTTCCTTTTAAATCCTTTTTTCATCTTTTCCATATCACCACCTAAATTTTTTATACCCCTTCTTTTCCCTTCCATTTTTTACCTCCATTTTAGCGCCCCTCCTCGGCGCTCACTGATAATATCGTTCAAACCCCTGATAAAACTATCGAAAATGTTCGCTTTTTAGCGAACAAAAACAGAGGTTTAATTACCCATTTTTTCCTGTTGTTCGATTTAGTGCTAGCAAATTGAGAGGAAGGGTATACTATTTACCCCAAGCTAGGAATCGTTTTAGAAGATGGAAAGCATTTGATTCTATTTTTACTAACTACCTCTCTCATTACTCCTTATATATTATTGCAATCGTCACGAGACATACACCGATGATCGGCATTCCGATACTCCAATAAAAAAACACTAATAGTGCTCCAGCCGCATGCAATGTCGGATGTGGTGAAATAATGTCTCTTAATGCAAAATAAAAGAAAAGGATATCAAAAATACTAATGACTGCTGATAATACGATGGGTATGTTATTTATCTCTCTTAAATTTTCTGAAAAAGAAAGGAAGAATAAGATAGAGCAGGGAGCAAGCATCGTCAGTGAGGTAATCCAGATCGTCTCTGTAATACTAATTGGGTCTGAAAGAAAAGGTTTCCCATGACTGAATGATAAAAAATTCGTGATGACAATGATTAATATCACAATACAGAGTGGAATTCCTAAATACCAGCGATTTGACTTACTCTTCATTTCTAGTACAAAAAGGAGAGAGCCAAAAAGTGAGACGACGCTTAATAATAATTGTGGTACCGCAAAAGCATAGGATAAATAAGCGCCTTTATAGGAGGGTAATACAAAGCTCAATCCATAACCTGCCCACGTAAAAAAGAAGATCGCCGATATACATACCAACGCGATTTTTATTTTATTCATTTTCATTTCATTACAAAAAAATAAAAAATTGGGTATTTCACCCAATTAAGATAGAACATTCTGTTATCTCTCCTTCATCTCCTGCTGTGGCGTCATAGACCCTGAGTCGCCAATCATGCGTGTTCTGGAAACCATTCGCCCAAACATTGATCGCAAGATTATCTGCACTGCCTCCTTCTCGGTCCCATATCTTCGCTTCTGTATATGTAGGTGATGGATCGTCTTTCCAACCAATCCATATCTCCAGATCACCGATATAGGTATGGTCGATTCGTATCGGTAGAACCATGGTGTCACTACATGCAACATCGTCTATATATGCATACGATGTTTGATAATCGTAGATTGGCACTGAGTTTGATCCTACGGTATCAGGTGATTCAAATTTGGTCGCATAAACGATCATACCTATCGTGAATTTCTCTGCCTCACCAATCAACCCCCGAGTAATAGAGACAAGAGTTGAGTTCTGCTGCCAGTTTGGGTCATTGTTCATTATATAGCAGATATCATCAAGGTATGAGCCTGAAATATACGCCAGAATCTTAGCATCCTCGGAAGGATCATCTATTACATAATAGACAATCGACATCAGTAGCTGATTTTAGTTCGTTCCAGTTGTTTGATACCCACTCCTCATAGTCCGTATGATGGGCTTGTCCAAAAAATGCTGAGGTATGAAATGGACATCCAAGATCCTCGATATAATGGAGTCCTTTGCCTATATCGACATACGCCGAGCTTACATCATAATCGCTAAAATTTGCTCTTGCATGATCCATGAAATATTCGCATGAATCCGGTCCATAGTTGTCAAAGCCAGGTATAGGGAAATCCCAGATTACCCATGAATGGCGATTCAATATTAATCCTGGAAGAGGTGGTTGATCTCTATGCTGATCTGCCCAACTGGCATAACTTCCCAAGGTATCAACATGCGCTGAAGACACATATACCAACTTCTCTCCAGCCACTCTTGACATATCGTAGTGCACATTTGACCACCACTTCACTCCAACTTGTTCTTCCTGCGCTTTGAGGATATAGTACCCCAGCGTTTGCAAAAGCTCCTCTTGCTCTTCTTTGGAAAGCTTTGAATTTTTCTCAAAAATCTTTTTTGCCTCATTAATAAGCTTATCTTTTTCATCTGCTGGTAGATCGGTTATAGCGCTTTTGATAAATGCCCAATCCTCTTCGGTTGGCTTGACATTATGCTTTTGTTTCTCGAATTCTCTTTTTATATCACTTATATCAGGCGGTTCAACTCCCTTAAGCACTTTAAGAACTTCAACTTCTTTTGTTATTCCCGATTCATTTATCTGCAAAGCAAGGTTTATCCCTGAAGACGGGGTATCATCGAGATCTTTTTTTGCTGACTCCCCTTGCATACTTATAGCTGGTACGGCTGTTGCCATCATAAACAGCGCCACTACAAATACTGTGCCTATCACTACTCTTCTATTTCTCTTTTTCATCTTTTCCATATCACCTCCTAAATTTTTTAAACCCTCTCTTTTCCCTTCCCTTCATCTTTTTATTTTACCTCCATTTTAGCGCCCCTCCTCGGCGCTCACTGATAGTATCGTTCAAACCCCTGATAAAACTATCGAAAATGTTCGCTTTTTAGCGAACAAAAGCAGGGTTTATAGATTACCCTTTGCCTGTTTCTTTCTTAAGTGTATGCGAAATGCTACATATAGCTACATATAAAAACAGTACAGCAAATAAAATCAAGATAACACCAATAATAATATGTTCGGGTTCGTAAATTACACCACCCATTGGAGGAGGGATTTCCTCTGGTAGTGAGATGCTTTTAACAAACCTATAAACTTCTATAATTCCGCCAATAAAAGATAGCACTGAAGATGACAAAAGAATTACAATTTTAGTTAGTTCATGTGGATGTAGTATTGCCTTACTTTTCTTCGTGAGTTCATAATAAACCCGCTTACGCTCATTTTCTTTCTTTTCAACTAATCCAGCATTCGTTAGCTTCTCCAAATGTTTGTGAACGGTAGATTTAGTAAGGCTTAATTCTCTTGATAATTCAGTAACAGTCTTTCGCCTTGAATCCCGTCTTTTTAGAATCTCAATTCTTGTTTCCGAAGCTAACACATCAAAATCATCTTTACCAAGATTGACTTTTTCAGACAAAGTAATCACCCGCAGTAAAAGGAAGTTATATGTTATCTTATAAAGTTTTTTTAGCACTGGTTTTCTTTTTGTGAAAAAGAAAAAGTGTTGAGATAGCAATATCCATATTATTTATGCAAATAAAAGTTGATGAGCGGACTGCAAGGGCATTCGAAGCGAGTGTAGAGGAGTTCCTGGCACTAATTGAGGAAGCAAAGGGCGTATTAGAAGCTGAGAAGGAGTCAAGAGCCCAAAGCGGATTGATTCGCATATCGCCTCGAGCAGCGAAGAATGTAGTAGTCATAGGAGATATACACGGCGATATGGAAAGCCTGGTTCACATATTGAAAGATATCGAAGACTTTAATGCCGACAGGATAGTTTTTCTTGGAGATTATGGCGATCGGGGCTCGGAAAGCGTTGAGGTTTACTATGTTCTTTTGAAGCTGAAAGCTTCTGAGGGGAAAGGGAAGGAGAAGGCGAAAAAGATAATAATGCTGCGAGGGAATCACGAAGGACCACCAGACATGCCGGTTATGCCGCATGACCTGCCTTTTTTATTCACGAAGAAATATGGCATGAGAGGTAAAGAGATATATGAGAAGCTAAAGGAGCTCTGGGAGTATTTACCCTATGCTGTGCTGGTAGAAGGAAGATACTTAATGTTGCACGGAGGATTGCCCGTAAATGTAGATTCGATTGAGGATATTGCGTATGCGCACGACTCGCATCCAGCATCGAGTAATTTTGAAGAGATACTGTGGAGCGACCCGGTCGAAGGCAAAGGCGATTTTTATTCGATGCGAGGAGCAGGCAGAATGTTTGGAGAAGATGTAACAGAGAGGGGGTTAAGGGCAGTGGGAGTGAAAACGCTAATAAGAAGCCATGAGCCTTGCGAAGGCGTAGAAGTAAAACAAGGAGGAAAAGTTCTAACGCTATTTTCAAGAAAAGGGGCGCCGTATTTTAATACGCGGGCGGCATATTTGGTTTTGGATGAGACTGCGTTGCGGGAAGCAAAAGACGCGGAAGAGTTGGCAAGACGCGCTGCGAGAATTTGGTAAATACTGCACTCTTCAAAACCCGGCACTGTCCAAAAATCAAGTGATTTATCACCGCGGAGAGCGCCGAGTACGCAGAGTTTTAAGACTGTTTCAATCGTTGCTTAGATTTTCTGCTGCCTTTGCGTTCTCCGCCTTCATGTGCTCTGCGGTGAAATTTAAGGATATAGCAATTTAACTTAAATTTTTGTCAGAACAATATTCTATTACAACTCTATACATCATCAAACGTTCGAGTCCACGAATAGGAAACAGAAACAATGAAAGAAGAGGATCTAAAGAAGCAAGCATTGCAGTTCCGAGAACTGGCAGGAGACGACCTTTTCTGGTTTACCGTATCGCAAAACGTTATGGCGATAGAAAAAGACAGGCGTAGATTTGAGCAGTTGGCATTGGAAATCTTAGCATATTTCGACTGCGAGCGGTGCTGTAAATGCTGTCGTGAAATGCCCATTCATCTGAATGACGAAGCTATGGAGCGACTGTACCGGATTGACGGTGATGCACTGTTTGATAAGATAGACGAGAACGAGGTGGACAACTACCTGAAAACACCATGCCCTTATTTAAACGGGGACCGATGCACAATTTACGATGACAAACCAATGTCCTGCAGAATGTTCCCTTTTGTCGTTATTCGGCCTGTTCCAACACTGCAATTATGCCCCATGGGCGGGAACATCTTCGACGAATTTAAACGATTAACGCGAAAATACGGTAAAGGGAAAAAAAACCTGCGGGTGGAATGGGAGGAAGGCGCCCCGGGCGTTAGGCTGCCTGATTACCGTGGGGACATAGACAATGAAAAAAAAGCCGTCTATGTCGCTCTCCCGATACCCGTCCTGGAGAAGTTTTTGAAATATCTGCGGATGGAAAAGAAAAGGTAAAATGAGTATTAACTTGACATTGTCAGATTAACCGCAGAGTTCACGGAGAACGCAGAGGATGTAATGGAAATGTTTTCAAATCCGGATTTTACATATTTTCTCTGCGAACTCCGCGTTCTCGTCGGTAAATTTAAAATGTGACAAAGCCAAGCTAACAACTAAGCAATTAGAGCAGGGGTCAATGTCAATTACTTCTAAATGCTCGTAACCTTGCTTTTGGAGTTGTTTACTTAATTCATCTTTATATCCCTTCCCGAAACCTTTATCCGTTTTTATTTTTTCTACAATATTCCTTACCAATTCAAATGGATGATAAGGAAGTTTACATTCTACTTTTACCTCTTTGTAAACTTCCTTTGATATTATCGCATCCAGTATTTTATCAAGTTGCATAGCATGCATCTTCCTCCACTGCTTATAAATCAACAATAAATCTGCGTTAATCTGTGTCAAAAAAAATAAAAAGAAGGGGAAAAAAACTCCCCCTCAAACTTCTTTTTCTAAAAAAGTTTGTTTGGTTTTGTTTTGTTGTTTGTCTAAATACCTATCGTCCGTAATATCCGCCGATTATCAGGTCACGCTCACCCGCAGGTTTGAATTCCCTGAGTCCGCCTACTCCGTACTCCTTGGTCACGTAGCCACGGTCGAACGGCAGGTCACGGTCCGCGAATGCTACTTTCCACAGCGGTGACAGCACCCATGCGTCATGATTTGCGCAGTGCGCTCCGGCAACCAGACCACCGTACGCACTCTGGTGTCCCACGTTCATCGCGTAGTTCGGATAGTTCACGCCTCGCATCTCGAATGGCATTCCCTCGTCGCTCTGGTACGAATACGAGCAGTTTGCCGTTGCCTGGTCCTGCAGGTCGTACCCGAAGAATCCAAGCCTACCTATCCTCTCGTAGTGTCCCAACTGCGACAGCGACCACGCACTCAGCGTTGGCTGTGCAAGTCCCGTTGCGCATGCAACTGCACTACCGCATCCTGCTGCCGCGCAGCACGCTCTAACCGAACCACCGAAGTGAGATTCCGCTACTGTCGGGTACGCCTCGTACTGCGTCAGTGCATAGTCGTTCTCCGCACGGATTATCTCTTCCAGGATGTCCATGTTCAGCTTGTCGCCCTTTAGCGAAGCCATCTCGCCGCCTGCGTAGTCCAGCCCGATTTCACATCCCTTGTAGCAGAAGTCCTCCAGGATGTTGTCCGTGTATGTCGCACTCGCATACTGCGTGAATCCTACACCACCCGACATGTACGTTCCGAACCACAACTGGTCGTAAACCAGC
>JAUWNY010000152.1 GCA_030612405.1 Candidatus Methanophagales archaeon | reverse complement strand
TGAATTTGAGTCCGTAGAGGTGAAGTTCGCTTACCCCTTGAAGCATAAATGGATGTTAACACTGGAACTGGATGAAGAGAGCTTTAACCAGGTGAAGAAATTAGCTGAAGGCGCAGGGAAGGAGCCTGGTGTTCTCATTCGCACATGGGTCTTAGAGCATCTTAAGAAATAGGATTTGGTTGGATACCAGCAATTCGACTGGAGTAAAGTTCTTTTGGTAAAGCTTTTCTTTCTAAGAAAAGGTTTTTAGTCAAGGTTTTCTCTTTAGAGAAAAAGTTGATATGTGGGCAGAAAAATACAGACCGAAGAGATTGGATGAAATCGCAGGGCAGAAAGAGGTAGTGAAACGGATAAAAGGGTTCGTCAAGGAAAAGACAATACCAAATCTACTGCTCTGGGGTCCAAAAGGTACGGGCAAAACGTCTTTTGTTTATGCCCTTGCGAATGAACTCTACGGCTCTTATGACGAGAACGTCATGCTCATAGAAACTTCCGATTTCGTTGAACAGCGTAAAAAATGGTTAAGCGAGGATAAAAGATTCAAATTCTTTTATGACGAGCAGAAATCCGCGATAGAAATATTCAAGGAGATAATACGGGAATATGCAGCGTTAAGACCCATAAATGCGCCCTTCAAATTACTATTTTTCAATAACGCCGATTTACTTCCCGGGAATGCGCAACAAGCATTACGAAGGGTTATAGAACGTAGCAACAAAACATGCAGATTCTTCTTCTCCACCACGAGACCCGCGGGCATCATCCCACCTGTAAGGTCAAGATGCCTGAATCTCCACTTCACGCCTCTGGACAAAAGCGATGCGCTGGATGCGTTGATAAAATCAATAGCAAAGGGAGAAGGGCTAAAACTTACGGAAGGGGGCTTAAAAACGCTGCGGGAATATGCGAGAGGCGATGCAGGCGCGGCTATAAATATGCTTGAAGCAGCAGCAACGACGACAAGGGCAAAGCCAAAAACAAAAACAATAGATGCCATCGGAATAGAGAATGTCGTGCAAAATGCGTTTTTTCAACGGAATAAAGCGGAGGAGCTGATAGATTCCGCATGTGCGGGACGGTATAAAGACGTGCGTGCGGGCTTAGAATTTCTGATACGAGATGAGAAGATGGGCGGGAAAGAGATTCTGGTGGAGATACACGAGGCGCTGCGAAGGAAGATGAAAATTTCGGGAATGGCGATGGATGAGGAAGAAGAGCAGAACTCGGTGAAAAGATTCGCTCAGATTGTGTTATACGAAGGCGAGGCGGATTTAAAACTTTGTAATTCACTAAATAGCATCATACACTTAGAAGAGATGATGACACACTTTTTCTTTTTTAGGAAAAAAGAAAACCTGTACTAAAAGAAAAAAATATGTTGAGGGGGGATGGAGAAGAAAAATGGAATGTGTATTTTGTAAAATTGTTGAAGGGAGTTTAAAAGCAGAGCGGATTTATGAAACGGAGGGTGTATTGGCTTTGCTGGATATAAATCCGAGGGCGCCGGGGCACAGTCTGGTCATACCCAAGAAACACGTGAGTCTACTCGCGGATTTAGAAGATGAGCTGGTTGCGGAGCTGTTTATTGCAACAAGAGAAATGTTAAAGATATTGAAGAAAGCGCTGAATCCCGACGGGTTTAACATAGGGATAAATGAGGGAAAGGCGGCGGGTCAGGAGATTCCGCACCTGCATGTAAACGTCTTTCCACGGTTCGGTGGCGATGGTGGTAAGCCCGTGCATAGCGTCGTGAACAATCCACCTGGAAACATTTCGGAGATAGCAGACAAAATAAGAAGTAGCTTGAAAGGCACGGTCTAAAATATAGTGATTTACCACCGCGGAGAGCGCAGAGTACGCAGAATTTTAATTGTATATACTGTATAACTTCTACCTATCCTATTTAGGACGCAGATTTACGCAGATTTACGCAGAAAACTATTTCCGCAAATTATCAAATGCCTTACGTTTAACTTCTGGTTTAGTGCCAAAATTAAATTAAAATCCTGATTGTCCGCGTTCATCTGCGTCCGATTATAAAAAATTATTCTTTTTAACTTCGCAAAAACCTTTACTAAAAATATGTTATCGGTAGTGGGTATCGGACCGGGTTCTTTGGATTTGATGACAGAAAGGGCGAGAGCACGGATTTCAAGTGCGGACGTCATTATGGGTAATGTACGGTACATCGAGCTGATAAAGGACATCATTCCTGCGAGTGCCGAGGTGGTAATAGGCAGGATGGGGACTGAGGTAGAACGTGCAAAGAAAGCAGTCGAGCTGGGGCAGTATAAAGACGTCGTTCTTGTCTCGGGAGGCGATGCAGGCATCTATGGCATGGCGGGGCTGGCAATTGAGGTTGCTGTGGATTCAGACACCAAATTGGAGATAGTTCCCGGTATAACATCCGCATCAGCATCCGCAGCATTACTCGGTGCACCCATCTCAAATGATTTCGCAGTTGTCAGTTTGAGCGATTTGTTGGTACCTTGGAGTGAAATAGAGAGGAAACTGGAAGGATTAGCAAAAATGGACATCGCGGTGGTCGTGTATAACCCCAAAAGCAAAAACAGAACGGTGCAATTAGAGAAGACACACGGGATTTTTATGCAGTTCCGTGACAGGAAAACAATAGTTGGCATCGTGAGAAATGCAGAACGAGAAGGATGCGAAATCGAGATTACCCGTTTGGAAGATTTGCCTGCGTTCTATCACCGTATAGATATGTCAACGACCATTATTATTGGCTGCTCGGGGACAAAAGATCTTGGTGCCCGAATGGTTACACGCAGAGGATATGAGACAAAATACGATTATGAGACAGGAAACGGGAATGGTGGCGATATAGCGGGGGGTTATGTAGAGGCAGGAAACAGGGTGTGGGAGAAGAGCAAGGCAATTGTACGTGATATTGTGTCAAAATATCCGGGTTCGTTAAGTGACACCGAAAAACGAGTGGCGGGACGCGTGGTTTTTGCCAATGCCGACCCTTCGTTTCTTGACTTGCTTGTATTTAATCATCATCCGGTTGAGACGGGGATACGGTGCATAAAAGAGGGTAAAACAATCATTACGGACATTGAAATGGTGAAAGCAGGCATTAACAAAAAATACAGGAAAAATGTACAGTGTTTCGTGAATGCGCCAAAATCAATGGAAATAGCGAAAAGGGAAGGGCTCACGAGAACTGCTGCGGGAATCCGGCTCGCAAAGGAAAAGGGACTCATTCAGGGTAACGTCGTGGTTATTGGAAACGCACCTTCGGCATGTCAGGAGATTTGTGCGCTTGTCGAGGAAGGAGGCGCAGGCGTAAAGCCCGCTCTTATCGTTGCTACTCCTGTAGGGTTTGTCAATGCAGCAGAGGCGAAAGAGAAGATATTGGCTATGGGCATTCCTTGCATTGTGATAAGGGGACCAAGGGGTGGAACCCCTTCGGCAGTGGCGATTATCAACGAGATAATCGAATTGAGTATGGAAGAGAAAAGGGGTGAAAAATGATTGACCCCATATCTGGAAAAGAATACCCTGAAGAGCCCGTAAAAACAGCAGCGAAGATAAGGGGTATCAGCTATGATGCACTGATAGAGCAGATAAAAAAGGGCAGAGTGGTTCTGCTTGAAAACGGTAAGATTCTCAAACGAGGATATACAACAGGAACTTGCGCTGCTGCAGCGTCAAAGGCTGCTGCTCTTCTGTTCGCGGGAAAAGAAGCAAAGAAGGTGGAGATTACAACTCCGGTTGGCGTAAAAGTCGAGATGAACATAGCGAGTTCGGATAAAGCTAATTGTACCGCCTGTGTTCGTGTAGATTCGGGCGATTACAAAGGTGATACATTCACCGGAATGCTGATCTGTGCAAAAGCAAGACGTTTTCCGGTTTTCTCCATAAGAGCAGGGAAGGGCATAGGAATAATAAAAAAACCCGGTCTTGGTAAAGTTGGTGCGCCAGACATATACCCGCACATTTTAACGAACATAGAAGCGAACGTGAAGGAAGTGCTGTCCGGTGGTGTAGAAATAGAGATTCTCGTGCCAAGAGGGGAGGAAATAGCGAAAAATACCGTCCTTCCAGCCTTGGGTATAGAGGGTGGAATACCCATTTTCGGCGCTACGGGATTCATTGAACCTTATACCGATGGCGGTTATAAGCACGTTATTGACTTCCTCGTAAGTGATATAAAGGACGTTATCGGGGTAAGCACAGGTGCTATAAGTAAGAGATTCGCCATCGAAAAGCTCGATTTCCCGGAGAATAGGATCGTCATTGCCGGTAATTTCGTGCTCTATGCGATGGAGCACTCAAAAGCAGAGAAGAAGGTGATATTCACGATGCCTGCAAAGATTTGCGATATGTTAGGAATTGATGCTCATGAACATTTCGATTTTGAATTCAGTAGTGTCGGGCAGCTCGTTGAACGGCTGAAGAAAACCGACTATGAACGCCTGAAGACGCTCTTCGACACCCTTGCAGAAAAGTTATCACAGAAAACCGATGCTGACGTTTATGTGTTCGATAACAGTGGAGATATAATGGGGTACTTTCTAAAAATGCAAAATGAAAAAAAAATGATAATCGGACGCAGATGAACGCAGATAGTCAGGATTTTAAATATAAGGTTTAATAGACGGAGGAGCTTATTAGAGGTTGAGTTTATAACAAACTGGGTTGGGAAATAGTTTTCTGCGTAAATCCGTGTAAATCTGCGTCCTAAATTAAATAGGTAGAAGTTATACTTTATATACAATGAAAATTTCAAATTGCAAAGTTTTTAAATAGAAGCAAAGATATAATGGCAAAGGTAGGTGAGACAACAAATGAGTGAAAAGGTACATAAGCCCAACTTAAAATCCGCAATTGCAATTGCCCTCACAGCCATTTGTGTTCTTGCTGTGGTTATCGGCATCGGTGTTTCGCCTTTATGGGCAGTCCCGCCTGGGGTTGTGCCTGAAACCGGACTGCTTGAAAACAACATTACAGCAGAAGTGGAAGGAACAATCATCCATTACCAAAAACAGTCTTTCTGGAATGAAAGCGAATTCTCAGCGATTCTGGAGAATACGGAGGAGTTTAAAAATGCAGTAATTCAGGGCTTCGATGAAAAAATGTATCATGAACGAGGAGAATATGCCGTTGGGGCAGATGTAGAATTTGACGAAACGAAAAAAGCAACTGTTTTAAAATGTGATGTTCACGATGCGATAAGGGAGAGTGACGGTGAATACTATGCGACATTTAAATGGCTTTTAGTCCCTTTTGGGTTGGATTTTATTGACGATAATTTCGAGAAATCCAAAGAAGGACTTTCGTGGGATGGCGAAGTTGATGGCATCCCTAT
>JAUWNY010000101.1 GCA_030612405.1 Candidatus Methanophagales archaeon | reverse complement strand
GGATTACTTAAGCGACCTTGAAACATTAATTACGGATGAAAACGGACTTCAAAGCGAACGAGACACATATTTGTATCCTGAATGGGGTATTGACATTAAAGATTACAGATTGAAATGGTCGCGGGTAAGAGAACGATTTTTAGAGGGTGGGTCAGACGACTTCTATCTTGACACAATTCAGAAATATGCGGGACAGATAAAGATAATCAGGCGAGAATTCCAGATGCTTAGACCCGAGGGCGTAGTAAAATTGCGGGGGCAATTTGATGGCGATGATATTGACCTGGATGCAACGGTTCAATACTTTATTGATAAGCGGTTAAGGCTCTCTCCGTCCGAGAGGAACTATGTACGAACCGAAAACAGAACTCGCGATATAGCAGTTGCATTTCTCGTTGACATGAGTGGCAGCACGGCAGGAGCAACAATATTGTGTGAGAAAGAGGCTCTGGTTTTAATGTCGGAAGCATTGGCGGAATTAGGCGATGCTTTTGCTATTTATGGTTTCTCCGGATATGGGCGGGATAATGTGATGTTTTATATTATCAAAGATTTTGAGGACTCTTATGACCGGAGAGTGCAGTGTAAAATATCCACAATGACGAATAAGCAATCTACCAGAGTTGCGCCTGCTATCCGGCACACCACGACTAAATTGAGAAGAAGGGAAGAGAAGACAAAGATGCTTATTCTGTTAAGTGACGGTAAGCCATTGGACCGGGATTATCATGGCAATTACGCTATTGAAGATACAAGGATGGCATTGAAGGAAGCTCAACGATATGGTGTCAAGTCGTTTTGTATTACGGTTGATCGTGAAGCAGCGGAGTATTTACCACGAATGTATGCCGATAGCAGGTGGGTTGTGATTGACGATGTTCTAAAACTGCCGGATAAAATAATGAGGATTTATAAGCGGTTTACGACGTGAGAAGTAAGTAAGACAATGTCAGATTAACCGCAGAGTTCACGGAGAACGCGGAGGATGTAGTTTAACGGTTTGGCGGTTTAGGGGTTTGGAGGGTTAGCTAACGAGCTGAACCGCTAATAAACTAAACCTCTAATTTCGCGTTCTCTGCGGTGAATTTGATTTTTCATCTTTTATGCTTTAGGATTCTTTCCCGGTTTTCGTTTCCCTGTTTACTTTTATGGTACATCTCTATCAGCGTGGCATTATCTTTATCTTGCTGATACGCATAAATTACTCGGATTCCACTCCTGCTGCCCTTTCCTTTTAGAGCTTTACACCTGAAATGTCTTACTTTATAGATTGGATCTTTAACATCTTGACCAATATCAGAAATTTGAACAGTCCCAGACAAATGATTAGGTAATCCGGATGCCAATGCTTTTTCAAAAGCTTCTAAGCCGTCATATATTGTCCTGAACTTTTTATGCATCTTTTTCAGGTCTTTTGAGAATTCAGGGATCTCTTCAAAATCAGTCATCCTCGTATTCTCTTACAGAAAAAAGAGGATCTCTATAGAATACCAATTCGTAATCGATAATATCGCCATCTCCCGTTGCTTTATAAGGCATATCTCTATGTGAGAATGCGCTTATTTGTATGGCATTCATACTGGCATATCTTGCTATATCTTCTTCGATAAGCTGTACTTCTTTCCCATTGAGTAAATCTATGTTTGGTTTTTCCGTTGATAGAAATTTTTGTTGCTCAAATTTCCCTCTCATTATAGGAAATTGTTGAATTTTACCTTTATGTTCAAGTTCTTCCATCACTTCTTCAAAGTGGATTGGAGCCGGACCAAGAGGCAATTTACGATATAATTCCCCAGTTAACTTTTCTTCATATAGCTCATAATAATCAAAATCCGTAAAATATAGAATCTTGTATAGGGCAGTCTTACCAACGTTCTCCAAATAACCACATCGATAGATTATATAATGTAAAACTTGTTTGAACTTTTCCTTATTAAATTCAATATCCACAATCTCCCCCATCTTCACCTCCTTCTATCAATTAATCTTTTTTTTCTTGATAGATAATCCTTTCGCAAGTATATATATTATACTCAGTTTATGAGGGTTATGACTATCTGAGTTTTTATCCATATCTCACACCCGCAACTTTTTTCGCTTCATAATTAATTCAGAAGTAAGGATAAATCTCGTAGGTCGCATCCTTTTCCTTCAAATTCACCTATCCCTGCTCGTTTTCCGTTCCAAGAAATCCGCAAGCTCCCCGATGCCTTTCAACTCAAAATCGAGCGCTTCACCAACTAAACAATTTCTAAATACCTTCTTATCTGCTGGTATGACTGATACGACCTTATTTCCGTCCACCGAATCGAGAAGAAACCTCGCAGTTTCGTCATCTGTCTTGTTCAAAACATAATATAACGGTTTACCCGCGCTCTCGCTGATTTTAGTTACCTTCTCGGCAAGCCGGATTGATTCCTGAGAGGGGTCAATGACCATCAGAATGAGGTCACAGCCAGCTTCTACACCTCTTCCAAAGTGCTCAACCCCTGCATCTGTGTCAACAAGCGCAAATTCATCTTTATTTAACTCGAGCATGCGCAAGAAATCAGCGGATAAAGCATTAAAGGGACATGCACAACCTTCACCAAAATCGCGTATCTTGCCTATCGCGAGCAGATTTATCCCTCCCTTTTTGCTCATGTAATCCTCTGGTATGTCACTTGCTCTTATCCCTTCCCCGAAAACACTGAATCTTTCACCTTCTCCTTTCATGGACTCCAATAGTTTCTCTGCAACCATTCTCTTACCGCCGAAGTGTATTGCGAAATCCTTTGGAAGTTCCATTCCAAGCTGAATATGCAGTCCGAAGTTTGATTCGTCATTATCCACCACGATAACTTTGTATCCCCTCTTTTCAAGTTCTATTGCAAGCAGTGCTGTTACTGAACTCTTTCCACAGCCTCCTTTGCCACATATCAGGATTTTCATTGTATGTAAAATATAACTTCCTTCTATTTAAGACACGGATTTACGCTGATTTACGCAGATTTATTTTAGTTTAACCGTGTTGATTCTTATCATCTGTGTTAATCTGTGTCCATAATTTATTTTTTCTTGTTAATACGTTCAAAAGCCTTAAAAAGGCATTCGTTCACTTCTTCCATGTGTTCGACCGCTTCCCTTATCGCTTCATAGACTTCGGTGCCAATTTCACCAAACCCTCTGGCTTTCCTCTATCCTACTTGCAAAAGGCGCAACTGCCACCAGAAGCACCGATATCCGCTGCCATACTGTTCTCCTCGTATAGTTTCGACCAGCACTCCTGACAAACCATAATGCGCCCAAGCTCTTTGTGGTCTGCTTCCATTCTACTCCCTTCTTTTCCACACAGTTCGCATTCACCCATTTTTTACCTCCAGTTTCTCTTTACTTTCTAAGTTCTTCCAATCTCTTCTTTATCTGCTCTAACTGGTCCCCAAGCATCTTCGCCTGCGATTCAAGCATAGAAATCTCCTGTTCCTTCGGCATTGCTGGCATGCCCATTGGTGCCTGTGCTGGTGCTTGCTGCTGCATCCAGGAAGCAAACTGTGGTATCTGTCCCGTTTGAGTGAGATACTGTGCACCTGGTGGCATTCCTGTTGGACTTCTACCTACCCAGCCTGGAGAGTATCCAAACCTCATCCAGCCTGGCAAACCAGTTAGATAATACATGTTTCTCCATCTATTTCCCCCCATTTTTTCACCTCCTTTTAAGTTCCTCTATTCTTTTTTTCACTTCTTCCAAATCTTTTTCCAATCTACTTGCCATGCTCGATAGCTGTTCGATTTCTTCTTCTTTTGTTTTTGGTGCTATTGGTGCCTGCGGCGCTTGTGCTTGTGGCTGTGGTTGCGGGGGCATTGGTTGCTGCATGCCAAGTCCCATGCCTCTGCCCATACCCATACCTCGCCCTCTACCGCCGCCTCGTCCGCCGCCCATGCCTATACCCGTGCCAAATCCAGCGCCTGTACCTACGCCAGCACCCATTCCCACGTGAGCGGCAACTGTCGAAATTCCTGCCTCACTTAGTCTACCGGCTTTATACATCTCAACTGCTTCTTGCACCGTGCCATACGCGCCCGTTGCAATTTTCACACCGGCTGCGGAAAGCACCTGAAAAGCATTTGGACCTATACTTCCCGATACAAGCACATCCACTCCTTTATTCACGACTGTCTGCGCCGCTTGGATCCCTGCTCCACCCGGTGCGGCAATAGCTTCGTTTGCCATCGCTTCGAACGCCATCGTGTCAGAATCAACGAACACGAAGTATTGGCACCTTCCAAACCTCGGGTCTACCTGTGCATTCAAATTTCCTGCCGTTGCAGTTACGCATATCTTCATCCTTTTTTCACCTTTCCCTTTTTGTTTTTTTCTTTCACTAACTACATGAGTATATATTCATAATGAGACACAGATTTCCACTGATTTATAGTTTAACCGTGTTGATTTTCATCATCTGTGTTAATCTGCGTTAATCTGTGTCTATATAATTTATTTTTTATTTTTACTTCATCTGTTCCATCAACTTCTTCTTCCTCCTCTCCTTCTCTGCAATCCCTGCTTCTTTCTTCTCTTTCATCAACTTGTGTATCAAATCCACACCAGACTTGTCCATTGGCTTCGCTTCTATAAATCCCCACTCCAATGCGCTTTCAAATACCTCCTTACCGAAATCAGTATGAACTATAACCGATGATTTACCCTCAGGCGAACCGACATTTCCAACACTTATGTCAGAAAACAGCCCGACGAAATCCTCACATACCTTGCATCCATCTCGCTTATAATCCTCCATCTCGTCGATTCCCGCACTTAACAGCTCTTTATCACCGGCATACACGTGTAAAACATCTTCGCTAATGTTCAATTTCGTTATCTCTCTTATATTTATACCACGCTTGCGTTCAAGATATTCCTTCATTAGTTTATCATACGAATAAGTTCCCTTGCAAAACAGTCCTATTCTTAACCTCACATTAGACGAGAAATTATGCGCATTGTGCGTATCCCGTCCTACAACGAGCATTTTCTCATACGCTGCCATCTGGCACGGCGTCCCCACCAGGGCGATACTCCACAGTCCGGCGTCCAAAAGGGCATCTGCTATACCGGTAAGCGTTGCCGCAGGTGTATATTTGCTGCCTGCACTCTTTATCAATCCCGCTTTATCCATCGCAACTCGCACCTCTGGCTTCCATTCTCCATTATCCGCAACTGTTATACAGCCCTCTACTACCGCATCTGCAAGTGCAGATGCTAATAGTGAAGTAACGGCACCTCCATCCTGACAAGCCTTTCTTATCTCCTCGTCTGTGCTAGCAACCTCGTAAATCTCTTCAAGTCCTTCTCTTAACGCCGGTTTCTCTACCCGCGGGCATTGATAATAACAGTATCCACAATCCGGTGGACACTGCTGTCCTTCTTTTATCACTGGTCTTTCTTCAGAAAAGTCTACGCTGAGATACCCGTAATCGAGCAATCTACACGTAGCGACACAGCCACCACAAAGCGCACATTTACCCTTTTCTATTACTTCTCTCTTCAAATCGCCAAAATCTCTTTTCTCTTCCATTTTTTATTCCTCCCTACTTCTCTGCTCTATTTTCCTTAATTTTAGTTTGTTTGATTTAAAGAAAACAAGAAAGAACTTATTTTGCTTGCAAGACGCTATGCGTCATTGCAAAAATACGAAGGGTATTTGTATAACATGCACCTATCTATAAGTCAGGCGGTAAATAATGAGCGAGAAGGTTCAGTTTAGGGGAGGTACATGCGAAGTGAGTTCGGATATACTGAAGTTATATGCAATGCCGCCGTTAGGAGTATAAAATGGATGTAAAATTTGGTAAAAAAGTATTCATTAGAAATGCTGGAAGAGATGAGTACTGGTTACAAGACCTGATTTATGAGAGACCTTCCATACTTGGATTAGGCGATCTGCAACCTTTAAATAAAGAAAAGAGTCAATCCTCTGGTGGGCGTTTAGATATTTTATTAAAAGATCGCGAAGATAATACTATGTATGAAGTGGAAGTTATGTTGGGTGAGACAGATCCATCCCATATAATAAGAACTATAGAATATTGGGATAATGAAAAAAGAAAGTATCCACAAAGACAACATTTTGCTGTTTTAATAGCGGAATCATTTGATAGAAGATATTTTAATGTTGTCCAATTATTAAGCTTGAATATACCAATGATTGCAATACAAGCAGATTTGTTAGAGGTAAATAACGAATATATTTTAAATTTCACAAAGATTCTGGATGTATATGTTGAGCCAGAAGATACAGAAGAAGTGACTATAGTAAATGAATCTACTTGGAATGATAAATCAAACTGGACATTAAGCACAGCAAAAGAGCTTTTTTCATATATCGAAAATGATGATAAAAGACTAAATTTTACACAAAGTTATATAAGCATTATGATTAATGGAAAAAATGCATATCTATTTGCCAAAAGAAGTAAACCAACTTCAATCTTGTGGTTTAATGTCAAAGATGACGAGAAAGTTGACTCTATAAAAAGGTTGTTTGATGAAGAGAATATTGTTTATAATTATGACCGATACATGGATTTTAATCTAAATATAGATATTGAAATGATTAAGAAAAATAGAGAATTATTTTTAAAAATCAACAATATAAGGTTTAAACCAATTATACAAGATGATTAACAGTGGCACGCATATAACACGGCATATGCACTTCGTCACTTCGCTCTTCGGCCTTCGGTACATTCGCCTACGGCGAACGTCGCATATGCCGGGAACGTTAGGCGAAATCGAAAGAAAGACCTGCTTAGAAAAATATTTAAATGCACTATTTTAATTAGCTATGGATAAAAGAATGATGGGGGATGAACAATTTAAATAATGAGAGATTACCACTCGAAAGGAGGTAATAAAAGATGAAAAAGGAGGAATTTGTTGACATGCGAACTACATACCACCTAGCAATCAGTAAAAATCTTGTAAGCGATGCGCAATGGTTGCTCACATGCGGAGACCCGGAGAGAACCGATAAAATTGCCGCTCATTTAGACGATTCTGAAATGATAGGCAATAATCGAGAATATAGAACCTGGATGGGAACGCTACGGGGTACGAAAGTAGCAGTAATTTCACATGGAATAGGCGGACCCGGGCTTTCGATAATGCTGGACGAGGCATTCAAGATTATGCCGGTATTAAAAGGGGTAATTCGTGTTGGCACGTGTGGCGGTTTAAGTAAAGAAGCATCGGCAGGGAAAGTCGCTATTTCAGAAGGTGCGGTAAGATTAGACGGGGCATCTTCACAAATTATTCCTGACCCGGAATATCCCGCCGTTCCTGACATCAGGATGACGTACGAATTGATTCAAATGGCGGAAAAACTTGCGATTCCTTATGTACGTGGAATTACCGTTTCTACGGCAACACTTTATACCGGTCAGGGAAGAAAGGATGGATTTCGCGGATACCAGCCCAATGAGGTCAGATATAAAGATGCCGTGTCTTATTGGAGCAGGCTAAGTGCGGTAAATATAGAAATGGAATGCTCATTGCTTTTCATTATGGGAAGACTGTTTAATATTCCCACTGCTTGTGTGACAGGCATTATTGACGAACGGTTGAAAAGCGGCGATAGTATTGTTGAGCAAAGGGATATAGCAATAGAGAGGGCAATAAAACTTGTTATAGAATATCTAAGGAGTCGGGTTTTCGATAATGAGGGGAAATAATATGGATAAATCACAAATCCAAAAAAGAACAAAGGAATTACTTGACAAAGCAGAAAAGCCAACGGAATTTACACGAGGATTACAGGAACTCCTTAAATCCTACGTGGATAGAGGCGCAACAAAAAATTACCAGAGGATTATTCCAGATACTGGAAATGGAAAGTTTTTTGGGGTTCCACTTCCCATTTTGAGTGTAATGGCTGCCGGGATAGGAAAATTTATCCAAAAAGAACCAACAGAAGCAAAACTTTTGTTAGAGACTATATGGAATGAAGGCTCTTTTGAAGCAAGACAGATAGCGGGGAAATGCTTAGAGAAATTCGGTCCGAAGAATCCAAAAATTTGTTTAGATTTTGTTTCTTCAGCATTATCTGATCTTGATAACTGGGCTAATTGCGATAATCTTGTTATGTGTGGAGTAGAGCCGATAGTCTATTCAAATCCAGAACGTATTTTGCCACTTTCTGAAAAATGGATAAAAGACGAGAATAAATGGATTAGACGTTTTGGAGTGGTAAGTTTACGAGGATACAAGAGAATCCAAATAACAGATAAGGTTTTCGAGATTCTTGATATGATTATGGATGATAAAGACAAAGATGTAAAAAAGGCGGTGTCATGGATTTTAAGAGAAATAACCAAAAAGAATCCCGATGAGGTAGCAAAATTCTTAATGAAATGGGCAAAAGCAAATCCGGGCAAAGATGCAAAATGGATAATTAAAGATGGAATGAAAAAGTTAAGCAACGATGAACAGAAAAAAATTTTGGGATTATTGGATTAACTTTTTGGACGGGGTACGGAACTCTGCTGTTGCTTCGCAATCTTTCTTGCCCTTCGGGTCATATATACTTCACACCGCCACAGATTGAGCTTTTTCAAAGCTCTGAAACCGCAGTGTGAGTAAAGAGTCAAGTTTTTGTTTGTGGGTAGTATCAGTCTGGTTCAGGCAGTCGGTGAATGGCATTCTAAATTTAAAATCCTTAAACTCGGAATAATATTTTGAATTTTAGAGAGACACTGTTTCTTAACAAATTTCCAGAGGCGCTCAATGAGATTTAAATTGGGCGAATAAGGCGGTATATAAAGCAATTGGATATCAAGGGATTCTGCTAACGCCCAAAAAAGTTTACACTTCTGATATCTGGCATTATCCAAAACGAGGGTGATCGGGACTCCAATGTTAAGACGGGAAATACGCCCCTTATAAATCACAAAAACTCTGAGCGTTGATATACGTATCGTTGGTGACCGTGACCAATTCGTGAGTCCCCGCGTTCAACGCGCCTAGAACGTTGAATCGCTTTCTGCCCGCAGGGGCTTTGATGAATAATCGCGTGAAACACCCCCTATATGCCAAGAAAAGGAGCCAGCACGAAATGCGCAGCATCAACAAAAAAGACTACTCTTTGACCGCCTTGGGCTTCTTCGAGACGGGGCTCCAGCTCCTCTTTCAGGAGGCTTTCCTGCTCCTCGGAGTCTGCTTTAGCAGGAATTGTGCCCACCTTGCGCGGAGCCATCCCGATAGACTTTAGGAACTCTCTCACCCGATTTTCGCTGCGTTTAACCCCTGTCAGTTCTTCTATCTTAGCCATTGCTTCTTTAACGCTGGCAGGAAGGGTGCTCGCGGAAGCATTCCTCAATCGTCGTTCTATGCTGGCTCATTTCACTCGAGGGTTGGTAAAACTTTAAAATCGTTTCAACGCCTCAATTCCCCCTTGTTGATACGCCCGCAGGTAACTGCGCAATGTATTGGGCGAGATTCCTGTAACTCTGCATATCTCTTCGTGACTCAGCCCCAGACTCTTCAACCAAAGAGCGCCCATTTTACGC
>JAUWNY010000071.1 GCA_030612405.1 Candidatus Methanophagales archaeon | reverse complement strand
GACGTGTTAGACGTCTGCGGCGACCCCGCGAAAACGGGAAAGCCCGTGGGGTTGGACATTAAAAACGGTGAGAGAACCATTCTTGTCATTCATGCGTTAAATCATTCAAAACCTTCCGAGAAGGCGTATTTAGCGGAGCTTCTGTCAAAGAAAAGGGACATCCGTAATTCTGACATTGACCGAGTAAGGGAGATTTTCGTAAATTCCGGCTCGATTGACTATGCAATCCGGTTATCTAACGATTTCGTGATGCGTGCAAAAAGTTGTATTGCGGGACTTAAAGACTCGGAAGCAAAAGAGAAGCTGCTGCTCATTGCTGATTTTGCTGCGAATAGGGTATAGGAAATAGCCAATAGCCAATAGCCAATAGCCAATAGCCAATAGCCAATAGCCAATAGCCAATAGCCAATAGGGAATAGAGGGGGATATTCTATTTAAGACACAGATTTACACGGATTTTTTCTTTCTTTTGTTGGACTGGGCTGGGTGGGCTATTTTTATAAATTTATTTGCTCTAATTCAAAAGGCAAGGGATCGCCATGCTCGATATAAGACTCGATAAGTTTTCTCGCAACGTCTTGTGCAATCTCTATCGTCTCTGCTATCGTTCTTCCCTGCGCGATAAGCCCTTGAAGATCATCGCTCTTCGCGAGATAGCCCCCTTCTTTTAATTCTTCTATTTTTATCGATATTAGGTATTCAGACATTTTTATCAACCTATTTTATCCTTCATTTTATTATATAAAACTTGTTAATCTTGTCAGCTTCGTGTGCCCGTTGCCTACGGTTTTCAGTTTATTGTTGTCTGCGTTCAATACCTGCCAAAAGGATTCCTGCGGCAATCAAAAGTCTCGGGTCAACTGGGGGTCTCTCGTCTATTATTGTCATGGTGTACTTGAGTACGAACGGATTAAAATGTTGTTTGATTTTAGCAACTTCTCTATTGTTTGCTAAGACGACGTATGTTTGTGGGATTAAGGAGATAACTCTACTTAAAAGAGCTGCGATTAGACTGGTTTCTGCCAACGTTCCTATTTCTTTGCCTTCTTTAGAGAGGATAATCCATTCGTCCTTAAAAATAGATTTCAGCCCTTTTCGCCTTAAACCACCCACAGCCTCGCCTGTAGTTACATCTTGTACATTGTATGTTGCGCCAATATCAAGAATTTGGGGTGTTTTTATGGTCAAAAGCTCTTGAGTTTGACTTTCGTCCGAGTATATTCGAAAATCTTCCTTGAGTTTAAAGGCTTTCTGTTTTGAATAGAAAAGAACATTTCCATTCTCATCGTAGACGTGAAAAGCCCCTCCAAATAACTTGAGTACCTTCCTGCGGAACAGGTACTGCCTGTGCAGAAACGCGGGATTAATCGCTTTTATCTCAGCCACTTTTTGTCACCACCTTTTATATTGTATCCCTTCATACTATTTATACTTATACCCTCTATATAAAAGCCCCATCCTAACCACCCCGCAATGAATTGCGGGGCATCCCTGCTGTTTCTCGCTCATTACTCTCCCCCCTCCTCTAACCATTTGCTAATGAGGGAACAGGTAATCGTTACAATAAGCAATGATAGACCTATATATGCATACATGTTAAGAAGCCAAACTGGAGCACCTTGAGCTGCGGATCCAACTGCATAAGGTATTGTCAGAAGGCTTAAGACCAAACACATCCATTTTAATATACGCCATTCATCTTTATTCATTTTCTTTTCCTCATTTCTTATGATTTTTCTACTTTCCCTTTCAGTTTTTGGATTGCCTCCTCATCTAACCTATATTTTAAGTTCCTACACTCCACTTTGACACTTTTACGCTGAGTATCATGTATTATAACTTCTTCTGTGCTGTATTCTGCATAAACAAGGTCTAACATCAATTCGCGATTATTACTATCTATTACATCGCCCAGTTTTTGTATTGGTACACGGAATTCAATATTACCATCTTCAAGTACTTCTAAACTTGAGGGGAAAATATGCTGTGGCTTTTCTCCTTCTTCCCATTTCTCCTTACATAAGCAATCAGAATCATGATAACATGCAATAAATGCCTTCTTGCACGTAAAAAGGTAATTTGTTCTGTTTATCACCCGAATGTTAAAACTGAGATCATCTGGTAATACCCGTACTGCTCCGAAGTTACATTTCTCTTCCGCTTTGATTAGGCTGTCAATATTAGAATGAGGGGGTTTTGTTTTCTCAAAAAGCTTGTTGTATTTGGTTGTCATATCTTCTAATTTCGATTCTAAATGTTTCTTCTCTTCTTTAAATTTTGATTCTAAATTGTTTTTCTCTTCTTCTTTCTTATCTATACTGTTCTTCCATTGTTGCCTAACAAAAAGAACAGAAAATACTACCAAGAGGATTACAAATATCCCTTCTAAAACATAGAAAATATCTAAATTGATAAGAGCTTCATAAATCATCTTAAATGTTATCCCCCCTATCAAAGCTCTTGCTATAGCAGCTACTATAATCGCTGCAAGGGAACATAAAATACCCCGAAAAAACCAATTGTTTTTCACCCAGTGAATTGCGAGGCATCCTCTTTGCCCTCCCTCGCTCATTCCCCTTCCTCCTTCTCTAACCAACCGCATACCCAACATGCAATCATAGCTGTAGAATATAAACACCAAAGAAGCCAACATACGGCTATATGAATTTCATTAGCTCCTCTTGATACCATACGTGTGTAAGTTATTTGAGTTAACACAAAAAAAATCAGAAACACAAATCCAAGCGCATACCATTGTTTCTTATTCATCTTCTTTTCCTCCGATACCTTTGGAGGTATCCGTTTAGAGCATACGGGTCTTATATTCACCCTTGTCGCGATGTTTATTCTTTTTTTGGTGCCTTCTCTTCTTTTTCAATAATTGTACCTTCTGTTGTGGATACTTTTATTCTATAACTTTCTCCCTTATTCCATTCATACTCAACAGGAAAGTCCTTAGCTGATCTTGGACTGATTGTCCCTTCCTCGATTTTCTTCGGTTCGTTATTGATGTAGACTCTATCAACAGTTACTTCAAAGTCACCGCTATTTCTAATTGTTATATTGATAATCTTATCACTTTTTCCAGAGAATTGAACATTTTCAATTCTTATTTGCCCCGTCTTTTTCTCCTCCACTTCCTTTTTTTCTGCGACTGTTTTTGATCCAAAATAAAATCCAACAACAATACCAACAAGCTCGATGAACGCTATAACGAGCGGCTGGTTAGATATTTCGTAGTAAAGAGACAAAAACACTAAGATGACAAATCCAATAACAAGCGTGCCAGCAATAGCCCTCCTCATTTCGCCTTTATTTAAGTTCTTATCAGCCCGATAGCCAAGTGCAATTAAAAGCACAAAGATACCGAGTATCGCACTCACAACAAATATTGTCATCCATTTAGAAATTGGCTCAGGTGTGGTTTGATTACTAGGAGCCGGGGTTATAACAAGAGTAGGCGTGGGTGATAGAACCGTTAAAGTTGCACTTACGTTATTCGCTGTCACGTTGTATGTTCCAGCTACATCTTTAGCCACTACACTTTCTACTGTCTTTGTCTCATTTGGCTCAAGTGTCACATTAACAGATTCCACTTCTTCTTCGTTTATCTTGAATACTATCGTCTCATTTTGGGTAGCATTGCCTACATTCTCAACCATTGCCACTATTGTCGCATTTTCGCCGACTTCAACGCTTTCCGGCGATACTGTTACATTGGTAACTGTTACATCCGCTTCTGACGCTGTTACGCTCATACTAACAGCAATCGCTATCGTTGCCAAAATCACTAAAACCCTTAAAGATAGTTTTTTCATTCTTCTCCCTTTCACTTCCTTTCTTTTTTATACCCCATCGCTTCTTTTTGGATTTAAAGCTTTATTTACCTTCCTTTTCCGCCCGATTTCGGATTGTCGGACAGGCTTCATAGCTATTAAATAGTCACTATACCCCGTACTTAAGTACGGGGCATGTGAGCGCGAAAAAGTTTTGTGTATAGCGTTATGTAATCTGTTTTGAAAGATTTATTTTTCTCCTCATTTATGATTACTTCCGCTGCCTCCCCCACCTCGCCGAGCAAAACATTCCCGCGATATTTTGGCGAAAAGACCAGGTAATCAGTCAGCATTGAGACAGTATGCAGGTCATGACGAAGAGCATGCTTTTTTACCCTATCCTTCTTCGCTTCCACTTCGCCCATTTCTCTTTAAGGTATTCATTAAAATTGTCAACTCGCTATAAAAGCTTTTCGGTGGCACAGTCAAATTTTCTAGTGAAATTGCTAAATCCTTAAATTTCACCGCAGAGCACACGGAGAACGCAAAGGCACCAGAAAACCTAAGCAATAATTGAAACTGTCTTAAAACTCTGCGTGCTCTGCGCTCTCCGCGGTGATAAATCACTGGATTTTTAGATAGCGCCCTTTTCGGTGTTACCCCCCACCTCGCAAATATTCCGCTATCACCGTTTTGATAAACCGAAAAATCCGTAAATTCCCCTTCGCAGCAGGCCACTCCATGTACCTCTTCTCGTTAATAACGGAATTAAGCATCGTATCAAGCTTTGGTTTCAGTTGCATCAATCTTTTCTGCCGCGTGGATAAATCGGTTATCTCGTTTATTTTGTCTATCGCAGCAGTAAGCATAATTGCAAGCTTTATTCGCTCTTCCGTTGACTCGAATGACGCCAGGTCAATCAAACCGTATTCCGCCTTCAACTCGTTCAGCTTGAGCCCTGCTTGATACGTGCAGTTCACGATTTCGTCCCGGGTCATCCATCGGGTCTCGTAATTCAGTGCGTATTTCCAGCTCGGCGATAGCATTGCTTTGCGGTATTCCTCGAGTGTTTTGAACAGGATTTTATAGCCGAACTTTTCAGGATGCTCATACGCGATGCAGCCGGGGTCAATAAAAGGCGAATATGCGAGAATATAAGGAACCACGCGTTTGCCGAATTTGTCCATCTGCGACCCGCACCAATCTACCGTCGCCATAGCGGACTCGCATGTCTGAAGAGGAAGACCAATCATAAAGAACAGGTCGAACTTGTTGCAGCCCGAATCCAGAGCCCATTTTAGGTTCTCTTCTATCGCGGAATTTTTATACCGCTTGCCTTCTGCCGCTCTTATTGACTCGTCATGGGTATCTGGGGATATTTCAAAGTTGAAGTTTTCAACCGAATCCGCCACGCACGCGAAATATTCCTCCGGGTTGCGTACCGTATCGAATAGCTCAAACACCAGATGATTATCAAATGTCTCCTTTTTCAGTTCTTGCAGAACGGTATACGCGTATTCTTCACCGGGTTGCAGGATGTCGCCAATGACGAATATTGGCGCTTTTGTGTATCCTGTGATTTTTATAATGTCCTTCACTACCAATTCCGGGTCGCGAAAAGCGGGTTTTTTACGGTTGCAGTACGTTGCAAGCGCACTCCGGGAACCACCGCAGAATATGCAATTGTGGATGCAGCCCCGGCAAGTTAGCACTGGCGTGATCGGGTAGTCCAGCCATTCATGCGAAGACCAGCCGTGGAACGGAATGAGACTTTTGAGGTCACGGTATTTCAATGCGGATTTGAAAATCGGCAGGTAGTTATTTGAAAATTTGTTTATCTCTGCGGGAACGTAGGTGAACGGATTCACACGCATCTCGCCGTTATTGCTATTGTCATTGCTATTGTCTTTCCATACAAGGTTAGGGATATCGCAGAAGGCAGAGTCGTGCTCTCTCTGAACAATCGTTTTCATGAGCTGTAACAACGATTCTTCTGCGGAATCTCCTCGTATGATAAAATCCACGGTGGGGTAACGAATCAACTCTTCGTAGAAATACGTGGCGGAGAATCCCCCGAAAATGACGGGAATGTCGGGATGGTATCGCTTGCATATCTTCGCTACTTCGAGGCTGCCCTGCGTATGCGGCAACCAATGCAGGTCAATGCCAAAAGCATGTGGTTTAAGCCTCCGTATTAACTTTTCTGCATCAAAACTATCACTATCGAGCATCCTCGCCGCTAAGTTGATTATTCTTACCTCTATCCCGTTTCGCCCCAGATGCTCGAGAATAGAAACGAATCCAATAGGGTACATCTCGAATATGGGAGTTGATGGAACGCCATCGGCAATTGGGCCGTACATGATGGGATACTTTCTGAAATCGTACACCGCAGGCGCATGGAGCAAGATTAAATGCGGGTTGTGGCTAAAGCGGGCAATAGTCATTTTTAATTGTATATAAACTATAGCTTCCTTCTATTTAAGACGCGGATTTACACTGATTTACGTAGATTTATTGTACAACTAAAAGAAATCAGTCAGTGTCTTCTGATTTTTCATTTCTTTCTCCTCCTCACCTTCCTCTTCCTCTTTCTCTTCGCCTTCGTGTTCCACCACCACCGTTTTACTTTCCTCTGGTAATTCTATTATCTCTCCCTTTTCAACTTCAACTATAGCTTCAGCTTCCGCTTTAGCTGCGACCGCTTTCTTATCTCTCTTCACCCTCTCTTTCCTTTCTCCCGCCACTTCGGGTTCGGGTATCGCATACGCATCCTGGTATATCCTCTTCGCTTTCTCTTCCCTATCGTCATCTGCATCACCGACTAAAAACGCGATTTGAGGAACGTCCAGCCGCAGTGATGCCGTAATCTCTGCCGCTTTCATTGCGTCACGGAAAAAAAAGGACAAAAAAGGAACGACATAAAATCGGGCATAGCTCCTTGACACCTTGCAATAATCCGCTATTTTCTTCGCTATCTCTTCTCTTATCGGTGCAGACTTCATGTATTCTCCACTTTGCCATTGTCCTTGTCCTCGCACTCGTTCCCGTTGCCACGGGTTCTTAAAATATGACGGGATTTTTTTTCGTTGCCATCCTCCTTTTCCCGCATACTGCATCTCTTTTGCAGAAAGCACGCCGCAAGCCATTAAACTGGATGCATAACGCCAGAACTTGTAATTCTCGCGCTGTTTTACCCTGCCTAAAAACGTATCCGCCCGGCTCAGGTAATGCAACCCGTGCAAAAAGCTTTCTTTATCATGCTCATACGTGAAATTCTTGTATATCCATTGTATGCTCATATCAGGTGTGCTGTCAAGCGAATAGAGCGAAGAAAGAGCCTCTTGCATGTCATACCCATCCACACCGAAAATCTTCTTCAATACCTCAAAAATATCTTCCTCAACGTCTCTTTCCCCTGTTGCTATATCTTCCTCCGTTATTTTACCAAATTTAGATATGGAAATCGCATGCAGGTCGTTTATTGCAGACCTCAAATCACCGTTTGCGTTTTCTATCAACGTGTGCAGTGCTTTATCTTCCACTTCTATGCCTTCCGCACGGCATATCCTTTTGAGCACTTTTCGAATAATCGTCCTCTCCTCTATTCGTTTGAACTCGATTACCTTACAATTACGCTGTAACGCCTGCCCCATCTTACGTTTATCGTTGGCGATGAGGATTATTGGCTGTGTGCTTCTTTTCACTATATCCGTTATCGCCTTCGTTCCACCCCTGTCTTCGTTGCCATGAAGATTGTCCGCCTCGTCCAAAATGATTAATCGTGTCGTCTTGCTAAAGGTATTACTTGTAGAGGCAGGTCCCACAATGCTTTTTATCACTCCTGCACTTCTTTTGTCTGATGCGTTAAGTTCTATGACCTCCCAGCCGCGTTCCGAAGCAAGAGCATGTGCTGCTGATGTCTTACCACAGCCAGGAGGTCCGTGAAGAATAACCGCTTTTTTCGATTTTGGGTTGCGGTTGTGAACCCCCTCCGCCCATTTTTTTAGCTCTTCTATCGCTCCTTCATTGCCTACAACTGCTCGTAACGTCTTTGGTCGGTATTTCTCTGTCCATTCCTCGCTATTCCCTTGCATTATCCGCTATAAAATAAAATAAAATAGTATAAAATAATAGAAAAATTCTTATTTAAGAAGAGTTAAAAATACAGATTATTATTAAGATGAACGACCGAGCAAACGAGGATAAAAAGAGGAGGAAAAAGGCAAATGCCGCCGAATCCGCCGTTTCTTTGATAAAAGACGGTATGGTTATCGGTCTTGGTTCGGGCTCTACGGCGAAAATTGCGGTACGGAAAATAGGCGATAGAATAAGGGAGGAGGGGCTTGAGATTTTGGGCGTTCCCACTTCTATTAGAACGGAAAAGCTCGCAATAGAATGTGGCGTTCCTCTTACTACGCTCTCTGAACACCCTGCTCTGGATATGTGCATAGATGGAGCAGACCAGGTAGATGCCCGCCTGAATTTAATCAAAGGTGGATGGGGGTCGCATACGAGGGAGAAAATAGTGTCTTACGCGACAAAAAAGCTTGTTATCTGCGTTGAAGAGGAGAAAATAGTGAAGCAGCTAAATATGCCTGTTCCTTTAGAGGTTTTACCTTACGCTGTGGAAATGGTGGAGATACAGATAAAAAAACTGGGTGGAACGTGTGTTTTAAGAGCAGACAGAGACAAAGGGGGTTATTTTATAACGGAGCACGAGAATCTGTTAATAGATGCCGATTTTGGCGTTATACGTAATCCCGAGGAGATGAGTGCTGCTCTTTCTTCTGTTGTCGGCTCCGTAGAACACGGGATATTCACGAATGCTACAGAGGTGCATGTGGGGAGTGAAAAGGCAGTCAACGTGTTGAAAAGAAAAAGGGTATAGCTTTATATGCTCATAAAAATACAATCCACATAAAGAAAAATGATCGTGCTGGTAAGTCCAAAGGATGTGGAGGAAGCGAAGGCAGTGATTCGAGGAAATGCGGATATCGTGGACGTGAAGAATCCGAAAGAGGGTTCGCTGGGTGCTAATTTCCCGTGGGTTATAAGGTCAATAAAGGAGTTGGTGGAACAAGAGGGAGGAGATGGGATGAAGCTAAGCGCCGCGATAGGGGATTTCGATTACAAGCCCGGGACTGGCTCTTTAGCTGCGTTAGGTGCTGCTACTGCAGGTGCAGAATACATAAAAGTCGGATTGCTAAAGATAAAAACGAAGGAAGAGGCAATAGATTTGCTCAGCGGGATTGTTAAAGCGGTAAAGGACTTCGACCCGACTAAGAAGGTCGTTTCTGCTTTTTATTCCGACTACAAGCGAATAAATTCGATTTCGCCTCTTGAAATATCTGCAATAGGAGAAGCCGTGGATATAGACGTGGCAATGGTGGACACGGGAATAAAGGACGGAAAGACGACACTGGAGTTTATGACTGAAGAGGAGCTTAAAACGTTCGTTTCCGAATCGAAAGCGCTTGGGCTGATGACTGCGCTTGCAGGGGCACTCAAATTTGAGGATATTCCCGCGATAAAGCGAATAAACCCGGACATAATAGGCGTTAGGGGGATGGTATGCGGCGGTAACCGAGAAGACGGGGTGAAGGAGGAATTAGTGAGGGATTTGAGAGCGCAGTTTGCATAGTTTTTTATCTGTCGAGAATATATGAAAAAAGCATAAGTATTTGCACTATCCTTTTGTATGAGTTCCACAATTCTAATTGCCCATAGTGTTACTACAATTTGATTCTTAGACGTAAAACTTGGACAGTTTCTTATCAGCCTTATCCCTCATAAACTTCCAGTTGATCTTCTTTCTCTGGTCATTCCTTCTTTTGGCCCATGCCGCCACTTCTTCCTGAGTTTTCGTTGTCTTTACTTTCACTTCGCCACTCTCCGTCAATTTCACAGTTTCCTCACTTCATCAAGAAATGCAGGTCGTTTTTTAAATTCCACTTTCAACTCGGAAAACCGCTTTTTCCACACCAATTCGTCTTTTAACAGATTAATATAAATGCGCTTGACCTTAGCCAAATATCCTGCCGCAATGCGATAGGTCTTTCTATTTCCTCCCGGGATGTTTCTATAAGCGCTTTGCCAGTAATACCCTGTTATCTTTTCCGGAAAATCCTCTTCCAGCTTAGCTGCGAATTTATCAAACTCATTTCTCATTCCCCATTGCATCTCGGGCGGATTTAAAATTGTATGCAGGACTGCCTCTTTCATGTTTTTATCCATGCAGATTCGTAGATAGTCACAGATGTCTTTTTCTTGAACGTCTTTGAATATTTCGGGCTCAACCTGTTTCCAGTCCGCAGTCCTCAAGAACGCTTTCATTTTCTTGTATTCTGCATAGTAGTTTCCATATCGCATGATTTTATATGCCTTTTGCAGAGCCTCTTTTGCTTTTTCGTAATTCCCTTCAGCTTTATAATACTCAAATAGTCTGTCCAGCATGTTCTTCTCTTCGCTCTTCCGGGTCAACGCAACTCGAACAATTCGTTCTACGTTAGGTGTGTCCCTTTTTGCAGCAAAATGCTCGAACAAAAATTGAAACATATCTGTAAGCCTCCCTTCACCTTTTAATATCCCCTGTTCTGCGGTTTCCAGTGCCTTTTGCAAATCGCCCTTATTAACGTAGAACTCCACCAAATCCCAGTAATCCATACCGTGATGGAGATTTTCCATGCGCATTTCTAAATATGCTCTTTCATTGCAAAGATAATTCTTCTGAATATTCATAATCACGTTTTTTCGCCAATCAGAAGGACGTTTTGCCAGTTTTTCCACTAAATATTCCCATTCTTCCTTCGTATCGCAAATCTCGAAAAAAATATGCATCAATTCATCCTCAAAACCTGAATTCCCAATGTCATACTCCACAAAGGCGTCATCTAAAAATCCGCGTTTTGCATCTGAGGATATATTACCTTTTCTAATCAATTCGGAAATTTCATTCAGCCACTGATACGCTTCCTCCTCTTCATCTTCAGGTCCGCCGCCATATTCATTGAATTCCGAGATGATCTTTTCCGCTTTTTCCCAGTATTCCATCAATAACTCGTCATTTAGAGTCGTTACTTCTTCTGCAACGCTTGAAGCCTCTGCCTTCTCTTTAAACCACTCCAAAACCAATCTATGGACTTCCGAGTTTTTGCTTATTAGATTTTGTACTAAATTGTATAAGTCATCGACACCAAGAGATTTTAATTCTTCATCTAAACAAAAACCTTCGCTTTTCTCTTCTCCTTGTTCGCTTTTATGCGATGACATCATTCCACCTCCATCAATTCTTTCTGAATCTTTTTACATTATCCCCCTCTTCTTTTTTATACCTTGAAGATTAAGTATTTTATTGTCGAAATGAGCAAACGAGGCATCCAATACTTCACGCTTTCGGAAATAGAACCCCGCATCTGGTTCATGCTTACCGGCTGCAATTTCCGGTGTAAGGGTTGTTTCAGGCCTGCACGTGATGATGGCGTAGGGACTTTACTCAGTGCAGAGGAGACGTTGGAAAAAGCAGAACAGGCATGCCTCAGACATTATGGGAAGCTTCCCACCAAGGCAATGATTACCGGCGGAGAACCCACCCTTGACAAGGACTATCTCCTGGCGCTCGTCAACGGATTGAAAGGAAAAGGATTTGAAGAAATTGTTTTGATGAGCAATGGTTATGAGATAGGGCGTGAAGAAAACGGTAATTATGCGGGTGAGTTGAAGGATGCGGGCGTAACCGAAGCCCATATAGACATCAAAGCTTTTTCCGAGGATATTCATAGATGGTACACCGGGAAATCGAACAAACCGGTATTAAAAGCGGTGGCAGCGTTAAACGACACTGGGATAGAACTGTTAATCCAAACGGTTTACATGCCGGGTATTGTGGACGAGAAGGAGACGGAACAAATAGCAATTTTCCTTTCCTCGTTGAATCGCGACATAAAATACCGGATTAACCCGTTTGCACCAACCTTTGCATTTGAGCAGGTTACGAGACGCCCTACCATCGAAGAGATGGAGTATGCTTACGAACTCGCTTCCAAGCACCTTTCTAATGCCATAATAAGCAGGAGCTGTTATCGCGAATATCCCACACCACCATCACAAGAAACATGGATTACCGTTTATCCTGATGCTAAGCTCACCAGCAAGCGAAGAACGATAGAAGACCAGAAAGAAGACCGAATTTCATGGTTCTCTCATTCAAAATCGAAACCAAGAGAAGAGATAGTTCACGAGCTAGCGCTGGCACTGGAGCGAGAACGTGATGATTCTGACTATCGTGAGAGGCTGGAAAAAGTAACGAGACGGTTTTCCCCCTCTACTTCAAATCAGGGCACAAG
>JAUWNY010000110.1 GCA_030612405.1 Candidatus Methanophagales archaeon | reverse complement strand
CGTGCTTGCCTTTTCAAAAATGCCGACCACAATGAATTTCTCACCATTTATTATCAGTTTATCGTTGACGTGTATGACTTCATCGAAGAAGTCGTTGGCTACCCGGTCTCCAATGACGCACCCTTTAAAATCATTTTCCCTGAGCCATCTACCTTCCTTGATCCCAACAGGCTCCACATAGAACCCTCCCAGCTCTTTAGTATCGCCACCAAGAACAAAAATGGGCGCACGTTTGTTCCGATACTCCACTTCCGCGGCATCGTACGTCATTGCTGTTATGTCCTTTATACCGCTTATCCTCTGCACGTCTTTTACGTCTCTATCGGTAAAACTCCCCAGTTCCACATAGGCGTGGCCCGTTATTTTGCCCGGCATCACCGAAATCATATCTGCCATTCCTGTCAGTTCACCGGTTATCGCCTCCTCCATACCATAGCCAACGCTCATCAAAGAAACAATAGCCGCTATGCCCACCGCAATACCCAGCACGGTGAGTATCGAGCGAGTTCTTCTCTCCCTTATGCTCCGGTACGCCAGCAGAAATTTGTCTATCATCGGTATTTGCTTAACCCCTTTTATAACCACAAGATTACGCAGATTTCCACAAGATTATCCTTTTTAGCATTTGTATCTTTCATTTTCTCTCTTCTGTGTTAATCTTGTGTAATCTCGTGGTTTCTATACAAATCGCTCAATCAAGCACCTTTCCATCCCGCATCCGCTTTGTTCTACCTACACGGGCGGCAATCTCCGCATCGTGCGTCACCACGATTACCGTCCGTCCCTCTTTGTTCAAACCTTCTAAGATGTCTATTATTGTATTTCCCGTCTCTGTGTCCACATTTCCCGTTGGCTCATCACCAATGACGACTTCCGGGTCATTAGAAAGCGCCCGTGCAATAGCCACTCGCTGCTGCTGCCCACCACTCATTTCCGAAGGTTTATGGTATATCCGATCGCCAAGCCCGACATTGGCAAGCAGTTCCTCCGCTCTCTTCAGCCTCGTTTCTCGTTTCACACCCGCGAAGAACATGGGCAGTGCAACGTTTTCTAACGCATTTAACGTATGGATGAGATTAAACTGCTGGAATATAAATCCAATTTTCTCCCTTCTTATCTCCGCAAGTCCATTTTCGCTTAGCTTACCTGTATCTATACCGTCTATGAAGACAGCACCGCTTGTTGGCTTATCCAAACAGCCTATCATATTGAGCAGTGTGGACTTGCCCGAGCCCGAAGGTCCTATTATCGCAATGAACTCGCCCTCTTGTATATCTAAATTCACGTCGTGCAATGCGTAAACTTCCGTATCACCCATCCGGTAAACCTTCGTTAGATTTTCTGTGCGAATCATTATTTATTCGTTCTTATCCTTCGCTCTTTATTTCTTCTCACGGCTTCCCCGCCTTCGCTTTATCCTTACCCCGACAGCCACAGCGACAGAGACAAGAATGACAACCAGTGCACCTATGAGCACCGGACTCGGTAACTTACTCTTCTGCGGTTCTCGTACCTCTACATGCACCTCGTAACCTTGCATTTCGTATTGCTTGTCCGTGTCAACATCTTTGAACAGCAATGTAAAGGGTATTGTGGTATCTCCAATGCTCAAATCGCGGGTATAAATATCAAAAGAAGCAGAAAAAACGTCCCCTACTTCCATGTCCCCGATGAAATATTCGGAAGGCAGTATTCTGAGCCCTTCTATCGCTGGCATCACGGACACCGCTTTGATATCCTTTGCCATTCCATTGGCTACGTCAAAGTCTATCCTTGCAATTTCGCCTTTTAAAACAAATTCCGGCGCATTCACCAGGATAAGCTTCACATCTGCGATGCTTCTTACCAATACAGATGATGTAAACTCACTGTGATGCAAATTATCACCATTTTTGTACTCGGCTTCGAAATAGATGTCGTTATCCCCTTCGAAAAGAGGGGTAAGCGTAAAATTCACCGCTCTTTTTTCATACGCCGCTAAATTACCTATGAATATTCGCTCTGGCGTGAATTCTAAACCCGCACTTTTTGATTTTACTTCCACATTCACACCGTTCACCGAATTAGGTCGGTTATTCGCCACCACTATTGCTATCTGCTTTGACTCGCTGAGCGAAATCTCCGAAGGTATGTCCTTCTCAAGTATTTCTACACTGCTGCTGTCTACTTTCACAGGCACAGGAAACCGCACGTTTTTTCCATTGTCCACTTCTATGTACACTTCAAGGGAGTAAGTGTCGTCGTGGGCATAGGAAGCGGCTTTTATCGGTATAGGAATAGTCATGCTTTTGCCAGGTCCTAAGGCGCCCACATTGTAGTATTCGGTGCGTTTTGAACCTTCACTCCGCCATTCTATGTCCCGGGTTCTGCTGCTCAGCCGTATGCAGTCTATTTCTGCACTTATCGTTGATGCCGTTGTAGTAGAAGAGGTGGTACTCAGGGTTGTAGTAGTCGTTATCTTGGTCTCTGAGGACAGGATGTCCATATTTTCTATCGTGATGGTAATAGTGCCCGTGTCGCCGGGCATCAAGACCCCAGGCTCCACTGTGTAATTGGTAATCATAACCGCAGGACCCTCAGCAGCCGAGGCTGAAGCCATCACAAGCAGCAGCAGTAATAAAACGGCACTAAAGATAGTTATAACGAATCTCGTGTTTTTTCTTGTTCTCGCTCTCATTTATATCCCCCTATTTTTCAGGTATAGAGCATATAAACTATAACCCTACTTATAGTTATTCACGTAACAAATTGCAATTAATAAACCACGAGATTCCATAAATTAAAGGGAAAACTGTTTTGACATGGGTTTATGCGTAAATGCTTTCGCATTAGAACCGGTGTACGGAGCCACTACGTGCCCCTTGCCGACAATTAGATACTTATAGATAACTAACCCCTCTAATCCGACAGGACCGCGTGCATGCACTTTATTCGTGCTTATGCCGACTTCAGCACCTTTGCCATACCTGAATCCGTCACTGAACCGTGTTGACGCATTATGCATTACCGAAGATGAATCCACAAACCGCATAAATTTTAACGCTGTTTCTTCATTCGCGGTAACAATCGCATCCGTATGCCCCGAACCGTAGCGATTGATGTGCTCGATAGCCTCATCCACACCATCAACTACTTTGATTGAAATGATTAAATCGTTATACTCAGTATGCCAGTCCGCTTCTGATGCTTGCTTTGCCTGCTTTGCTTGCTTTATTTTATGCCTCTGTTTCTCGTTGTGTTCACCGCTCGCTAAAAGTTCCAGCGTTTTTGAACAGCCCCGGACCTCAACTCCTGCCTGCTGATACCTGTCTACCATCGGAGGTAAAAAATCAGCAGCAATCGGCGAATCAACAAGCAGCGTCTCGGCAGCATTGCATACCGCAGGGTACTGAACCTTTGCATCGTAGCATACGTCTTCTGCCATATTCAGGTCCGCATCACGGTCAACATAAACGTGACACACACCCTCCGAATGCCCTAAGACCATTATACTGCTGTTATCCTGGATATACTTCACAAATTGTTCGCTGCCTCGTGGCACCAAAAGGTCTATGTATTCATTCAGTTTTAACATTTCATTTACTTCTTCTCGCGTTTCCAGCAGTTGAATCCAGCCATCGGGTATTCCATCTGTCGCTGACGCGGCTTCCGAAACCACGTCAAATAGTACCTCGTTCGAATTCTGTGCTTCTGAGCCGCCTTTTAGCATTACGGCATTGCCCGTTTTCAAACACAGCGATGAAATCTGAACCAGAACGTCAGGTCGTGATTCGAATATCGCACCGATAACACCGATAGGGCAGGAAACCTGAAAAAGTTCCAGCCCCGTATCCAGTTCGATCGCCGACATGGTTTTGCCAACTGGGTCATCCAATTTCGCTACGTCCTGCACACTTTTTATCATCTCGTCTATTTTAGCGCCGTCTAATTTCAACCTTTCGAGCAGTGATGCGGACATTTTCCCTGCCTTTGTTAAGCCCGACGCAACTTCAACGTCCTTATCATTAGCCGCAAGTATTCGCTCCCTGTTCGTATCCACCAAATCCGCGATTCTGTGCAGTGCCCGGTTCTTCTCATCCGTTGTGGCATTAGCCAATTTAACCGCAGCGATGTTTGCCCTCCGCGCCTTTTGTACTATGCTTTCGCCACCACCTACACCTGCACCTACATTCTCGCTCATTTTATAAGACCTTCCTAAAAGAGGTTCTTAGTTTAGGGGTATAAGAATCCAAACCTTTCTTTGCCGCAAACCAATCAAAGTAGTCGTCAGAATCATCCAACTCGCCGGATTCCAGTTTATCCACGAACTCATCAGAACCCATGTTATATTTTTTTTCAAATCGCTTGCATACACTCGTGTACTTTTTTCTCTTATACAATGCTATATCCGTATCCCGTATCAGTGCCGACTTTATAATACTGCCTACCTCTTGCATCGGATACCCTTTCTTAACATCTATTTTCATCGCCATTTTGGTTGACACCTCTATCAATCTTTAATCATGTCTTTTAAGATATTATTTTATTATTTTGTGGAGGCGTTAAAGGGTGATTTGGAATGATTGCTTCAGATTCTTCGCCTCTAAAAAGATGCCTTTTTTAGCGTTTCTTCGTAAGGCAATCCTTTTCTACCGCCATATTCGCGTATGCAGAACGAAGCAACTAAATTGCCCGTCTTTCCACTTTCGTATAGGCTCTTATCACGCAGCAACCCAAACAAGAATCCTGCTGCGAATGCGTCCCCTGCACCTGTCGTGTCCACCACATCCGTTGGATAAGCGTCTATCAAATGCGATTCCCCCGTGCTGCTATCAGCGACATAACAGCCTTTCTCACCCAGCGTCACACAGACAATCCGGGCACCGGCGTCCAAAAGAAGTTCAGTTCCTCTTTCATAGTCCTCCTTTTTTATCAGCGATTTCAATTCATCAGCACTGATAAAAACCACTTCGCTTCGTTCTATTAGCTCGGTCAAATCGTCAAGTTCGTATTTGAAACAGAGCATACCGGGACTAAAACTGAGTTTTGTCTTGTTGTGTATGCGCTTCGCCAATTCACGCTGCATTTCCAACTGCTCTATGTTTACAAACGAACTCGTGTGTAGAAATTTCGTGTGGTTCACAAATTCACGGTCTATATCGTCTGTGCACAGCCGGGCATTCACACCGGGAAGAATATAAAGTGCTCGTTCTCCACGGGCATCAACGAACGCTACTGCGGCGCCGGTGTAACCTTCACGTATTTTTATCCTCGTCTCCACCCCTTCTTCCCTGAGGTCTTCCAGAATCCGCTCGCCTTCTTCATCGTTACCTACCGTGCTCACGAAACCCGCATTAACGCCTAACCGTGCTAATGCAACGATTGTATTTGCTGCAGAACCACCCGGCGCCTTCTTCACATCCGTAATCCCTACCTCCTCGCCTCCTTTCGCTATTCGCTCAACGGCATATAAAACATCGTAATTCAAAGCGCCCAGTCCAATTACCTCCAAATTTCCCGAAGCGGATGCCAGTTTCATATCTTATGTTTTATATCTCTTCCTCCTCTTCACAAAAAAACTTTTTCGTTTTGCAATGCAATTCTCTTCGCGTCATTTTTCATCCTCCGTGTTTTCTTCCATCCCCTTATTGTTCTCGTTCGAAACCATCGGTCTTACTTTTGTTTTGCCAGATTTAAAGGTATCTATAACTTCAACTCGGTTCGTAGCTTACTGAAGTTGAAGTGAACCTGAAGGCAGAGTCCCGGTATAGTACTCATTCTATATAAAACCATAGTATTTTTACAAAATGGAAAGTTTTATATATGGTTCAGTACTACCTATTGTACAGTACCAAACTTTGATGGGTACTGTGTATAGTGAGGAGAAATAAGGTGAACATACAAATCAAAAAAGGGGTGATCGAAGTGTGTGTATTTGCGATTCTTTCGAAAAAAGACTGTTATGGGTATGAATTAGCAGAAACCATCTCAAGTCACATAGAAATTTCAGAAGGGACAATATACCCTTTATTAAGGAGATTGACTAAAGAGGGGTATTTCACGACCTATTTACGGGAATCCTCAGAAGGGCCCCCGAGAAAATACTATAAAATAACCGGTCAGGGAATAGAATACAAAAAAAGCCTACTAAAAGACTGGAACGATCTGACAAAAGGTGTTATTGAGCTGATTGAGGAGTGTGAGAGAGATGAATAAGAAAGAATTTCTGGAAAAATTGGATAAAGCGCTGATTGGCATTCCAAAGGACGAAAAGAAAGAGGTAATGCGTGATTATGAGGACCACTTCAGCATTGGGTCGGAAAAAGGCAGAACAGAAGAGGAGATTGCAAAATCGCTTGGGGACCCGGCTTCACTCGTAAAAACCATAAAGGCGGAATACACAATCACCAGAGCTAAAAGAGAACCGGGTATAAAGAATATTTTTAGGGCAACAATCGCAGTCGCTGGTCTTGGATTATTCAACCTGATTTTTGTTTTGATACCGCTAATTATAGCAGTAGAGCTGCTGTTTGCAGCGTACATCGTAGCTGTGGTCTTTATAGCAGTGCCGTTTCTGATGCTGGCATATCCAACAAGTGTGTCCATACTCAGTGGCGACACCCCAACCTGGATGGTTGTGGCAGGGCTCCACATAATCGGCGATGTACTCCTGGTAGTGCTGCTCTACCTAACAAAAGGATTCTATAGGCTAATCCTTGCATATCTGCAAATGAATATCAAAATAATTAAAGGAGAGTGATGGAATGATGCAAAAGAAGAGCATGAAAACCGTCGAGGTGAGAAATATGGGAAAGACATACAAACTCGGGAAGATGGAAGTCCCGGTGTTAAGAGGAGTGAGTTTTTCGATAGAAAATGGTGAGTTCGTCTCGATAATGGGACCGTCGGGCTCTGGAAAGTCCACGTTGATGTACATAATCGGGTGTTTGGATAGACCAACGAAAGGGGAGGTTTATATAAAAGAGAAGAAAGTAAGCGATTTATCGGATAGAGCGCTTGCGCATATAAGGGGAAGGGAAATAGGTTTCGTCTTTCAGACATTCAACTTGATACCAAGGTCGAGCGCACAAAAGAACGTCGAACTTCCGATGACGTATCAAAATATATCAAGAAGAGAAAGAAAGCGAAAAGCAGAAGCACTGCTTAAAAAAGTCGGACTTGGAGACAGATTACGTCACAGACCAAACGAATTATCTGGCGGTCAATGCCAGCGTGTGGCAATTGCACGAGCACTCGTCAACGACCCAACCATACTTTTAGCAGATGAACCAACCGGGAATCTCGACAGTAAAGCAGGAGAGGAGATAATGGAACTATTCGAGGAATTGAATGAGGATGGAAAGACTATCGTCGTGGTTACGCACGATCAAGACATTGCGAGGCATACGCAGAAGATTATAAGGTTGAAGGATGGAAAGATTACAGGAGGTGGTGTAATTGAAAATTAGAGCAGTTTTAATCACATTGATATTTTTTACGGTGTTATTTTATCCGGCTGCTGCAGAGCCAAGACCAACGGTGATGATAACGGATTATAACGTGTATCCAGAGGTGTTGATGCCCGGTGATACCGGCACTATTACAGTAACAATACAAAATATGGACACCCAGTCATCAGAGACGGAGACAACGACGACGAAGACTACGAGTTACACATCCTCTACTACGACGACATCAACGATAAGAGCAGAAATAGAAACTATACGGCTGAGTAGCAGAAGCAGGGACATAGAATGGTTGCGAGAAGGTTTTCAACGCTCTGAGTACTACAACGTAGGAGCCTTAGGACCTGGTGAGAGCATAACAATCTCTTTACCGATAAAAGCCGCTACTTATGCCAGTGATCGCACTTACTTCCCTGAAGTATGCATAGAAGTGGAGAAGGGAGAAAATGTGCGATTTCCAATTCCTGTGAAGGTTGACTCTTCAGACGTGAAAATATCTGCCGATGCACCCTCTTCTATCGCAGTGGGAGAAATTACTACGATCGGTTTGACGGTGCTTAATACGAGACAGAATAAAATCGAGGCTGTCAGGCTCGTTCCGATGACGAAAGGCGTGAAGTTTTCACCTTCCGAAGTTCCTATCGGCACGATTACACCAGACGAATTGGTAAATGCGAGCTTTGACATCGCCATTGGTGATTCTTTCGGTGGAAGTGAAAACGAGATAGAATTTAATTTGACAATGTCACATTTAATAAACTTTATATAACCCATACTTCTACTGCAAAGTATGTACACTAAAAAAAATATGAATCTGTATTCGACCCCCAACGATGGGGGCTACCAAACGGAGTTACGCAGAATCTCGCTCA
>JAUWNY010000180.1 GCA_030612405.1 Candidatus Methanophagales archaeon | reverse complement strand
TTCTTCTTCTTTGCTTTCTCTTTCGAGTTCAAGCTCCTTCAGCTTTATCACGTTCGCTTCTGGCGCTATATCGGCTTTGTTTGCAGCGATAATCATTTTCTTGCTCTTTTTTATTATCTGCGAGGCTAAATCTTTCATGTCGTCCTCGTCCCACGAGTTCATGTCCGGCTTATCGCGAACGCGAGAACCCAATATAGCTGCTTTTACCTGCTCTTCGGTTACACCAACGCCAGCTAATTGCTCAGAAACCAATCTTGGTATCTTCATACCTTCTAATTTCGCCTTCCTCTCTATCTTACGTCTATTTCTGCTTAATATCCCCTTCACCCATTCGTTCAACTCGTGCTGGAAAAAGAGAACGTCTTCAAGCGGGTCATGACTGCCAATTTCTACTGCGTTTCCGTCTGCATCCGTTCCGCCGGAAGCATCAACAACGTGTATTATCGCCTCCGCCTGTCTGAGTTCGTCTAAAAATTCGTTTCCCAGTCCTCGCCCTTCATGCGCGCCCCTGACAAGCCCTGCCACATCCAGGAGTTCCACAGGCACGAAACGAAAACCATCCACGCAATTCCCGCATTCTCTGCCTATCTCCTGTTGAATCTCTTTGTCTTTGCAAGGGCATCTCACCCTTACGTAAGCCACGCCAACATTGGGTGATATGGTTGTGAACGGATACGAGGCTATTTCAACGTCTGCGAGTGTAGCCGCCTTGAAGAATGTTGATTTACCCGAATTTGGTTTTCCCGCAATTGCTATCGTTATCATATCTCCCTTTTTATTAACCACCAGATTACACAGATTTTCACGAGAGAGCTTTACCAAAGAAACATGTTTTTGATAAAACTTTTTTCTAAAAAGTTTTACTATTCAACCGAAACCGTTTCCAGTTGACTCATCAGGTTCCATACCAGCGTCCTCGTATGTGACGTAACATTTTGATTGTTCGCCATCTCTTCCAGCTCGTAAATCGCGGACGTTGCTCTCTCCGCCAGCGGTTCATCGCCGTTCAGCAGATTATCCTTTAGTTTATTCATCCGTTTCCTTATGTTTCGCGGAACGGTAACGTCACGCGACATATTCTCAAGCATTTCGGTGCATTTCTTTACGATTTCTTCTTTCTGCAGCCCCTCCATTGTTTTGTTTTTATTGTACATAAAGTATAACTTCCCTCTATTTAAGACACAGATTTACACGGATTTACGCAGATTTATTTTAGTTTAACCGTGTTGATCCTTATCATCTGCGTTAATCTGCGTCCATAATTTATTTTTACCCCCTACTATTTTTAACCTGCGATGCGTATAAAAATAATATGTGTTAGTAAAATATAATTGTCAAACAGGTACATAATCCCAAAATGTTTTCAGAGAGAATACGCTCTTTGCCTCCCTATCTGTTTGCAGAGATAGATAAGAGGAAGAGAGAAGCGGAGAAGAAAGGAGCGGATATAATAGACCTGGGCATTGGTGACCCCGATTTGCCCACACCTCCACACATAGTAGAAGCAGCTTGTCATGCTGCGAAGGACCCTTCAAATCATTGCTACCCTACCTACGAGGGGATGCTGTCTTTCCGCGAAGCCGTAGCTGCATGGTACAACCGCGAAAAGCACGTGCGTTTAGATGCCGAGGATGAAGTCTTAACGTTGATAGGTTCAAAAGAAGGGATAGCACATTCAGCATTCGCATTTTTAGACCACGGCGATGTTGCTCTCGTCCCTGACCCCGGATACCCGGTGTATAATAACGCAACGGTACTGGCGAACGGCATCCCGCACTTGATGCCTCTACGGCAAGAGAACGGATTTAAGCCCGTGCTGAACGACATAGACAGGGAAACGGCAAATAAAGCAAAAGTCATGTTCTTAAATTATCCCAATAATCCCACTGCTGCAACGGTTGACAAAACATTCTTTAAAGAAGTTGTGGATTTCGCTCGTGAGCACGACATCGTCATTCTCCATGATAACCCGTACTCTGAGCTGACTTTTGATGGCTACGAAGCACCGAGTTTTCTGGCAGTTGCGGGTGCCGATGAGGTAGGCATCGAATTTAACTCGTTATCCAAGACGTATAACATGACCGGATGGCGAATAGGCTATGCAGTTGGAAATTCCGAACTATTAAAAGGTCTGGGACTTGTAAAAACCAACATTGATTCCGGTGCTTTTCAGGCCGTTCAGATAGCAGGCACGACAGCGTTAACAGGCCCTCAGGACTGTGTAAAGGCAAACGTGGCGGTTTATAGACAAAGAAGAGACATTCTATTTGATGCGTTGAGTTCGGCAGGAATGGAAGTAAAAAAGCCCAAAGCTACTTTCTACCTGTGGGCAAAAGTCCCTCCCGGATTCTCATCCATTCGGTTCTCTATGTTCTTGCTGGAACGTGAAGGACTGGTTGTAACTCCGGGAATAGGATTCGGCGAAAACGGAGAAGGGTTCGTTCGTTTCTCGCTTTGTGTGAGCGTGGAAAGGCTAAAAGAAGCGTGTGAAAGGATAAAGGGGCTAAATATATATAGTCATTCCGAAAATTATTAACCACCAGATTACACAGATTAACGCAGATGATAAGAATCAACATAAATAAATAAATAAATATTCAAAAATGATAGCCACAGAAACCACAGAGGACACAGAGGGTAAATACTCTGTGGCAAAAAGTATAGTTTGTTTATATACAAAAAATAAATCTGCGTAAATCTGCGTCTTAAACAGAAGAAAGCTATACTTTATACACAATGAAAAGACGAAAAGAAGGCTATTTTGATTTCGAGCATCATCCAAATGCGTACTTAGAGCGCAAAAGAAACGTTGTGCAGGGATTACACGCGAGGACAAAGATACTTGAGACGCTGGCGATGTCAACGCCAACGGAAGCAGCAACGGCAGCAGTGAGGAACAGTGAGGAAATGCGTGAGAACGAAACGGAACTCACGATAAAAGCGATTTCGGAATCGGCAGCAATGAGTTATTCCTCTTCGTTTCATCATTTACGGCTGTTGGAGGAGGAGAAGATAGTGAAACGCGAGGGGCCGAGGCCGTATAAATGGGTGATGACGGGAAAGGGCCAGAGGCGTCTTGACGAACTTGATTTGGAATAGTTCAAATTTACCGCAGAGTTCGCAGAGTTCACAGAGAAAACAATTAAACCAAAAGGTATTATACCAAAAAGTTTAATTATTTATTCACAGCGATTTATCTTTTTCAGAGAAGGGGTGAGGGCAAATTTTTAATTTTTAAAGCAGCTCAAGAAACGGGGGATTTTATATCTCGTAATATTTCGTTTCTATATCTCCTCACAAAGGATTCGACTTCTTTATATTCTTTAATTAGCTTGTGCCTTTCAACTATTTTCAAAAAATCACCCTTAAACAGCCCTGATTCATCCTCTTCACTCATAAGAGATTTTCTCCCCTCTACAATCTCTTGTCCTCCTAAGACATCAAGTAAATGATGAAGGAAGAAAGCTTTAACATAATCTTTTCCTTTTGGCTCTAATAAATATAAATAAGCATGCATAACTTCCTTATCTACTCTACTAAGATCATTAAGATTTTGCTCCATTTTATCTTTTAGACCTCTATTCCATACT
>JAUWNY010000024.1 GCA_030612405.1 Candidatus Methanophagales archaeon | reverse complement strand
TTTCAGTGCATCGTACTATCACGGTCAGATACGGAATAAAGAAACGAGGAGGAGAGTCCAAAACGATTTTATAAGCGGAAGAACGCGAATTGTGGTTGCTACAAATGCATTTGGGATGGGCATTGATAAAGAGAACATAAGAGCGATAATCCATTACGAACTGCCAAAATCCATTGAGAACTATTATCAGGAGGTAGGACGTGCAGGGCGGGATGGAAAACCGGCGTATTGCCTATTGCTCTATTCCGATGCGGATGAATATAAAGTACGAAAATTGATTCAGTACAATACGCCATCGCGGGAGCAAATAGAAGAGATGCTCCGAGAGTTGACCGAAGCGGCGGGGAAGTTAATGTACGTGAATGTGAAGCGAATAGCAAATGACCTGAAACTTGACGAAGTGCCTATCAGGTTAATTCTGCATCATCTCGAACGGATGGGCGTGATAAAGACGCATTTCAGAGTTTTTCGACGTGCTGCGGTACGAATAATGCGTAATGACACGGAATCGTTAAAACAGCCGCAAGAAGTGGAACGAATGATGAGAAACGGCTATTTCAGGGATAATCTAAATGGCTGGATGGATTTGGAAGACCTGAGCAGGTCGGTTCAGATACCGGTAGGCGACCTAAACGAGATGCTGCGGGACTTAAAAGCCTCAGGCAGGCTAAAATTAGAAGAACGTGACTTTTGCACGCCGGTAAGCGTCAATCGCGATATAAAAGACATGGACACGACTGAGCTGCTTGAAATCTTTTTACGCGTGGAAGATAGCGGCATGAGGAAGATAGACAAGGTGATAGAATATGTAGAGAGCGAAGAATGCAAGCGGAAGTTCATTCTGGATTATTTCGGTGAATCGTATAGCGGAAACTGCAATGCGTGCAGCATTTGCAATCCGTCATTGAGCTTTTTGGGTGCTGATACGGATATAGGTATAGATATAGATAGGGATATCGAAGCGGAAGCAAAACCAAAAGAATTAGTGGATAAAACGGTAATTGAGGACACTGAAGGAGCAGGAAAAGAAAATGAATTATCCGCAGAAAGTACCGGAATTGCATTTGCAATGCTCGAACTGGTAAACAATCTCGATTTTCGCGTCGGCAGAACATCACTTGCGAACATATTGATCGGGTCGAAATCAAAACGGATAATAAACCAGAATCTTCAGGAATCGCCGTATTACGGTATCTTAAAACGATATACCGCTCGTGAAGTGGTCGGCATTATTGACCAGTTGATCGCAAAAGGATTTTTAGTAAAACGGCACGATAATAGCTCGAACTATCCCAGACCGTTGTTGTATCTTACCGAACGAGCGGCGAATGCATTAGAAGAACGGCCAGCTATAGAATTGCAGTTGCCGGTAAAAAATAGGCAGGAGGTCAGCGAACCGGACAATCCGGATGTGCTTGACGAATTGAAGAAGTGGCGACGGGATATCGCTGCTGAACGGAACATTCCTGCTTATCGCGTCTTTCACGATAGCACGTTAATCGGTATCGCGAATCGGTTACCGAAGACCGAGGATGAGTTGGCAGAGATTAAAGGAATTGGCAGGAGGAAGATTGAGGATTACGGGAAAGCGGTGTTGAGGATGGTGAGGTTGGGGGGTTAGGGGATTAGCGGGTTTAGCGGGTTGGCGGTTTAGAGGGTTAGCGGGTTGGCGGGTTAGGGGTTTGGCGGTTTGCTAAAAAGCCCTGAAAACAGACAAACAAAACATAAAACTTTTTATAAAACCACAGAGATTTTAGGTATGCATATAATTAATTATACATAGTGAGATAGAGAGATAGCGAGATGGTAAAAAATGGAAATAAAAAGGAATATAGAAGTTGAGTTCGTGAACACAAAACCCGTTGAGGAACAAGCGATAGAAATGGTAGAACGAAAAGGGCTGGGGCATCCGGACAGCTTATGCGATGGTATTGCCGAAGCCGTTAGCATAGCGTTGTGCAAGGAGTATAAAAAGAAGTGCGGGATGATATTGCATCATAACACAGATAAAGTGCAGCTCGTCGCCGGCAGGTCAAACCCGAAATATGGTGGTGGCGAGGTTATTTCGCCAATATACATTTTGTTAGGGGGAAGGGCAACGAGAGAATTTGAAGGCGAGGAAATCGCCGTTGATACAGTAGCGATAAAAGCGGCGAAGGACTATTTGCGGAAGAACATAAGGAATTTGGACGTGGATAGCCACGTTGTAGTGGATAGTAAAGTGGGAACGGGTTCTCACGACCTTTTAACGGTTTTTAGAGATAAGAACAAGGAAATACCACTGGCGAATGATACCTCCTTTGGCGTTGCACATGCTCCTTTTTCTGAGATTGAATCCATAGCGCTTAATGCGGAAAATCGCGTGATGGCGGAATACCGCAACCGCGAGCTCGTGGTGGGTGAGGATATGAAGGTGATGGCGCTTAGAGAAAAAGATAGGATAACTTTAACGGTTGGCGATGCTTTTGTCTCGAAATACGTGGATGACTACGAGCACTACGAGGACGCAAAGCAGCGATTGAAAGAATTTGTGAGCGGTGTAGCCGAAGAATATACAAGCAGGGAAGTAATTACCTTGATAAATATGGCTGACACACCCGACTCGGTTTATATCACCGTGACCGGAACCTCAGCGGAGATGGGAGATGATGGTGGCGCAGGTCGTGGTAACCGGTGCAACGGGCTTATTACGCCAAACAGACCTATTAGCATGGAAGGAACCCCGGGAAAAAATCCCGTGAACCATACCGGGAAAATATACAATTTGCTTGCCAATAAAATAGCCAATGAAGTCGTAGATAGCGTAGATGGGATTCAAGAGGTGTATATAAAGATCCTTTCGGAGATAGGCAGAAGGATAGACGACCCGAAAGTAGCATCCGCTCAGATTGTTCCACGGAGCGATGTGAACCCCGGAGTAATGGAAAAGAAGGTTGGGCGGATAATAGATGATTGGCTCTCAAACATCGCGGAGATAACGGAGATGGCGATTAGAGGTGAGTTGAGGACGTTTTGAATTAAAAACAAGCCTTTTCTTATGCGGGGCTCCGCCCCACGATGTGTCATCTTGTGGTTAATAATTTTTTGGGTGACTATAATCCATCCGTCCCTACCTCACCTTCCACACCACAACCATCAATACGAGTAGAAGCACTGCATATCCCAGGAACAGCAGCCGTGCACCGAAAATATCCGAGAGCGCACCACAAACAAGAGGAACACCGCCAATACCGGCGTAAAACACCGTGTAATAAATACCCATTACTCGCCCTTCTTGTTCTTGTTTCTGTTCTATTGCTCCCGCTCCTGCTCCTGCTCCCGCCCCCGCTGCTTTTGACGCCAGCGTTAGCGTGCCCAGTGAAATCGCACCCAAACCAGCACCAAGAAAAAAGCTCATTATAAACAGTTCCAGGATGGAGGTTGCGGAATGAAGCACAATCAAGCCGCAGGCGCATAAGAACAATCCGGCAATCGAAAGAGTGATTTCCCCTATGCGCTTCATCAGCCTGCCGAATCCCGTTTGCAGTATTACGAACACCACGAACATTGCGGACAGGATCACTCCGATGATACCCGTAGCATGGATTACTACTCCTGTTGAAAGTTCGTAATCGGGAAGTTCGAGATCGGCGGTAGCAAAAGTAGAGAATAAAGCACCCATAATCGCTGCGACTCCTATTCCAAAAAAAATCAGCACACAAGCCAGTGTCAATGCCTTTCGTTCTCTTTCGCTTAACGATAATCGTTTCTTTTTTCTCTTCGATCTCGTCTTCGGCTCGTGAACAAAAAGCAATACCAATATGACACTTAGCAGTGCAAAGACAACGCAAAAGAAGAATGGCATGTGAATACCGTAAATGTCGAAAAGGAATCCACCTGAAATTGGGCCTGCCGCTAAACCTGCGCCCAGACCCATGTTATACACGCTAAGCGCATGCCCGCGCTCATCGTAACTCGTGACTTCCGAGAGCAAAGCCGTAACCGCAGGGAAGAACAATCCGGCTCCTGCTCCTTGTAATGCTCTCACAAATATCCAGTCGTAGGTGTTGTTGGAAAATGGAAAAAGAGCGGAGGCAACAGCATAAAGCAAAAGCCCGGCTACAATCAATGGTTTCCGCCCCAATTTGTCGGATATAATACCTCCTGAAACACTGAGCGGTATGCTTACGATAGTAAAAGAGGAGAAGATCAATGCAGAAACGAAAGACGGAACTTCTGAGCCTTCTACCCATTCGCCAAGCAGCGGTGCAATCACCGTAACACCAAATTGCGTGCTAAAAACACAGATTGCTGCAATTAAAACTACTTTTGTAAGCGCCCGGTCAGAATTAAATTGCATAGATAATAATTTAAATTTAACATTATTGATTTTTATCAAATGAAAATCTTAGTTGGCTCCCGGAACCCGGTGAAATTGGAAGCGACGAAGGAGGCGTTTTCTGCTTATTTCGACACGGTGGAAGTAACAGGAATCGGCGTGAGCAGTAACGTTTCCAACCAGCCAATAGATGATGAGACGTTCGCTGGCGCGAGGAACAGGGCGTTTGAATTGAAAAGGATTGATGAAGCCCGGGATTTTAATGCGGAGTTCTTTGTGGGCATTGAAGGCGGGATAAAGAAATTGTTTCACCGATGGTTCACCTTTGGCGTGATGTGCATTATAGACGTTACGGGCAGGATAGGTTATGGGACTTCTCCTTTCTTTGAGCTTCCATCGCTCATCTCAGAAGAGCTTTTAAAAGGCACGGAACTCGGTGATGCGATAGATAGTTTGATAGGCGAAAAGAACACGAAAGAAAAACAGGGTGCCGTGGGGTATTTCACTAACGGCGTCATGGATAGGAAAAGATATTATGTAGACGGTTTGCTGGTTGCTTTAATTCCGTTTTTAAATGAGGATTTGTATTTTGAACCACAGATTAGCACAGATAAAGAACAAAAAGAAGAAACCACGAGATTAACACAAGAAAATGAAGCGGGGATCCATGATGCTGGAGACAGGATACAAGTTTAGGGATGTGTCTTGCATCTTCAATTATTTTCTCGTGAGAATCCAGGCGGCAGAGTCGTCGCCGCAAGCGATGGCGATACGATTTTTGTCTACGAAGGATAATTTACAACGAAATCGTTACGCCTTTATATTTATATATTCAACATATTTTAAGTAAAAGTAAAAACAGTAATCACAAGCAGGACAAGGAGGCGAAGGAAGGAGATGTTAAAAACTATTAAAGGCGTGGTAGAAGGAGAGGTTGTAGTTCCAGAAGAACCTGTTCCTGAAGGGACGGTGGTGACGATAAACTTGCCAACAACTCTCCGCTTGTTGCGACATGCAGGTGTGTGGCGTAACCTTGAAGGCATAGATGAACTCGTAGGGGAGATTTACAGAACAAGAGCGATAAAAAGGGAAGTGCCGCTCTAATGTACGTGTTGTATGTGTTAGACACAGATCATTGCATAGAGTTATTGAGAGGAAATGAGGGTGTTTTATGCAAACTTGAGTCGCTTGGTGAGGATAGTGAGATTGAAGTTTACAATTTAGATTTAGGAGCGGCCCGGATATATGGAGAACTTAAAGCGCAATTAGCACGAAGAGGCGAATTATTAGCAGATAATGATTTGTTCATTGCCAGTATCGCCTTGAGCCGTAGGCTAACTCTTGTCACTCATAACACACGCCATTATGAACGCATCCCCAATCTCTGTTTGGATGACTGGATGGAGTAAGGCGTTGACCTCTAAAAAGGGGTTATAACCGAAAACTTACAATTTATGTCTATGAAGGCTATTACAACTAAATCGTTACGCTGGACAAGAAACTCACGGTGATTGGCGAGGATACGAGCACAACGACAATTGACGGGAATAAAAGAAGGGAGTAGAACAGAAGATGCAACTCCAAATTTAAAAATCGTATTCTCAAATATTCTCTCGTGGGAATCTGTGTAATCTCGTGGTTTATAAATTGCACTACCGAAAACTTTAAATGCTGCTCGAGCAATAAGAAACTCAGGAGGGAAAAAGGAAAAAAGATGAAAAGCAAAAGGTGCAAATTCGGCAGGGCAATAATTGCGACAGTAGTCATATTAGCGGTGCTTGCGTTCGTGTTCGTAGGTTCGGCATCAGCACTGACAATCTACGTGCCCATTGATTATCCGACAATCCAACAGGCAATAGACGCCGCAAGCCCCGGCGATACAGTTTTCGTTTATAACGGTACTTATTACGAAGGCAACGGTGTGAGCATATCAAAAAATCGGATAACACTACAAGGCGAAGATAAGAATTCTACGACTATTCATGGAAAATGGACTGCTGAGAAGGTGGTTTATGTGAGTGGAAATTATGTGAATGTTAGCGGTTTTAGTAACTGGGATGGTAGCAAGTGATGCATACGGAATCTACGTAACTTCTGCTGACCATTGTAATATCATAGGTAACATCGTTTCTGACGGGGATTATGGCATCTATTTAAGTAACTCCGATTATAGCGTTATTTCACACAATAATGCCTCTGATCGAAGATATGGGATATACTTAAATTCGTGTGATAATTGTTTGGTTGCTATAAATATTGCAAACTCAAACATCTACGAGGACTTTGATGGAGGGGGCCACGGTATCTATTTATGCTATTCGAGCGATAACAGGCTCATAAACAACATTGCGAACTCGAACATCTATGAAGGCATCTTCTTGGGTCCTTCGAGCAACAACAACACTTTAATCAACAACACTGCAAACTCGAACAGTAAATACGGCATCCGCTTGTGGTCTTCGTGCAACAACAACACGATCACAGGCAACACTGCATTGAACAACGACTACGGTATCTCTTTGCATTCTTCAAAAAATAGCAATGTAAACAACAATACCGCATCAAACAACGACTACGGCATCAACCTTGAATCAACCAGCACGAACAATCTCATCACAGAGAATAACATCACAAACAACACTCTGTATGGCATCTATCTCGACTATTCAAGCGACAACGAAATCTATCACAACAATTTCATAAACAACAATAAACAGGCTTACGACCATCACGGTTTCAACGACTGGGACAAAGGACCTATAATCGGCGGAAACTACTGGAGCGACCATGTATGTCATGGAAATCCGTCAAATGGAACAGAGCCATACACGGGGATAGATACAGATGCCATCGCAGTGGATAACTACCCGTTTGAAGACGCGGACGGCTGGACGTCAATTCCAACACCAACGGGGAGCTTTGATACAGGCTCTGGCGGTTATCCCAGCATAAGAGGAAATCATACGGGCACAATCAAACCAAATCATACCGTTATTGCAACCAAAATGTACACATATCCATGTCTTGGAACCGGCGGTCATACAGAATATGCCAAAATTTGAAACTCAACTTGGAATGCAACGGCAATTTGGGACGGATATGTAGGGGATTGGCATAACATCACTTTCGACTGTACTGTTGTTCTATTGGAAAACAAAAAATACAACTACACAATAATTACAGGCTCTTACCCGCAGATCCATCATACCGACAGGCTAGAAATAGATGACGGAGAAATTACCTGCGCTGCGTTTATAGATGCGAATGGAAAGAGGCACAATAATTGGATTCCCGCGATAAGATTGGAGTAAATGAAGAAGCGGCGTTAACAAAGTAAAAAACGCCACTTTCTTTCTTTTTTTGGTAAAAATTCTGTTTTCAATCCCGAAGACCCTTTCTTCAATACAAGTAAAATGTTTCGCTCAAAAAAAGACCTGGCTGAGAGACACGATGAGATTTACGAGGACAAGGGATAAAATACTCTTTTTTGACAAAATCCTTTCATCAGCAGTAATAGACGTGATAAGCGTGGATAAAGAGATTTTTGATAAAGCATGGGATTTGTTTAAAAGATATGAGGATAAAGAACTCAGTTTTATATATCTTTCAAAGTATATTTAACTATCATGGAGACGGATACAATCCAAATACCAAGGAAGATAGCTGAAGAGATTTATGATACGCATGAGAAGATAGACCAGATTCTTGAAACACTGGAAGTGCTCATGGACGAGGAAACATTGAAAAGATTAAAGAAGGGGGAGAAAGAACTAAAAACAGGTGATTATATAGATGCCAAGCCAGAAGAGATTGCAGAGCTATTAAGGTGAAGATGTACAGAGCACGTTTGTTGAATAGCTTTCTAAAACAAGAGAAGAAACTCAATGCAGAGGTAAAAGAGAGGGTTATAGGAGCTGTCGAGGAAATTTTAAGCGACCCCTATTCCGGTGTTGATTTGAAAGGTAATTTAAGGGGATACAGAGATAAGAGGGTTGGAAAGTATCGAATAGTCTATAAGATAGACGAATCAGAAAAAAGAGTGATCTTTTTCGATGTTGATTTGAGGAAACGGGTTTATAATCGGTTAAAAAGAAGGAAGCAATTCAGTTGTATTTAATGGTAGCAAACGTAAAACAAATAAAAAGGGAGAAAAGGAAGACCAATAAAGATTTAGAAATCAATTCAACCGCTCAACCCCTGACGATGATTTTCCCGCCTCAGCCAAAGTTTTATATTACTCCAGAGCATCCATGATTTTGTTCACTTTCGATGCTACTTCCAGTGCGGTATCGCCAAAAATTCGCGTCATTGGTTCTTTTCCAACCGCACCGAGGTCGTAAATCACGTCAGGTACCTCCTGTTGCCGCCGCTGCCGCCCTTCTGAGGAAAGGTTTTTTATCGCTTCTCTTACACCCCAGTCCATTGTTTTCACACCTGTTGGCTCGTGTTCACGTTCAAAAGAAGAAATCACGAATCCTGCTCGTTTGCATGCGTCTATTATTTGCACGGAATATTTTATGTTAATGGCACTTCTTCTGTTTTTGTCGCCTGTCAACGCCATCATCGCTAATATCATCCGGGCAACGTGACTGCTCACGCCAAAATCTACTGCTTCTGCATATATCCCTTCTTTCGCGGAGATTATCCTGCCGTCCACGGCGGCAACGTCACGCTCGCTTTCTGCACCCTCTATTGCCATGCCTATGTTTGTTCCAACTTCAGGAACGAGACGTTTAAAATCAGGAATGCTCTTCAGTTTCCTGACCGCTGCCTTCACGTTTTCAAGCACGAAATACCGGTCTGCGTTCTTACGCAACTCACGTGCCTGATTTAGCACTATCATATTTGACAGCTCTTCGCCTCCGGCTATCGCACCATGCACGAACTTTTTTGCTGATGCCGCTGCGTGCCGTAAATTTTCGCCTTTAGCAAGTGCAGCAGTAAGAGCCGCGGAAAACGAACATCCCGCTCCGTGTATTATTTTCCCCTTTTCTGGTTTTATGTATTCGCCGCTTAGTTCCTCGAACTCTCCATCGTATATCAAATCCGTTGCTTTACCGGCTGCTGTTTCCTGTGCGAGATGCCCACCTTTTATGATTACTGCAGAAGCGCCAAGTTCGTGTATCTTTACGGCTGCATCCTTCGCATCTTCCTTATCCCTTATCTCCAACCCGGAAATAAAGCTGGCTTCGGGAACATTTGGCGTTACAACCACGCAAATAGGCAGAAGCAGTTTGACCAGCGTGTTCAACGCATTATCAGCCAGCAAAATCCCACCTGAACCTGCTTTCATCACGGGGTCCACGACAAAAGGGATTTTATGTCTCTTGAGCTGTTTCGCAACCGTTTCTATCATTACGCTGGAATACAGCATACCTGTTTTCGCATAATCCACGGTAATGCCTTTGGCGCTCGCTTCGCTCATAATGGATTGTATTTGCGATTCCACGAGTTCAACAGGCACTTCGTGTTTCGCCTGCACACCGGATGCGTTTTGAGCGGTAACGGCAGTGATTACGGAAGTGCCATAGACACCCAGAGCGGAAAACGTTTTTATATCTGCCTGTATTCCTGCGCCGCCACTGCAATCCGAACCCCCAATGGTCATTACTCTTTTCATTGCATATACTTTATATACAATCAAAAAAGTTTAGATATATGTAAATTTAATAAATTATTGTGATTTATTATGGAAATATAATCAACCAGATAAAAATAATTCTTTTAACTCATGTGTTGAAAATACTTTGACTTTGGACTGTTTCTTAAATCTCTTTTCGTTAGACCAGATAGGAATGGAAAGTTTGAGAGCTAGCGCAAAATATGGAGCATCTTTCGGATGCTCTGATAATAGATTTTTTGCTTCTGAAAGAAACCTTTCATATTCTGACTTCGGTATAACACCTAATACCTCGCATAGGAGTATAAAAGAGGTTGTAAATTCTTCTTCATCTATTTCACAAAATTCGCAGATTCTTTCTTTGAGTGCTAGGAGTTCGTCTAACAAAAAAGCAGGGGCAAATAATCTCACTCCATTACTGTATAACAACTTAACAAAATCCCTTGTAAAAGATTCGGGTTTAAAGAAGGAGAACAAAATAGCGGCGTCAATAACAAGTTCCATTCTTGACCCACACCTTCAGATAAGCCCATGCCTTTTAGCAACTCTCTCTTCTAATTCTTCTGCTAATTCTTTAGCCTGTTCATCTGTAAGTTTACTCTTCTTTAATATATTGTCAACCACCTTGAATAATAGCAATACTCTTAGCTTTTCCTCCACCGCTTCCCTGAGTAACACCTTCGTTTCGGATTTTTCAAGTTCTTCCGCAGCCATTTTAAATAATCCCGCGGGAATCTCAATTTTCACTTCTCCCATTTCTTCCACCACCTCTAATAATATTTCTTTTGCCTTGCCCTATATAAATATAAACAACTCCTCCCCTCCCTGTTGCGAAGCGAATAAAAATATTTTAGAGGAGTACAAATGTGGAAATTGACATGAACAACAAATCAAATAGAACAATATGGAGGGATGATCACGAAACGTACACGGAACTGGCGAGCGTGGTTCAAGAGATGGACGATTCGGTAGATGCCGTCGTGGTTGAAGGTATGCATGATAAAGAAGCGTTGAAAGAGATAGGCATTACAAAGGAAATAGCAATGTATTCGTCCTCCGGGTTTTCACATGTTGAGTTCGTTGATTGTCTAAGGCGCAGACACACCTGCGTGGCCATACTAACCGACTACGACCGAGCGGGAAAGAGATACAACAAAAAATTGGTTGCACTGCTTGAGCGTGAGGGTGTGAAGGTGGAGAAGAGGTATAGAGAAGAAATAGGTAAGATATTAGGACTCAGGGGAATGAAAAGCATAGAATCAATAAATTCGCTTAGAAATAAAGTTTTTGCTTCGCAAAAACTTTACTAAAAATCCTTGCGCATGAAACTTTTTAGTTTAGTTTGTTGTCTGCTCAAAATTCCACTGGAATTTGTTCATCATGGTCCTCAGCTCCTTCACACTGAACTGACCGGGAGCTACTCCTCCACCTTCTTCGCTCTCCCCTTCTATAAATCCATAAGCCAATGCAGACCCATATAGCGGTGCTATCACTCGCAGATGGCGCCCTATACGACCCATTCCGATGGTCACCACCAATTTCCCTTCACTTGACAGTTTCTGCGTGAGTTCTAACAGCAGCAACGCATCGTTCACCGTCTTCGGCGTAACCGCTATTTTTGCAATGCTGCCTCCTTCTTTATACATACTCGTGATGATTCCCAATATATCTTCGCGGCGCGGCATGCCGTTAAAATCATGGAAAGAGGAAATAACAGGTATGTGACGGCGTTTCGCCTTTTTCAGTATCTCCCGTTTTCCTGCTGCGGGAGAAAAGAATTCGATGTCCACTGCGTCTACCAGCTCTTCCTCCGCAGCCGCGGTTTCGAGGATGTCACTCAGCATCCCTATTCTTTCGGCTTCTGTGCCTGTAAATGCGCCACCTTCCTCCTTTCTCCTGTTCGTTATGATTATCGGCATTTGTACGGAGGACTGAGGATTTTTTAGCATTGCAACAAATGCTTTCACTTTCGCTACACTTTTTTCTTCGGCTTCTAAAAGGTCAATTCTCAACTCTAATATGTCCGCTCCACTTTCCTTTGCTCGTTTCGCCTCGTGAATGTCCAGCCTTTTCATTACGGCTACTATAACAGGTGCAGGTCTTCTTTGTAATTCCAATCCCAATTTCAATCCCAATTCCGCCGCACCTATTTTTCCCATTTCAAAAACCTCTTTACGTATTTATTGTCTTTTATCAAATATTGGATGGTATAGAATAGCTTATATAGAAAAGTCACTATCATCTATCAAAATGGCATACCGGTCCCTAATCTGCTGGCTGGTTATCTGGCAAAGGATCAAATCATCACCCTCTAACTCGGCAATTACTAAAGCAGGACGTCTTTTAGCACTCGTCAAATCCGAAAAAGGAAAAGGGACTACCACTATGTCCCCTTTTACAAATCTCGCCAAGCTTCATCCTCCTCCGGTCTTAACCAATCCTTTTTTAGCGCTGACTCACTTGCAATCATCGTTTCCATTTTTTGTTTCTTGGTTTCCAAAAAGTATATAAAATCCAATATCTCTGCATGATACGATTCAGGAACCTTTTCAATCTCCTTCACGATTAAATCCTTTGCTGCCATTTTTTCCCCTTTCCCTTATCTATAATTTCTATATAGGATGACTTTATTTTATTATAATATAATAGCAAGATTTTATAAATCAAACTTAAAATTTTAAAATGGTTTTACTTGCCTCTTCCCCAAAAAATGGCCGGGGTGTGGTAGCGGCATCCCTCGGGACTGTGGATCCCGAGACCTGGGTTCAATTCCCAGCTCCGGCCCTTAAATTAAACGAGGATAATCAAATGACGTCAGAACCAGGAGTATTGATAGTGCTTGAAGGAGCAGACGGGGCAGGCTTATCAACGCAGACGGCGGTTTTGGCAGCGCACCTTAGGAGCAAAGGCGAGGCGGTTATTTCGACAAAGGAACCAACATCATCGCATATTGGAAATCTAATCCGGTCTGCACTTAAACATGAGTGGAAACCGTCTCCGCGGGCATTGCAATTGCTGTTCGCCGCTGATAGAGCGCATCACTTGGAGAACGAGATTGAACCTGCCTTGCGAGCGAATAAAATCGTCATATCCGACCGATATATTCTGTCATCTTTAGCCTTTGGTTCGATAGATGTTGACCAAGAGTTTTTGAAACAAATCAATTCAAAATTCCAGAAGCCGGACCTCACTTTTATTATCGACACACCATCCCGAATCTGTTTAGAACGGATTAATAGAACGCGCGAGAACATTGAATTATTTGAAGAGAGGGGCAGATTGGAACAGGTCAGGGAGAAATATTTGTCGCTCAGGAGTTACTTCAAAAACACATCGGTAATAGATGGCGATAGGGAAAAGGAGAAAGTTTCGGAGGATATACGAGAGGTGGTTGAGAAAAGCATCACAAAGATGTATTGAGTTTTTAACATTCTTTAATTAGTTTCGGCTTTATTCCAATCCTCATCTCCTCTTTCATTAGTATTCCCAAACATCATCACAAAGGCTCCGCTTATCTTCACCTTCAGTTTTTCATCCCTCTTTCCAACACACACATATACTTTTTATCGGGCAAATTTCACATAAAGGATTTTTTGCTCTGCAAATATCTGAAGCAAAGTCAAGAAGAGCATAATTATATTCCACGTAATTTTCCTTAGGAAGCATTTTTTCTGCAAAATCCCATATCTCTTTATCTGTACGAGGACGAGATTTTAGGGATTTAACATTAAACGCCCTCTCATAAACTCTTATCACATTAGTATCAACAATAGGCATTCTCTTTTTAAATGCAAAGCACAGAACTGCATTTGATATATACTCCCCAACGCCATAAAGAGACATAATGTCTTCTTTACACGCAGGGATATTTCCATTGAACTCATTAACAATTTGTTCTGCAATTCTTTTCAATCTTTGTCCCCTGTAAAACAAGCCGATATCTTTGATTAGATTGTCAATTTCTTCAGACTCCGCTTGATAGAGGTAATATACTGTTGGAAATTTCTCAATGAATTTTGGATAAAGTTTTTCAACTTTTTTGGAATCCGTTTTATGGAGAAGAATTTCGGAGATGAGGATTTTATAGGGGTCTTTGGTTTCTCGCCATCCAAATTTTTTCTTGTGACCATCATACCATTTTAAAATTGAATTCGCGGAGTTATTAAATTCCATTTTTACCCTTCAAAATAGTTACTATATACACCCATGTGGCTCCCCAGCCTTTTGAAGCTTTAAGATTGTACTCCATAGGGTAAGGATAAATTACTCTGGAGTCTGCATGTTGCAAAGCAAACAAGCAGCTTCCAAGTGCCATTGGTTTAGTTCCTAATGGAGCTGTGGCTATATTATAGTGATTAGAGTATTTTGAATAAATTTTTTCTAACACATTTTTTGTTTCAAAGGGATCATTAGCCGGTGCATAATCCAAATTTTTAAAAATCTCAGGCTCTCTCAACAGCTCTTCATTTGAAATAATGCTTATATCTTTAAATTCAGGTCTGTAGGCAGGGAATCCATTAATTGGTATCGTTATGTCGGGTTCGACTGCCCTAACAACTTCTACTGTTCTTTCTCCTTCAAAGCCTAAAAGCACTATAAGTGCCGTTTTTTTGGTTAAGTTTTTACTCCCTGAATAACTTGGAATTTCTCCTGTCTTTGTACTTCCCTTAGTAAAGTAATCACCGCCTTTTGAAATTATTTTTGCCCTTGATTTATGGTATGATGCAGGCTCAGTATATAAAAAAAATATTTTTTCTATATTTTTTATATCTTGTAAATATTTTAATAAGATAAACAGGTAAGGCTTAATCATAATTGAAAAGTCTATCACAACTTTCTTATCTTCAAATTCCTGGAAAATGTCGTTTAAACACTTTTCAAACTCCATCAGTCCTGATATTTCATCATAGATGTTTGCATACAATTTGCGGTCTGTTGGTTGCATGTCAAATAGATTATCGAAATATTCCTCAGCATCTTGTATACCCTTCTGTTGACTTCCTTTAATCACCTCAGTAAAGTAAAAGATGATTTTGTGTTTCACTTCAATTCCTTTTTCTTTCAGTATGTTCCATCCTCGAGGACACCTATCCTCTAAACTAATTCCGCTTATAAATAAATCAATCTCGGAATCAACATATTGATCTATCGCTTCAGCTTTCTCAATAAAACCGTTTACATTAATCATTTTCCTTCCTCTACCTCCCAGAAGTCAAACAATGTGGGGTGCTTTTTGTCAACATCCGTCAGTCGGCTTAGTCTGCTGATAACGCTTTTCTTTTTTTCTTCCTTTCCAAACATCAGCTTTTCAATATCCTCTTCATAGAATTGAGGAATTCGTCCTCTCAGTCTATAAGAAATTTTAAAGTAGGGAGCTAAAATGTGGTTTAGCGCATATACATCCAACAGTGGCTCAGTTGGTAATTTTCCCTTCATTGGCCTCTTTTCCTGAAGCACTGACCACTGAACCGCGGTATCAAGGATTCTCCTTGCTACTTCTGACAATGATGTCTTATCGACACAAAAATATGTTACTTCCGGTTCCCTCAAACGAGGATCCTTATGCCATGTGGAAAACACAGCACCCAGCGATCTCACTAAGGATTTTATTTCATTTCCATATTTTGGTATTCTTTCTATCGTCTCAAAGAACTTTTCTGCGCGAACCTCGGCACCCTCCGTTTGATCCTTAAAAGATATCTGTCCTTTTTTAAGCAGTTCCTTTCCCTCAGAAAATAACGATATATTGAAACTCTGATAGCACAATTCAAGATAATTCCGTATTATCCCAGAAGACAGCATAGAAAATACATTGAAACCAGCATACATCTTTTGTTTCGGACGGTATAAACTTATCAATTGAAAAAGCAGACCCAACTCATTTTTATTATATAACTCATTGTATTTCTTATATTCTGGAGTTTCTTGTTTATATAGAGTAAATAAATTTACAACATCTTCAGGATTATAGCCTCTACGAAATAGGAGAAGATTCAGCATTTCAATTAAGGGATTTTTTGGATATATCAGTTTGGGCAGTAATTTATCAATTTCAGCTTCAGAAATCTCTCTCCTTTTGAGTTCGTTTATTATTTCTTTAATATGTTTTGCTCCCTTATATTTCTCTATATCTACGTTTTCCTTTTGCAAATTTCCCACGACATTTAAAGCTTCGTCAACCGGACTGAGGTTTCCAAGCCACTCCGCTATATCTAACAGTCCCAGCTTTTTAAACTCAGGTACAGATTCTAATCTCTTTTTTGCTACTTTTTTGAGGAGAGTTTTATATCTCTTATCATGTGAGAGAAGTATATCCTCAAATAATATTTTTCTGTAGTCCGCATCTTCCATTAAAAATTCCCCTTCATTCAGCGTATCAAATGTCTTAAACCCATGAAGGCGTGTGCCTATACGAAACGTTACGGGGCGTTGGACGTGCTTTATTAGAGTATTTACAATTTTCTGCTGTTGAAAGAGCAGATTTTCATACTCATCGAGCAGAATAATTATATTCTTATTGCGGAATTCAGGAATTTTATTAGCAAAAACTCGCGGTATGTCGAAAATAAGCTTTCCTGATCGGATAATTGGTTGCGAGTGGAATTCTTGCTTTTTGCCAAGAGCTACATCATTGATGAACTGGAATACTTTATCTGCCATCTTCTGCATGAATGCAGTCAAATTTTCCAGCGTTTCGTTTTCTTCTTCAGAAACATAATCAGGATTTATAAGTCTCAATACCTCAAGTACAATGTTCTTTTCACTGTCGGAATTGAGGCTTAAACATCCGTTTTTTTTAAGATTGAGAAACATTGCAATATACTTTTGGCCTACAACAATGTCAAAATAGTGCTTAAAAATTGTTTCCCATACCATCGGATCAGCATTTCTGTTTGCAAAGCTGGAAAGGCTGGGTCCATCGAACCTGTAGTATGCTCCGATGTATGAATTATCTCTCAAAAAATTCCTACCATTTCCATGTTCGGAAAGATATTTCTTTATTTGCACCTCATTGGACATAAATTTGAGGAGCATCGTTTTTCCAGTTCCTCTTCCCCCATTCAGCACCACAGGAATACTCCCTGTAAGGTCAACCCCCACTGCCTGTTGCTCAAATAAAATTTGAGGCTGAATCCAGTACTTAATAATCTCTTCATCATCCATAAGGCTGGCATTAAACCCGGCAAAAGGATTTTTTAAGCAGATATTTTTATTTTCATCCATTTTTATCACCTTAATCCATATATTTTTCTTTCCCTAGGAAAGAGAGGGGCCCATCCCTTTTTATCTGACCAAATTATTGGTAGGGTGTTATTTGGAATATTATGATGAAAACCCAGTAGTGCTTCCGAATCTTTATAGCCCAAAGCATACTCCTCCCCTTCTAAATCTTCACCGTAACTTTTGCAAACTTGCCTGGCCGATTCTCTTTTTTCTTTTCCCAGAAAAATGGAAGACTTCTTAGAAAAAACCCTGTATTCTTCATCAAAAATTTGCGGACAGATTATTTTGAAATTTGTATTATTTTTCACATTATCAATCCCTCTTTTCAGAGCAACCAACACTATGTAATATAACTTAATATCGGGGTATCTTTTTATTATATCTTGGATTATCTGAGATTTCCAAAAACGAATCGCAGTCTCACCTGTTCCGAGAAAATCATCCACTAAAATTAGACGGGCAATGTCGTCAGTAAGCTCATCCCACCTTTCAAGGAAAAGTGATAATGGAAGTTCATTTATGTGTCTAAAGGGGTAGAGAATATAGCCCCCGCTCTCGCTTGGGCGGCCAATGTGAGAGAATCTGCATTTTGTTAACTCTTCATTAAACAATGCCTCCGCCGTATCTATGGAATTTCCCATTGATGCGAAATCTCTAATTTTTCTTTGTCGGAACATAATATATGCACTCCTACATAAATATTTGATTTCTTTTTCATTGTAGTAAATAAAATTTAATACTAAATCAAGAGCTATTTCCTTTTCTTTAGTAGTATCAATCACCTTTCCTTTGAAATTGTTAAACCACTCCTCCACATCTTTCTTTGAAATGCAATCTCCCCAGATATATTTATTATGGTTTATGATCAAATTTTGCATTTCTTTATTATCTATCATTTTTGCACATCCATCAAATATTTTATTATATTATTCCCAATTTTTTCTGCTAACAGAGGAGGAACTGCATTTGCGACTTGTTGTTGCTGTGACCCGAGTGGTCCATAAAAAACGTAGTGGTCAGGGAATGACTGTAATCTTGCGGCTTCTCTAACAGAAAGACCTCTGTGCTGCTCAGGATATATCAGCATATTTTTTCTGAAATTGCTTATAACTACAGATGGTTCATCCCATCTGAGCCGATAATATATCCAGCCGTGGCAGTTGTTTGCATTTTTATAGTTTGACATCAAATGAGGAGGTATGTTTTTCCAGTTTCCACCCGGAGGTATATACTTATACCGATCTACAACTAATGCGCTGTTTCTTGTTACTAAATTGTTTGAAACGATGTTTCCATTATTTTTTCTCATCATTTTTTGATAATTTGACAGTTTGCCGTATCGGGAATACTTTAACCCATCAACTGCATTTCCGTTCTCTAAAATAGGCAGGTCGTCCAATGCACTTCTAACAGTTACAGCTTTATTTTCTTTCACATAAAAAAGATTATCTGTCTTCTGTTTTGTCCCTATAAAAATTATTCTCTTCCTCCGCTGAGGGACTCCAAAATCTTCTGCACTGACTATATCCCACTGAACATAATATCCAACTTTTTCTCCTGCTTTTAAAATATCTTGGAACACTGCTCCTCTGTGCAGAGTTTTAAGCCCTGCCACATTCTCTAAAAGAAAGACTTGCGGTTGAAGTTCTCGTATAAATCTAAAGAATTCCTTATAGAGATTGTTTAAAGGGTTGTCTAAATTCCGGGATCTGCGGTTAGACTGAGAAAAGCCTTGGCACGGAGGTCCGCCGACAATAAGGTCTATATCTTTTTTCCGCAGCCCAGCAGATTTTACAACTTCTGTGGGGTCTATCACCCTTATGTCAGATACCACCACATTCATATTTTTGTTATTCTCTTTCAGAGTAACGGCGAAATTCGGATCAATTTCAATTCCTAATCTCATGTCAAGTCCTGCTTGTAAAAGACCGTGAGAGATACCACCACTACCTGCAAAGAGGTCAATACCAAGATAGGGGGATTTGATCATGTTTTTTTACCTCTTCCATTAGATATGCGTTCATACTTATATCGTTTCCACATCCGTTTTGATCCCTGCCTTCATCCTAATTTCGGACGACTCAAATATATCTGCATTGTATATTAAATGTATGCTCATATTTATCCTTATCGGCCTATCTTTTATTCCCTTTTTAATTTCCTTTATCCTGTATTCAACATTCAATATTTTCTTACCACCATAAATTCATATAAATTACACTATTCTCCTTTGCCTCTGGTCAACCACGCCCAAATTCGAGACACGAACGCCCACCAATCTTATTTTCTTTCCTTTTCCATTTCCCTTTCCTGCACTAAATTCCGCCATCAATTCCTTCGCCGCTTTCTTGAGCATGCTTAAGTCAGAATGAAAGGATTTAAGCGTCTTAGCCCTCGTGCATACAACAAAATCTTCAAATTTGACTTTTATCGCAACGGTTTTAAAAACAAAACCTTCGCGCTTTATCGCATTGTAAACCTCTTCTGCTAATTCATCCACGCAATCATTTAATACTGATGCGTCTCTCGTATCCTCAGCAAAGGTTCTCTCTCGGCTTAAAGACTTACGCTCCCATTCCTCTTCCACTTCGCTTTCATCTATCCCATTTGCAATTAGATGAAGCCTCGTGCCATACTTGCCGAGCTTAGAAACGAGTTTTTGGGCGTCACAGCTCGCAAGCTGCCCTACTTGCTCGATGCCCATCTGTTTTAACATCTCCTCTGTTTTTGGACCCACACCGGGAATCTTCTTTACAGGTAAAGGAGTCAAGAATTCTCTGGCGTTTAATTCTTCTACAACCGTCAGACCATCGGGTTTCACGAAATCAGATGCTATCTTCGCTATTGTTTTGTTTGGAGCGATGCCAACAGAGCACGTTAAACCTTCCTTCTCCAGTACCGCCCGCTTTATCATCCGTGCATATTCCCTTGCGCTGTTCCAGTCGTGCACTTTCGTGCTGACGTCGAGAAAAGCCTCGTCAATGCTCACTTGCTCTATTTTATCTGCATGTTTTCTCAAAATAGCCATTAGTTCTCTCGACACACGTTTGTATAACGGCATATTTACGGGTAGAAACTTCGCATCGGGACATAGTTTGTATGCCTGTGAAATAGGCATTGCCGAATGGACACCATATTCTCTCGCTTCGTAGGAGCACGTGCTTACAACGCCTCTTATCTTCCTTTCGGGTTCTTCAACAGCTTTTTCTTCTCCCGCTTTGTGCCCTCCCACGACTACCGGCAATCCCCTCAGTTCGGGATTCTCTCTTACTTCAACCGCCGAAAAGAAACTGTCCATGTCAACGTGAAATATTAGTTTCATCTGCTTCTGCTCTTTTGATTGAATTTACTTCTTCGTTTCTTTTTTAACCTTTCGCATGCGGAAAGCCAAGTATGAAAATGGAACACTAAGCAAGAGCAAGATCACGCCGAAAATTAAATACTTTGGTTCGTAGAGAGGCACACCACCCTCTAACACTTCTTCCGGGAAAGCACTTTTGATAAACAAATATATCTCAATAATTCCACCAATAAAGCTGAGTGCCGCAGAAGACAGGAGTAGTATTATCTTTGTCATTTCGTGTGGATGGAGCAGTCTTCTTCCTTTTTCTGTTGGCTCGTAGTTGACCCATTTATTACCTATATTCCTTTTTCTAACCAAATCGGATTCAACCAAAACGGTTAGATTTTCGCGAATAGTTGATTTTGGTAGATTTAATTCATCGCATAGTTCTTTTAGCGTCCTACGCTTAGAATCAAGTTTTTTAAGGATATTGATTCTTGTCTCTGATGATAAGGCACTAAAGATTTGCTTATCAAGTGCTATTTTATCATCTGTCATTTTGAATAGGTTATTGGACTTTCTATCTTATATTTTTATTCTTTATCCCGCATACTTCTATCGCCAGTTTTCTCACCCAGTCCCTTTT
>JAUWNY010000034.1 GCA_030612405.1 Candidatus Methanophagales archaeon | reverse complement strand
GCAATGCTTGCAATAAAATCTCTGATGCCCCGTGCTCTTGTACCTACCACTTTTAATGATATCTTTCCCCTTCTCTTTTAGATAATAACGGCATTGCGGGTTCTGACAAACAACATCGATTTTTCCTCTTGGTCGTGCCATGGTATCCACCAAGAGAATATTAGACAGATTACTATATAAACTATCTTATGTTAGGACATTACCAGAATTTATACCACAAGATATTGAGCAATTACTGCATCTTGCATCCTGCATCCTGCATCCTGCATCTTGTATCCTGCTTCTTTCTTACCTTTACCTGAATCTCCGCATATACCTTCGTTCCACGAACTTCTTCACCCGGTATGCAAAGACCTTGAACATCATCCCACCGAAATACATCACCGCTTTATTACTGCCGAGCGATATAAAAGCTCTGGGGTTCTGTATCGTGTTCTTTGCCCGGTATCTGTTCAATTTTTTCCCTTTCATTGTTCTGATTATATTCTTCGCCGCGAGTTTACCCTGTCGTTCCGCCTCCTCCACATTCTGACCTGAGCGAACACCGCCGCTTTCGAAGTATGCCGTATCGCCAACCGCAAATACATCCTTCATGCCGTCCACACGAAGATAAGGGTCCACTTTTAGCCAGCCCTTCTCCTTTGGAATACCGAGTTCAAGGTTCTCCAAGAGGCTGTTTGGTTTTATCCCTGCCGTCCAGATAATAACGTCGTAATGGAGTTCTGTGCCGTCGGTGAACGTTATCTCGTGCTCGCTTACTTCTTGCACTGCCGTATCCGTCAATATCTCAACACCGCTATCCGAAATGAATTTTGCTGCATAGTTCGCTACGTTCTCAGTAGGAAAAGCGGGCAACACCCTCGGCATGAGTTCCACAAGATATATTTTCGCTGATGCTTTTTTGCCTTTGAAATAATCAATCAGTTCACCGGCAACTTCTACCCCGGTCAATCCGGCACCTATAACAGCAATGCTGATTTTCTTGGAGTAATCCAGTTTATCAAGCGCATTTTTCGTCTCTATCGCGCCTTTTAATGTATTAACAGAATATGAACGCTCTTCTGCACCCGGTATTCCAAAAAAGGTCTGTTCTGCACCGATAGAAAACACGAGAAAATCGTAAGGTATCTCTCGTTCTTCTTTGGTCTTTACCGTCTTCGCTTCGAAATCAATATTTACGACCGTATCATTTATGAATTCCGCATTTATTCTTGATGCGAAATTATTTAAATCGCCGGATATTTCTTCTGGCGTGACTTTTCCACTCAGTATATCCGGGTGTGCAGCCTGGTATTCAAGTCGCATTCGGCGGTCAATCATGATAATATCAAGGTCTTTTGAGCGTTTTCGCAGCTTGCTTCGCTTGCTTAGCTCACTTGCCACTTCCACGCCGCCAAATCCAGAGCCTATGACTATTACTTTCATATTGATAGTGCTTTACTTTTCTTCCCCTTTCTGTGCATCTTGAGCTTATTCCAACTCAATCGCAGGTATCCATTCATAATATTTCTTGCCATTGGCATCCATGAACTCATTGCATGTGGTTATTTTACCACTCTTCGCTTGATTAAATATGCAACTAATAATAATCCAACAATTACGAATAGAACTTCAAATCCATGTGGTTGTGGTGTTGGTGTAGTCTCAGGTTTAATATCACCCTTTGTTTGGACATTCGGGTCGTAGGGTGCATAATCGTATCTATCTAGTACTCCATCGCCGTCTGAGTCTACAAATGTTGGCGTTGGCGAAGGAGAAGAAATCGGACTTGGTGTTGGTGTGTGCATAGGTGCTGGAGTATAGACCGGAGGAGGTGAGGGTGTTTGAGTTGGTGTAGGGCTTGGTGCTAGTGTAGGTGTTGGAGTTGGGCTTGGTGTAGAGGGTATCGGTGTTGGTGTTGCATCAGGACTATAACAATACTTATCCACGCCATCCGAGTTGTCATATATCCACGTAATATCATCATCGGTCAACGCAACACCACCATTCTCACTGGTCAGTTTCGCAGCGTCTATCCTGCCCGTCTCTGCTACTCTATCTTCATAGCTGTATCCTTCGAACTTTACTATCGTAACAACGGCATCTAGTGTAGAACCCATATGAGATACATCGGTTGTATCCCAATACTTAACAGTAACGGCGATTGTATCCGAGAAGCAAAAGTCGCTATTCTTCACTATGCCCAAATATTGCGCGATATACTGCTTGCAATTCTCTGTTAATGCCATTGGTGTTGATGTACCACCTATGCAATACTTATTCTTCACCTGCACCCCCTTCGTTATTATAAACCCAACCAACATCTACTATCGTCAAATCATTACCACCATTTGCCGTTTTAAAATCAGAATAAGTCTTACCATCAGCAGTTATTACTACATCATCTTTACCTACTAAATGGGCAACAAATAATGAGTTTGCAACATCGCCGGTCGAGCCGGTATGCGAGACACCATCTGCGTCTTTATAGGATATACCCGATGTCTGAAAACAATTATCAACACCTGCGTATGTCACCAGCCAGTCTTTTCCTGCCCCGGTTAGTGTTGGAGTAGATGCTGGTGTTGGTGTTATACCGATACAATATTGAGTTTCAGTAGCAGGATCGCCATCGTGATCCGCAACCCAGCGTGCATCATCTAGCGTTACCACATTCCCGTCGTTACCTGCTACTAAATCCGCATTTGTATATGTAACACCGTTAAACGTTACCGACTTCACCAGTGCCGTCATTACTAACCGCGATACTATCTGCGCTGTCCCACCTGTTTCAGAGTATGTGTTATCGTCAGTCCCTAGGTACGTCCATGATAAGCCGCTCGGTACATAGCACTTTGGCGTTCCACTGCCAGCGTGCATTGCCAGCCAGTCTTTTCCCGCCTCGGTTAAATCCGGTGATGCACTTGCTATCGTAGCGAAATTTGCTAAAACCAATCCTAAAATTATAACTAATGCCAGAGTTTTTTTCACATTGGTTCTTCTCATTTCCTTGTTTTTTATTTTCAATTTTATAACCCCCCCCCTTTTATCACCCCTTTGTTTTATTCTACTTTTATCGCTGGTATTCAATCCTTATAAATTTTTTGATATTTACTTATATTCACAAACTTTATATAATAGCAAAAGTAGCAAACTTTATTGATATGTAACGTGAATAGGAAAAGCGAAGCGATGAGAGAATCGTTCGTAGGAATAAAATGTCTAACTGGAAACCATTGAGGATATTCATTTCACATGCAAGAGTAGATAAAAAGGAGATAAATACAATTCAAGAGTTTTTCAAGTCAAAATCAATTATTCCTTATGTTTCTGAGACTACGTTCACAGGTAGACCTTTATTAGATGAAATTAACAAAGAAATGATTAATTGTGGGGCATTTCTACTATTATGGACAGAACATACCGCAGATGTTGAGAAAATGATGAATTATCACAGTAATCACCGCAATAACGAACCAAAAACAAGGGATATAATCAATTTTGAATTAGGTCTTGCTTCGTTTTTGAATATTCCGATTTTTGTAATAAAAATGGATCAGAAATCACAATTACCTTGATATGTTAAACATTTAACAACGTATAAAAAACTAAATGGCAACTCTTTAAAGGATGCATTAAATGAAATTGATTTTTCCGAATTTCAAGGCAATATTACTGTTGAGTTTCCACCTATAAGTTCATTCAAGCGTGGAGAAAGGAAGAGTGACAATGAATTTGTGATGAAAGAAGGAATAATAGAATTTCCAGAAGATTATCCGATAAAAAAAGGTTGTACCGGAACAATTCATTTTGAAATTTTAAATGGGATGAAATTCTTAGTGAGGGACTTCCGATTATATTTAGATGTTCCAAATCAGCTTGTAATAGATTTTGATGAAGGAGATGTTGGAAGAGGCAGTCAAAAAAATGACATCTTTTGGATGAGAAAAACACCAAGTGGTCGAAAAGGCTACTATAGAATAAAATTAATTTATCCTTCTCTGCCTGCTGAAGAACCAGTAGCCTTTGGACTTAGAATTCGAGATATAATTAACATAAGAAGCGAAGAATTGGGTAATATATTTTGTTCAATTCAAGCGGATAATATTCTTAGACGTGAAAAAGAAATTGAATTACGAATTCGACCCGCCGAAAGTCTCAAAAGTGGATGAAAGAGTATGCGCGATGTTTATCATGTTGTGTTATATCAGTAGCCTAATCCGCCTGAGGATTAAAATCCCTCCTGTGCCCTTTTTATGGAAAGAAAAAGAACAGGAAATAGAGAAGTTCTTAGAATAACATTATTTCATTCAGAGTGTCACTTTTCCAATTCCTAGCTTATCTCATTAAACTCATCTTCACCAATTCCTTCCTTGATTGAATCCAAATCTTTCATTGCCAGCTCGAGATAAGGTGATCCAAGCTCCTCAAAAATTAATGTTGCCCTGCTCAACGCGGATATAGCTTCCTGATACCTCCTTTGCTCATATTTTAATCTTCCTACCTGAGCTAACGTTAAAGCAATATCGGACTTATCTCCAACCTCTTCAGAGATTTTTAAGCTTCTATTGTATTTCTCTAACGCTTTTTCATACTCTCCTCTAACTTGATGAATATTACCAATCTGATGGTTAATAATTTTCGGAATGACTATAAATACCTTTTGCTTCATTCCTCAGAAATGTCGCAGTCATCAATCATCAAACAGATGAATATAAGGGCAGTTATTTTCGCGGGGTTTCCTGTTTTCCTATTCCTTTCCCCCGTCGCTTTTTTTCGGTTATCTTTATTTATGATGTTAAGTTAACTTAAGCGCGAGTTCAAACAGAACAACAGAGGTCAAGAAGTCCAAATCATTTTCCCTCTCTCGGGTTTCTGGTCTTGTGTCCCTCTCGTGAAATCTCGTGGTTTTTTACATTAGCTTACAAATTACTAATTACCTGATTACCATCGCTAAAATGACCATCGAAGAAGACATCAAAAGCATAGAGGACGAAATAAGAAAAACATCTTACAACAAGGCGACAATGCATCACATTGGACGGCTCAAAGCGAAGCTCGCCCGACTGAAGGAAGACCTGCAGAAACGTGCAACCGCAAAATCCGCGGGTAAAGGCGAAGGATATGCGGTAAAAAAATCGGGTGATGCGACTGTCGTAATGGTAGGGTTTCCATCAGTCGGAAAATCCACGCTGCTCAACTGCCTTACCGGCACCGATGCTGAGGTTGCAGATTATGATTTCACCACGGTCGAGGTGATCCCGGGTACGCTCCTCTATAAAGGTGCACGGATGCAATTTCTTGATCTTCCAGGGCTTATCGCAGGTGCAGCGGCGGGACGAGGGCGCGGCAAAGTGGTACTATCCGTGATGCGAAACGCGGACCTCATTCTTATCATCGTGGATGTCTTTCATCCGCAGCAGTACGATATATTGGCGAAGGAGTTATACGATGCCGGCATTCGAGTTAATACCAAACCTCCGGTGGTTGTCATTCATAAAGCAAGCAGAGGCGGAATTACCGTAAACAGCACCGTTGAGCTCGAACTTGATGATAGAATGATCAAAGCGGTATTAGCGGAATACAAAATACACAATGCAGAGGTTCTTATACGCGAACGCATCACCCTCGATGACCTTATTGACGTGGTTATTGGAAACCGCAAATACATCCGTGCACTTACGGTCTTAAACAAGATAGATCTGGCAAATTCTGAGCAGCTTCAGACACTCATGGGGCGATTCCCCGATGCAGTCCCAATCTCTGCGGCTGCTGGCACAAATCTCGATGTGCTAAAAGGCAGAATCTACAACGAACTAAGATTCATACGTATCTATATGAAGCCACGGGGTGCGTCACCGGATATGGGCAATCCACTGGTCATGAAAACGGATTCCACGGTTGCTGATGTCTGTTCTACCATTCATCGTGATTTCGTCACGAACTTCCGATACGCACGCATCTGGGGCAAGTCAGTGAAGTACGGAGGCCAGCGTGTGGGTCTTTCGCATGTGCTCACCGACGGAGATGTGCTGAGCGTAGTAGTGCGTAAATAACGTATCTGCTCAAAAATCAGTAGATTTTTGAGCAGACAATGCAAAATGAAAATTGCAAAATGCAAAAGTCAAAACAAACCTCTCTTTAAGAAAGAAAGCTTTACCAAAGAAATAATTATTTTTTCTTTTAGCACAGGTTTTCTTTTTTCTAAAAAGAAAAAGTGTTTTGGCGACAATTTTTGCCAGTTCTTCGGCTTCACTTAACCATGACTGTAAACCTTCATCAGAGATTAAATCGGCCCGGGTTGCCAGTTTTAACCAATATACGGTCTCACGCAATTCCTTCAAGACCAGTTGCATTTTATGAATGAAATCCGCTTTGCTTTCAGCGCCGCAAGCTTCTTCGTAATTCGCTCCTGAAGATGTTGCAGCACGCATTAACTGGTTTCCAATGTGCCGTCCTACCGCAGTTTTATTAAGCCTGACGAGCAATTTAATGACTCCCGCAGCAAAGTCCAATAAGCGTTCTGATAAATCTTTTCTTTTATTTTGCATTTTTCACTTTTCACTTTTCATTTTTCATTTAATCCTTTTTCTCCTGCTCCTGCTGCCACCGCAAGAAATTGCAGTAAGGACACCCAAAATCCCACGGTCGTCTATTTCCTTTTTTTATTATTTTTAATTTTAACATGGTCGGATGTTCATCGCATTTGTCTGCCGTCACGACCACGCGCCCGGTTTTTGGCAGTGGCAAAGAGAAGTTGCACGCAGGGAACTGGCTGCAGCCTATGAATCGCTTCCCGCGCTTAGATTTTAACAATAAAAGCTCAGAACCGCATTCCGGGCACGCTCCCACGACTTTGTCACCCCGTATGCCTTCTCTAAGCGATTTCGATATCTCTTCACGGTTCTCCACCATTTCCTTGAACACCGCTCTCAGCATCTTTCGCGAATCGTCCGCAACATCCTTCTTTTTACGTTTGCCCTCGCTTATCTCGTCCATCTCTTGCTCCAGCGTTTTCGTCATCTCCGGCTTCGTTATCAGTGCAGCGTATTTCCCCAGCGAATCAATAAGTGCAAATGCCTTTTCAGTCGGTTTAGCCGGGTTGCCCTGCACGTATCCACGATCATACAACTTCCCGATTATCTCATGCCGCGTGCTCTTCGTGCCAAGTCCCAAATCGTCCATCTTTTTTATCAGTCCCGCCTGCGAAATCCTGTTCGGCGGTTTTGTTTCCTTCTCTACAACGCCCACCTGCATAATTTCCACTTTATCGCCTTCTTTTAGTTTTGGTATTATCAACTCTTCGTGCTTTAGATATGGATAAACCGCGAGGAATCCCGGCTCCTTTAGTTCTTTCCCCTTTGCTTCTAATATCTCCCCTCCTGCCTCTATCTTCATTTCGGTGTCTTCCCATTTCGCAGCGTCGGAAAGCGTAGCCAAAAATCGCCGTACCACGAGTTCGTATATCTTCCACTCGTCCTTACTGAGCTTTTCTTTTGCTGCTTTTCCGACGGGATGTATGGGCGGATGGTCGGTGGTTTTTTTCTTACCTGCGGTTGGCGTTAATCGTTTCTTCTTGCTTATCGCGAGAGCTTGCTCACCGAATTCTTCAGTACCGACAAACATCTTCACCAGCTCCTTTAAATCCAGCGTATCGGGATATGTGGTGTTGTCCGTGCGATGATAAGAGATGAGCCCTTGCAGGTATAAACTCTCCGCGATATACATTGTTCGTTTTGGCGTATACCCGATAGAAGACGCAGCGCGTAAAAAACCGGTAGTATCAAACGGCGTGGGTGCCTTCTCATCCCGCAACTTCGTCTTTACGGTACGAACGCAGCCCTCCTCTACCGCAGCGATTCGCGCTTTTAGCTCTTCTGCTTCTTCCTTTTCATCAAATTTATGCTTTTTGTGTGTCGCATCGAAAATACCCTCTGGCGCTTTTAATTTCGCATGCAGTTCCCAGAACTTACGGGACACAAATTTTTTTATCTCTTTTTCCTTCTCTACCAGCAGTGCGAGCGTGGGCGATTGCACACGACCAACCGAAAAGAACTCATCTCCTAACCGCTTTGCGGATAAAGAAACGAATCGGGTCAGCGATGCACCCCAGATCAAGTCTATTATCTGTCTCGCTTCGGCAGATGCGGCAAGGTTGTAATCAACCTCACTTCTTGCGGCAAAGCTTTCTTTTATGTCGGGCTCGGTTATCGCACTGTATCGCATCCGGTCTATCTTCACGTCAGGATTTGTCTTTTTGATAATGTGTAGTGCTTCAACGCCGATTAACTCGCCTTCCCGGTCGTAATCCGTTGCAACAGTTATAAAATCCGCGTCTTTTGCTATCTTTTTCAGCGCTGTGATTATAGTCCCTTTTAATGCAGCCGCTACTATTTTGGCATCAATCAGCTCGGAAGGATTTATGCTGCTCCAATTGCTATATGCCGCTGGAAAATCCAGCCGAATGACATGCCCGCTCAGACCCATAACGGTTTTACCGTCGAACTCAAACGCCTCGATACTCCCTATCTTTTTGTGTTTAGCCTTACCATCCGATAAAATAGAGGCGATTCTTCTCGCCGTTGTCCCCTTCTCGGTGATTATGTAGTGCATCGTGTTTTTATTTATTTATAGCTGTAGCTTGAAGGATAGTAAAACCCTTCTTTAAAAAGAAAGTTAACTTTACCAAAGAAATCAAAAAATGGTTCGAGAAAATCCATGTATAAAAGAGGCTTTGTTGTACGAGCAACTCGAACTCGAATCCGAGTTCGAGGATGAGAAGAAGAAAGTGAGATGCAGAACCTGTGAAAGGTTCTGCAAAATTGCCGCAGGCAAGTTGGGATTCTGCAAAACACGGATGAATATTGATGGAAAACTCTACACCCTGGAATATGGCGATATTTCCTCTATAAGTGCGAACCCGATAGAGAAGAAACCCTTTTTCCATTTCTTCCCGGGCAGCAAGGCATTAACAGTAGGAAGTTACGGCTGCAATTTCTCCTGCCCCTGGTGTCAGAATTGGGACATTAGCAAATCCGCCCCAAATCCCGCGAGATGTAATTATGTTTCGCCTGAGAAACTTGTGCGAATGGTGAAAGAAAAGGGGTGCCAGGGGACTTCTATATCCTTTAACGAGCCCACTTTGCTTTTCGAATACTCGCTTGATGTCTTTGAACTCGCAAAAAAAGAGGGCTACTATAATACATACGTAACGAACGGCTACATGAGCGCTGAAGCGCTAAGGTTGCTGGTGGAGCATGGGTTAGATGCGATGAATGTGGATGTAAAGGGCTGTGAGGAAGCGGTGAGGAAATATTGTGGTGCTGATGTGGAGAAAGTATGGCGGAATATAAAGGAAGCGAAGAGAAAGGGGGTTCATATTGAAATTACAACGCTCATTATACCGGGTGTAAACGATGATGAGGAATGCGTGAGGAGCATAGCTTCAAGAATCGTGAAAGACACCGGGGAAAACACACCATGGCACGTAACGCAGTATTATCCGGCTTACAGGGCGCTTGAATTTGGTCTTTATAAAGGGAGAACACCTGTTGAAATACTGGAACGTGCGTGGGAAATAGGGAAGGAAGAGGGTTTGAATTATGTTTACCGCGGCAATGTCCCCGGGCATCCTTATGAGAATACTTATTGTCCACGTTGCGGTGCGCTGTTAATCAAGCGATACAGTTTTGACGTAGTTAGTTATCGCATAACCACGGAAAATAAATGCCCTGAGTGCGGGCAGGCTATCTCCATCTGCACAAAATTCGGTGGAATTAAGATTCCTCAAAATAATATCGTTGAATAATTTTATCTTACAGGTCTTATAGGCACGATATAAGGTCTTCCACCGTGATTGGGCACTTCCACTTCAACATCATAAACGTGCTTTATGTTTTCAGGCGTGAGCACCGAGGCAGCGTCTCCGGCATCAAAAATCTCGCCCCCGTTCATCATTACTATCCTATCGGCGTATCTCGAAGCTAAATTAAGGTCGTGGATAGCCATAATCGCAGCGATACCCTTCTCTCGCACGATGTTTTTTATGATGTCCATTACTTCAAGCTGGTGTCTGATGTCGAGATTAGAAGTAGGTTCGTCAAGCAGAAGAACAGCGGGTTCTTGTGTGAGTGCCCTCGCTATAAACACTTTCTGTTGCTGACCGCCGCTAAGTTCGTTAATGTCGCGCATGGCGAACTCTTCGATGTTTAGCATCTGCAGCATCTCTAAAACCATTTCAGTGTCTTTTTCACTGCTTCGCCAGCCAAGATGAGGACGTCTGCCCATGAGAACCGTGTCGAAGACCGTGGCAGGAAAGATCTGGGAAGTGCTTTGTGGAATATAGCCTATTTTTCTGGCAAGTTCCATCAGATGCATCTCTTTTATATCCTGCCCATCCAGCAGTATACTTCCACGCTGTGGTTTCAAAATCCGGTCTATACATCGGATAAGCGTGGATTTCCCTGCTCCATTTGGACCCACGATGCCTAACATCTCTGATGCGGTAAGCTCTATACAGATACCATTGAGAACGGGCACACTTGCGTAGCTAAACCCCACATCTTTTATTTTCAGTTTTACCATTTTACCAATACTCCCTCCTTCTTCTCATTATCAAGTAAAGGAATAAAGGACCCCCCATGAATGCTGTCAAAATTCCTACCGGGAGAATTACGGGTGCTATGATTGTTCTTGCAACGGTATCAGCGCCAAGCAAAAGGGCGGCACCAAAAAGACCCGATGCAGGAATTAAAAACCTGTTATCTCCACCGATAACCATGCGGCACATGTGCGGGGCAACCAATCCTATAAATCCAATGGTTCCGGTGAAGCAGATGATACCTGCAGTTAGCAAAGAAGCAATCACCATTATAAAGATTCTGGTTCGCTCGACATTCACGCCAAGGCTTTTTGCAATCTCATCTCCGGCACCCATTACATTGACATCCCATGACTTCCACAGAAGCGGAATAAAGCAGACTACAAGCACGATAGATGCAGGCAACAGATTATCCCATGAAGCTTTTCCGAGACTGCCAACCATCCAGAAGTATGCCTCTTTTACTGCTTCTGGCTCAGAAAAGTACATTAATAACGTTGTTGATGCGTGAAAAATGTATAATAATGCGATACCAGCGAGAATCATTGTCTCGGGGGTAGCTCTTCGGTAGCGTGCCAATCCAAGGATAACAAAAGTGGGAATTAGAGCAAATATGAAAGCATTTCCTATGATGAGATACTCACCAGCGACAAAACCTGCACTGAGAATGATGGCAAGAGCAGCGCCAAATCCCGCACCTGCGGATATGCCTAAGGTAAAAGGGCTCGCCATTGGATTTCTTAAAATCCCCTGCATCATCGTCCCCGCAATTGCAAGCCCTATGCCCGCTAAAATGCCCATTAAAATGCGTGGCAATCTCAAGTTCCAGACGACAATCTCTTTTGTCGTTTCGGGATTTTGAAATAGACCATGCCATATTATTGAATAGACCTCTGTGACTGTGATAGGATAAGAGCCAAGCGTTGCGGCTATGCCTGCAATAATAAATATTAGGAGGAGGGAAAAAAGGATAAATAGGATTTTCCTTCCGATGAACTTCTTGTATTGCTCTTTTATTTCCGCTCTCTTTGTTCTCGTTCCAGTTATAGTCTCAGTGCCTGATGGCATCTTATTCCATCTCTCTTTATTAATTTTTGTAATAGCATACTATTTGATGCTATATACACGTTTTTAATATAAAAAATATCTTCTATCTACAAACTTTTCATATTTTTCGTAACGCTCTTTTATTTTTGCGCTCTTTGTCTCGACCTCGATGATGTTCACCTCAACTTGATTCTGAGTATGCATAAACACCCCCGGTGACAAGTTTATTTATCTGCTCCATGATGCTCATGCTCATGATGACTATGCTCATGATTATCATGAACATGGTGATGTTCCCTTAAATGTTTTTCAACCCATTTTGGCAAAGTAGCTTTTGGATAACTGTCGAAATCAGCAATATACGGTTTTATATCCAGAATAGGAGTTCCATCTAAGGCATCCAACCCTTTCACCAACACCTCTCCGTTCTCAGGCGAAAAATTTACTAATTCCACTACCGAAAGAGCGATAGGATTAGGTCTGACTGGCATTCTGGTGGCAAAGACTTTCACCCACGTGGGCTTATGGCTATTCTTTGGCAGCTTCCATTCACTTGCTTTGTGAATCCAAAAGAGCACAACTATATGAGAGTAACCATTTAAACCTTCTAAACCTGCGGCATGCTCGGGATAAAGTATTATTTCAGTAGTATCTTCGCCCCACCCATTTTTTCCATGAGAGTGAGGTACATCATCAAAATGGTGATATTTTGATTTGACATAGCCGATGGGGTTCACGACATAATTTTCTCGACGAGTCTTATCATTGCTTTCAGCAGGCATAATATCAGTTCACCTCCGGGTACACGAACACACCGTGTTCATCTAAGTCATAGTCCACTTCAAGGAATTTTGTGAGGTATTCCTGATGAATCGCCTCCGGGTCAAGGTCATTGAAAAGCGCGGGATGGAACCATTTCGCCATGTATACCATACATACAAAGTGGGTTGGCGAGTATATAAAACCATAAGGGATTATGTAAACACTTTCATTTTTCACCGCGACCACACCCCTCAATTCTGGGCGATTCATGATTTCGTCTCTTGTTTTTATCAGTAAGGTGGGGTCATCTAAATTATAGCCCGGTGCCCTTCCACCCTTGACTATAATCTCAGGATTTCGATTTATTACCTCCTCCGGGTCAATATCCACGACATTAGAAAGGTCGCTGAAGATGTTATTGCCACCGGTATCTACGATCATCCTGTGAACTGCCGTCCCTGAACCGGGAGTCTGATAATTTGCTCTGGGCAGTTCAAAATAGACCTTTGGTTTATCATCCTCAGAAAGTGCATCCACTCTCTCTTTGATGGTGTTCAAATATTTCTCATAGAAATCAATGAACTCCCCGGCTTCCTCTTCTTTTTCAAGTATGTAGCCTATTTTTCTTACTTCTTTCACATAATACGATGGATTGTCACACTCAAGGCGAATTACCGCGATGCGTGGGTCCAAATCCTCGAATTTCTTCTGAATCGCATCGTTTTCAGAATACCCATAAGACCTGTATGTCCATCCTGATAGAAGGATAACATCAGGATTGAGATTCAATACCGCCTCATAATCGGGGTTAAAAAAGACACCAATGTTTGGATAGTCAGTGAGTTCTGTGGGAAATAATGGTCCAAAATGCCGCTCCAAATACGCGCAAACACCGACTACCTTATCCGTTGCGTTGATTGATCGCAGCGTCAAGAACCCATCGTGGTTGAATACAACAATCCTCTCCACTGGCTTGTATATCGTCACTATTTTGTCCATAGAATCAGTGATCTGGCGTGGATACCGGGGATAATGACTTGCAATTTCACTCAATTCTTCTAATGAGCGACAATCTATTTCCTCATCAAGATCAAGATTTGTCGCTCCAAGATACAGCATGATTTCACTGGCAAGCACAGCCCTCGCTACTTCTTCTCTTTCATCAGCATCAAACTTTAAGAAAGTTTGATCAACATGCTTTGAAGTAGTGGAAGGCACACTGCTTTGTGCAGCCGCCTGCATAACCGCAAGCGGCACACACGACATAATAATCATCGTCACCAAAAGACAAGACAATACCTTCTTCACAAAAAGCTTCGCTATACTCATTTTTCATCTATCACCTCTTTTCCCTTTCTTTCTAAACACAAACAAATACAGATATGCTATTAGCAGCGATGTGGTTGCGAGAATCGCTTCAAAGCCCGGCACTTCTGACACGGGCGTTGTAGCTGGTGTCACTGCTGACGTGGGCGTAGGTGTTACCACTACTACCGCCGCCTCTACTTTCTTCTCTCCCGTTATTGCAAATAACGAAAGTCCAGGCGTCTCAGCCTCGAAATAAACGGAAGCGTTGTCTTCATCTATCTTAGAAGTGGGCAGTGCGGTCCAATTTCCATCGTATCTGTTAAGCTTTATCGTTGCTTCATCAATGTTGTGGCCAGCAAGCCAGGACTTGTTCACCTTGAACTCAATCTTCGTGGTTGCATTCACATCCATCAGTTTTGTTACTGCTATATTGACGTAGCCATAAGCTATTCCAGGTGCTTCTGTGGTTTCCTCAGGCTTATCCACCTCTTCAACCGTCACAGTAACGTCACTTACATTCTTATCCACTTCTATGCTTATCTTGCGCACATCCAATTCCTCAAATGTTACTGATTTCGTCTTTCCGGCTTCTATGCTTATAATCTCAAATGCCTTTTTCATTGCTGGCGTTGCCAGTGTTGTGAAGCTGTATTCCGCACTTTCAGCAGCGTTGCCACTTGTATCTGTGCTGCTCACGAGATAATAGTAGGTTGCCTCTGCATCCAGTCCTGTGAGAGTGATGTTGTGAGATGTGACATTTGTTGCATTGTATTCCTCTGATGTGTAAACTCCAGAGATTGTGCCATATTTGACCAAGCTGTCACTTGATTCATTAGTGTCCCATGTTATCATTGCTGAATTGTTCGTTATGCCTGTTGAAACCACGCTGCTTATGACTGGCGGTGTGGTGTCTGGCGTTGCCAGTGTTGTGAAGCAGTATTCCGCACTTTCAGCAGCATTGCCACTTGTATCTGTGCTGCTCACGAGATAATAGTAGGTTGCCTCTGCATCCAGTCCTGTGAGAGTGACATTGTGAGATGTGACCTCTGCTGCATTGTATTCCTCTGACATGTAAACTTCTTCAGAGGTTGTGCCATATTTAACCAGGCTGTCACTCGATTCATCAGTGTCCCATGTTATTGCTGCTGAATTGTTCGTTATGCCTGTTGAAACCACGCTGCTTATGACCGGCGGTGTGTCGTCTGTGTCCGTGTCTGACATTTCCGCAGTGTTCTCATAGCCAAGTGTAACACCATCCATTGTACCGATTAACAGATCATAGTCGCCATCATCGTCTAAATCAGCAAGGGCAGGTTTCGCAGCCAGTTCCGCAACATCCGGGGGGTCCCAGCTGGTTTTCCTCGTCCATATTGGACTGCTTGCGCCACCCGTGTTCTCATAAGCAGATGTAGCACCAGTCCTGTTTCCGACCAGCAGGTCATAGTCACCATCATCGTCTAAATCAGCAAAGTCTGGTGTTGCACCCTGTCCCGCGTTAGGTGGATTCCAATCAGGTTTCGCTGCCCAATCCGGACTGCTGGCACTGCCCGTGTTCTCGTATGCATAGGGATCACCAGTATACGCTTTGTATATCAGCAGGTCATAGTCATCATCATCGTCTAAATCAGCAAGTACTGGTTTGGCACCCATCAATCCCTGAGTTGGTGGGTCCCAACTGGGTTTCCTTGTCCAATTCTGACTGCTTGCATTACCCGTGTTCTCATAACCATAAGTAGCTCCAGTGGGACCTTCACCGATAAGCACGTCATAGTCGCCATCGTCGTCCAGGTCTGCAAAGGCTGGTTTTGAACCCATCTCCAGATCCGGCAGATCCCAACTGGGTTTCGCTGTCCATATTGGACTGCTTTCGCTACCTGTGTTCTCATAAGCAAAAGAAATACCATATTGTTCTCCGATAAACAGATCATAGTCGCCATCATCGTCTATATCTATAAAGGCTGGGTGTGCACCCTTTCCCACATCTGGGACATCCCAACTAGGTTCCGCTGTCCATATTGGACCACCAGCAGATACTGCTCCAATTCCAACTGAAAGTGTTAACCACAAGATTACACAGATTTCCACCAGATTATTTATTTCTCTTATCCTCATCTTTTACCGCTCTTTTTTATCTTTCCTTTTGTATACAAGAAATATTGCTACTACTATCATTATGAGCCATGGCATCACAGGAACTAATGCTGTTGTAGGTGTTGGTGTTTCCTCTTCCTCTTCATGTTTTGGCGTAGGTGTAGTTACCGGTACAGTTGTTGCTGTTGGTGTTGCCCCTGTGTTCTCATAGCCATGTGAAAAACCAGCAAATCTACCGATAAGCAGGTCATAGTCACCATCACCGTCTAAATCTGCAAGTGCTGGTCCTGCTGCTTTATCCACGTCTGGGATCTCCCAACTGGGGTTCATTGTCCAATGTGGACTGCTTGCACTTCCCGTGTTCTCGTAAGCAAAAGAAACACCACTGAGTCCTTCTCCAATAAGCAGGTCATAGTCGCCATCACCGTCTAAATCTGCAAGTGCTGGTGATGCGCCATTTCCCACTGATGAGAGATTCCAACCGGGTTTCGCCGTCCATATTGGACTGCTTGCATTGCCCGTGTTCTCATAGCCAAATGTACGACCATAAGGACCTTCACCGACCAGCAGGTCATAATCGCCATCGCTGTCCAGGTCAGCAAAGGCAGGTTTTGCACCCCTTCCCACACTTGGGACATTCCAACCGGGTTTCTCTGTCCATATTGGACTGGTTGAATTACCCGTGTTCTCGTATGCATAAGAAATACCACTGGGACCTTCACCGATCATCAGGTCATAGTCGCCATCGCTGTCCAGGTCAGCAAAGGCGGGTTTTGCACCCATCCCCACACATGGAACACCCCAATCGGGTTTCGCCGTCCATATTGGACTGGTTGCATTGCCCGTGTTCTCATAGCCAAAAGAAACTCCAAATCTTTCACTGATAAGCAAATCATAGTCGCCATCGTTGTCCAGATCGGCAAAAGCAGGTTTTGCAGCCTGTCCCACACTTGGGACATCCCAACCAGGTTTCGCCGTCCATACTGGACCCTCAGCAGATACTGCTCCAATTCCAACTGAAAGTATTAACCACAAGATTACACAGATTTTCACCAGATTAATTATTTTTCTTATTCTCATCTTCTACCTCTTTACCTTCGCCTTCGCCATTACCTTTTCTATTATTATTACTTAACTTCAAATAGGGTTAATCTATATAAACTGATTTTCGGTTTTTACGTGGAGAAGGAAGAGAAAAGAAATAAAAGTCTGAATTAATGGGGTTCAAAAATAAGTTTTAAAACACGATGTAAGAAGTTTTAAAGATTTATTTTATTTTACCAAAAGAACGTTGTTTTTATCTTCTTCTCCTCTTTTTACCTCCCTCCTTTTTATTTCCTTTCTTAGCACAAACCTTTCTTTAGAAAAGAAAGCTTTACCAAAGAAACAGGTTTTCTTTTAGCCTACGGCTTTCTTTTTTGCAAAAAAAAAAGAAACGTGTCCCCCGAAAAAAAGAAAAGGGGGGAAAATTTTTATATTTTTTTGTTCTTTTCCTTCTCGCTTATCCTATATCAGCCCTACAACCGTCCTCAGTATCAACGTCGCATCACCTGTATCTACCATCCCATTGCCATTCATATCACCGAGCATATCCTCAGGTGTCAAACCGACGACCATTCTCAAGACGAGCGTTGCATCACCGGTATCAACGACATTGTTATGGTTGAGGTCGCCTTGCATATATATTTTAACGGTTATGGAACCTGGAATGGTTGCAGGTGTTGTCGTAGCCCCATCTTCGAAGTTCAAGAGTGCGTCCCGGATGTTAAGGTCGGTATGTCCCTCTGACGTTCCTTTGAACAATATGTTTGCCAGCACTGCTTCATCTATACCAACTGCGGTTTCTCCCGCGGTTGCTATACGTACGAAACCGTTTGTATTGTCTTTGTTGAATGAAGGCGTGCCGAAGTGCCCAGGTGTTACGGTTTGAACCTCCACGATGGAGGGATCGAAGGATACGTTAACCGAACCGCCTGCGACATCGGTTGCATTCAGTATCTTCACGGGAACGGTCACTACA
>JAUWNY010000075.1 GCA_030612405.1 Candidatus Methanophagales archaeon | reverse complement strand
TAAATTATGGACACAGATTAACACAGATGATAAGAATCAATACGGTTAAACTAAAATAAATCTGCGTAAATCAGTGTAAATCTGTGTCTTAAATAGAAAGAAGTTATACTTTAAGAATATACAAAAATAAAGCCTCAGTGTGGTAGTGGATATCCCTTGGGCTTGCGGAGCCCAAGACCCGGGTTCGACTCCCGGCTGGGGCGTATATCTGAAAGTTCAACGCCCCTCTCTTTCTGCACTTGGTTTGTCCTTCTGTCACGCGTTTCCGTCCTTCCGGAGATTGACATTGCAATGCTAAACCCCAAAGAAAAAAAACGTGTAAATCTGTGTCTTAAATAGAAGGGGGTACTATCTAATTTTTCAGGGAAATCACTAAATTTTTAGTTTACCTGGCTGATACGCTTTCACGACTCGTGCTCCTAACAGTTCTTGTAGCTCAGTAACGATAGCTGCTATGTCCACGGTGCTCATTGATTCTTTCATAAAACCTTTCCTTAGGAAGAAAAGGGTTATCAAAAGAAAAAACTTTCTTTGGGAAAGAAAGTATCTCTTGTAGTATCCATACCACTTGTTATATTTGTACCATTTGTAACAGTTACATTTTTATATTCAAAGGATTAAAAGCAATAAAAGTAATAAAAGACACAAAAGATATCGCAATACACCCCCAATGTCATATAATCCGCCAGTTTTTTGGTCCTTTAACGTTACGTTAGGTCATATAATATTTTAAGTCGTCTAAAACCCCTTTGAATCGCGAATAATTTTTTTTAAGCCGTTTTTCAATACCCATGTCATATAATCTGTGTTATACGACATTCATTTGAACTCGGATAATCTTCGTAACTTTTACCGTTTCGCACCCCTTTATATTTTCAATTACTTTTATGCCTTCGGTTTAGGTACCCCTGACCATCCCACTCATCCACCTAATAACTAGCTACATTTATGTAACAATTATCTATGCAGCAGCTACCTACTCTTCAGCCTTTTCTATACCTTCAGTTTCTTCTACTCTTTTGCCCTTTTCGATAAGTTCGATTATATGCGCCTTCATTGTTACCCCTTTGTCTATCGCTTTCTTCCTTATCGCTTTATGCAAACCCTCTTCCAAATCCAAAGATACTTTTACCATTTTTGCTTTTTTAATCTTATCGAAGACATCAGCTTCGATCAGATGCAGCCCGATATTTATGGAATTTCTGAAGAGAATATCCTCGCAAAACCCCGCGCAATCACGCAACTTATACCCGCACCGAGTAATGCACGCGGTGCATGCTCGCGTGAACTGCTGCAGCCGAAATTTTCACTTGCAGGCGAAGTTTTAACGAAGAAGTGCAATTTTCTTCAGTCCCTTTTCTTCTTCGTTACCTTCTTCACCTCCCTTTTATCGCCTTTCGCCTAATCCCGTAAGCCACTGCCAACAATCCAGCGATTGCAAATATGACTTCAAATCCAGGCATCATTACCACTTTTTCTCACCTCCTTTTTTTTGCCGCTCTTTTTTGCACGTGGAATATCGCCATAAAGTAGCAAATTCCATTCATTCACTCTTTCTTGTTATAAAGCCTTTTCTGATAAATCCTTGAGGCGATACCGAGTGCAGCAGCGAGTACCGCCATTGCGAATGCCCGCGTGAGTTCCATAGAGATCGGGATGGAAAGATACATACCCATGTCTTCTGATCCACCGGTGATGCTGCCCTCACCGGAAAGATAGGGGAGGGCACTTTGTAGCTGGAAGGGGAAATCGCCAATTAAAGAGCGGAAAATTTCTGAAGACTGATTCACAAGCGTGATGACGATCACCAACACAGCAACAAACGCTACGACGAGCCAGAGGAGCTTCCTTGCACTGAAACGCACAAGTTGCTCTGCAATCGCTGCACGGCGATCCGAAATAGATAGCACCGAGCCCAGCAGAAGAAGCACGCCGAGATACACGACGCCAAGCTTGAGACCGAGACAGAACCACCAGAAGAGTGGTGATCTTATCGTCTCCTCGCCGAAGAGGCTCATCTCCACTCCAAACGGTGATATCAACATAGTTACCACATCCATACCGAGCGTAAGCCGCCACCATGTTCCCATAAATGGTAGTGCAAGCGTAAGCGCACCTGCGATGACACCAAGCCAGTTTATCTTTCGCCACCCCGCCCACTCCAGAATCGCTTCAGAGTTCAATCCGGGAACACCTCCCTGTGTTATTTTGCATTTTGATATTTGCATTTTTCATTTTTCATTTGCCTCCCAGTCCTGACTCACCCATTTCAAGTTCTATCCCTTTAATGTCTAACTTCATCTTCATGTTGCAAATATCTGGCGTTGGCATTTCCTCAGGCAACTGAGTGGGCACTTCCACTTCGGCAAGCGAACCTTCCAACTTTAACCTCGATGAACCCTGCGCAGGGATCTCTACCTCACTTGGTAAGCTTATGAAAACGGTGCTACCGTCCAAAATGACTTCAGCTGACATCTCCTTTATTGTTATTGGGACTTTCAACGGCGAATGAAGCACCGCTTCGAAAGTAAGCGTCCTCCTGTCTTCAGAAAGTTTAAAACTCACATCTTCAAAAAGCTCTGTTTCAGCTCCATGCTCGAAAGGCAAGAACCTTCCCATTGTTTTTTGCGGGCTCTCTGCTAAGAGCGTAGCTTGCACATTCCAGTCATTTACCGCAAACGCGGCCACGATGCATGTAATGAGCAAAATTGTCGGAATCACCGGTAAGACAGCCCTTATGATTTTTTCGCTCATAATTTAGTGCATAATTTTTTCACTATTTAAAACTTTTGGTTAATCTCGTTATATATAAAGTATAACTTCTACCTATTTAGGACGCAGATTTACGCGGATTTACGCAGAAAACTATTTCCTCAGATTATCAAATGCCTTATGTTTTTTAAAATCCTGATTATCTGCGCTCATCCGCGTCCGATTATCAAAAATTGTTCTTTCTTGTTCGATTAATCTCATATCTCCAACTCCGTCGGGTCGGTTATCCTCCCTTCAATTGCCGACGCTGCAACCACGGCGGGATTCGCCAAATAAACCTCCGAATCCTTGTGCCCCATCCTCCCGATAAAGTTTCGGTTCGTTGTGCTTATGCATCGTTCCCCGGATGCGAGAACGCCCATGTGTCCACCCAGGCAAGCGCCACAGGTAGGACCACAAACAAAAGCCCCCGCTTTGAGAAATATTTGGATTAATCCTTCTTCTATCGCCCGTTCAAACACCCTTTTACTCGCGGGAATCACAATCATTCTCACTTCTTGATTCACCTTTTTACCTCGCAACATCTCCGCAGCAATCCTTAAATCCTCGATTCTACCGTTTGTGCAGGACCCTAAATAAGCCTGATCAATGGGAACGTCCAGTTCGCTTGCAGGCACGGTATTGTCAGGCGAAAAAGGTTTTGCAACCGTTGGAACTATTTCAGAGGCATCGTATTCAAATACTTCTTCGTATTCGGCATCCGAAGCATAAACGGGTTTATAGTCCCCTCTTAGCCTGCCACTATCACTCAAGAACTCAAAGACCTTCTCGTCGGGGGGGATAATCCCTGCCTTAGCTCCTGCTTCCACTGCCATGTTTGAGATGGTTATCCTGTCCGAAAGGCACAAATTGTTTATCGCCGTGCCATAGAACTCCTGTGCTTTGTATAGCGAACCTGAAACGCCTATGTCGCCAATAATATGCAGAATTATGTCCTTCCCCATTACGTATCTCTTCAATTCGCCGTCTATCACGAACTTCTGTGTCGCGGGAACTTTAAACCACAATCTCCCGGCGGCCATTGCTGCTGCGGCTTCTGTCGAGCCAACCCCGGTGGAAAAAGCACCTAAGGCGCCATAAGAGCAAGTATGTGAATCCGCACCTATTATCAGTCTGCCCGGTGCTGCAAATCCCTCTTCTATCATTACCTGATGGCATATCCCACTGCCATCTTTTCCTATCTCATAATAATTTGCAATCCCATATTTCCGGGCATAGCTCCGCAAAGCCTTCGCCTGTTCCGCGGAATCCACGTCCTTGTTTGGAACATAATGGTCCTGTATCACCACCACCTTCTCCTTTTTCATCTCTTCCTCAAGTTCAACGCCAAGTTCGTCAAGCACTTCAAACGCGGGCACACCCGTTATGTCATTTACCATTATGTAGTCCACGATACATTCTACAATTTCACCTGCCTCTACCTTCCCTTCTTTTCCTTTTCCCGCCTTTTCACCCAGTATTTTCTCTGCTATCGTCGACATTTTTAAATTAAACGAATCAATTCATTCACGACCTCCATCGGTATCTCGACCTCTCCCGTATCCATCGGATTCATCGCAACCCACGAGTTTAACGAGGTAGTAATCGTTAATATCTTCTGCTCATCGAGAGTCTTTTCGGTTATCGCCTCGATAACCTGCTCTAAATTAGTAATCCGTATTTCGTACATGTTTTCAATCACGTCGAGAAGTGCCCTTGCTCGGGATTTCGCCTGTTCCTGATCCATAGTTAGCTTATAAATCCCCGCCTCCGTTTCTTCTGTCTCGTTTTGCACCTACACCTACTCATACTCATAGAACCCTTTTTCTGCTTTTCTGCCTGTCCAGCCCGCTCTCACCATTTGCATCATAAGAAGCGCGGGTTTGAATCGCTCTTTCCCGGTCTCATTGTACATCGTGTTGAGAACCGCAGCTACAATGTCTATTCCAATCAAATCCAAAAGCTGGAACGGACCAATAGGCCAGTTAAAACACAATTTCGCTATTTTATCTATGTCCGCAACAGATGCGATGTCCTCCTCATGCATCCTCACCGCTTCGTTCATCACAAGACAGATCATTCGACTCACCACGAACCCCGGGGAATCCTTGATTTCAATCGGCTCCTTTCCCAACGACTTTACGAACTCTTTCGTTATGCTTACCGTGTCTTCGGAGGTTAATAACGATTTTATTATCTCCATTCCCTTCACGACCGGTGGCGGGTTCATAAAATGCGTGCCAATTACTTTATCCGGTCTTTTTGTTACGGTGGCTAAAGCAGTAATAGGAAACGTTGAGGTATTACTGCCCAGAATAGCATGTTCGGGACATATTCGGTCCAATTCGCTAAATATTCCCTGTTTCAGCTCTAAATCCTCATATACCGCTTCAATCACAAAATCCGCTCCTTCTGCACCTTCTTCTAAACTCGTTGTCGCATTTGCCGTTATCGCATCTACAATCCTGTCCACTTCCTCCTGTTCCATCTGCCCTTTCTTTGCGAGTCTCGTAAGGTCGTTTTTTATTTTCCCCAGTCCTCTTTCCAGCGATTCTTCGCTCCTGCCGACAACCGACGTAGCGTAACCCGCCTGAGCGCATATCTGCACGATTCCCGTTCCCATTACGCCTATTCCCACAACACAAACTTTCTTTATTTTCATGGCTTTTCTTTTGTGCTTGTATATAATTATAGTATAATTTCTTTCCATTTAAGACACAGATTTACACAGATTTACACGGATATTTTTCTTTTTTGTTGGGTTATGTGGGCTATTTTTAACGGCATTGCACTTTTCATCATATTTTTTGGTAAAGCTTTTTGCTTGCAAAAAGGTTTGTGTTAATCTGCGTTAATCTGTGTCAACGATTTATTTTCAAACTTTTTAAAGAATAAAGATGGAAAGATAAAAACACAAGAAAAGGTATCAAAATGGAAAGAATCAGCCAGATATGGAAAGCAGCGGCGGTTTTACTGCCCGCTGCGGCTCTGCTACTAACAGCGGTGGTTTTTTCTGGCACGCTTCTTGCCAGCGCTGCTGTGGCGGCAGTTGAGGTTGAAGGGGGTGGAATTGGAGAGAGCGAGATTCTGGAGCAGGCGGTGAAACTTCAAGTCCCCTTCGTAGCGAACGAGGGGCAGGTAGAGAACGAAGCGGTGCGGTTCTATGCAAGAACCTTTGGCGGTACGGTCTTCGTTGAGGACGGCGGCGTCCTGACCTACAGTCTCCCTGCCGCGGAGAACGGGACGGCGGGCGTGGCGATACGCGAGTTCCTTTCCGTGAAGGGAGGGGTTACGCCCGTGGGGATTGAGCAGTCGCCCACGAAGGTGAGCTACTTCATCGGAAACGACCCGGAGAAGTGGCGGAGCAACCTCACAACCTATAACGTGGTCTCGCTCGGTGAGGTCTGCGCAGGAACAACGCTCTCTCTGAAGGCTTACGGGAGCAACGTGGAGAAGATTTTTACGGTAGAACCGGGTGCGAATCCGGAAGCGATACGCGTGCGCGTGGAAGGCAGCGCGGATGCGCTCCGTGTGAACGAAGCCGGAGAACTTGAGATTACAACCGTTGCAGGTGTGGTGCGGTTCTCCAAGCCCGTTGCCTATCAGGAAAAGGGCAGCGAATGAGAGGAGGTGGCGGTTGCCTACACAGTCTACGACCAGGAGACCTACGGGTTCAGCGTCGGCGCCTACGACACTGCTCGTCCGCTGATTATAGACCCACTGCTTGCAAGCACCTTCATCGGTGGTAGCAATAGTGATTATGTCTATGGGATTGCAATAGACTCCGCAGGCAGTCCCTTTGTTGCCGGGTATACAGGATCAACCGACTATCCAACGACCGCAGGCGCTTTCGATTGCAGTTATAATGGTGGTGGTTACGATGTATTTGTAAGCAAGTTGAGCAGCGACTTGAGCAGTCTAACCGCAAGCAGCTTCATCGGTGGTGGCAGTGATGATCGTGCCTTTGCGATTGCAATAGACTCCGCAGGCAGTCCCTTTGTTGCCGGGTGGACAAGGTCAACCAACTATCCAACGACCGCAGGCGCTTTCGATTCCAGTTATAATGGTGGGGATTATGATGTATTTGTGAGCAAGTTAAGCAGCGACCTGAGCAGTCTAACCGCAAGCACCTTCATCGGTAGTATCAGAGCGGATGATGCCTTTGCCATTACAATAGACGGAGCAGGCAGTCCTTTTGTTGCCGGGCGTACAGGTTCAACCAACTATCCAACGACCGCAGGCGCTTACGATGTTAGTCCTAATGGTAATTCCGATGTATTTGTGAGCAAGTTGGACTGGGAGCTTTCAAAGATTTGCGCCTGCGATGCGGACGGCAATCCAAAGGAGAAGTTTCTGCCAGGCGAGAGCGTCTACGTCTGGGGTAACGGACTTCCAGGAAGCACTAACTACATGCTCTGGATTCAGGACGAGGGCGTGAGTGAGGGCAAAACGCTCGATGCAGGCGAAGACCCGTCAGCGGCACAGGAGACGAATGCAACCGATGGCAGCGGAACGCTTGCGGTTACCGAAATCTGGGCGATTGGCGCGGGGGCTTCTGTTACCTACGAGCAGTGGGACATCGTTGCTGATAAACAAAATGACGGAACAAACACCGGGAAATACAACGCTGCATCGGACGGTATAGATTCGGCGAGTGTGGCTGGCTTCGTAGCACCGGTGCCGGAAGCGGCGACTGTGGTGCTGTTCGCGGTGGGGCTGGTGGTGCTGGCAGGGTATGTTTGGACGAGGAAGCGAAGGGATTGATTAAGATGGTGAAATCCTTCATCCCCTCTTTTTTATTTTTTGGTTGAATAAATTATTTATATCTTTAGACCAATACATAATTATGAATCTACAAGAAGAAATAGCTAAAAGCGAAGAGGCTTATCAGGAGAATAAAAAGAATCTCGAGCGTGAATATTTGGGAAAAATAGCTGCTTTTTGTGAAAAAGAATTAGTAGCAATTGGAGATACAATTGATCAGGCATTGGAAAGGGCAGAGAAGAAATATCCAGAAAAAGCATTCTATTTCAGAAGAATCGGAAAAAATCCAACCTGTGGTTACATATTATTTATGATATAAATATGAATATAAAATTCGCTTATCAAAGCGGTCTTCCCTTGATTTCAATAGTAATTAAAGGGAGAACGGGTAAAATATCCTTAAATACCCACATAGATTTCGCAGCATCAAAGACTTTAGTTCCTCAAAAAATTGCCCGCGAACTTGAGCTTACACTCAAAGGACACGTTCCAATAGCAACCGCGAGTGGCGTTTCTTTGATGCCTTTGTATAAAGCAAAGATAATTATACTCGATAAAGAACTCGAATTATCACTAATATGTTCAGATTTGCCAAAAGAAAGTCCCGTAAAATCAATTCTTGGTAGGGATGTATTAGACCATTTTAAGGTTTGCTTGAACGGAAAGAAAGAGGAAATAACTTTTTCAGATCCATAAAACAAATGATGTTTGTGCCAGCAAGCACCTTGTACAAGCTCGGGATTCCAGATTACTTACGATGAACACGACATCGTTACGGACAACCGGGACACAGGAACAGTGGACACATACAACAACGCATCAGACGGCATAGCTTATGCGAGTGCGGTTGGCTTCACGGCACCGGTGCCTGAAGCGGTGACGATAATGCTGTTCTCGGTTGGGTTGGTGGTGCTTGCGGGATACGTGATGTTGCGGAGGAGCCGGAAGTAGGGAATAGCCAGGTAGGGAATAGGGGGTGTTCTATCCCTGTTCTCCACTGGCTATTTATTTTAGTTTAACCGTGTTGATTCTTACCATCTGTGTTAATCTGCGTTAATCTGTGTCTATAATTTATTTTCTTGTATTTTAAATACCGGACACGTATGAGCCCCGTCAGAGAACTTATCGCCTTTACAGGTGTGCGTACCGCTCATCTTCACCTGCTTACCGATTAGTTCCTGCGTTGCACTTTCCGTATCGTAGTCAAGCCGCCCTACAACACAAGGTCCCTCCTTTGTCTTCACCAGACAGGGGATATAAGGCGCCCCCTCTTCAAACCCCTCTGATGGCACGCGAATCACCGTAAACGTCGTCAACTCCCCGTCCCCGCATAATTCCACTCTCTTAAGGCTTCTGCCTCCACACCACTGGCAAACGGGCATTGGATGGCAGGTTATCCCGCCACAAGACGCACATCTCAACCCTAACAATTTCCCGTTCCTCAATCCTTCTTCATATTCGGAGAGGCTTAAAACCGTGTATTCCTTATATTCTTTCTCTATTTCTTCTTGCTCTTTTCCGGTCATTTTTTTTGTCGTCATCATTTTATATTAGCCAATAGCCACTAGGGACTAGCCACTGGGGACTGGGGACTGGGGGTTAGGGGTGTTTTTAAGCTGTTTATTAAGGCGTTCATCATCTTGCTTATTTCAATGATTTTTTGTAATTCCTCGTCCCCATCCTTCGGCTATATTCGCGGGTACCGACACAGATGCCCGGCGCAGTTGATTTGTCAAACCATAAAGTTCTTCCTTTGGAAAAGTTTGTGTGATTTTATAAATATCCATTACCAACTCCATTGCCTTCTTCCACACCTCCAAATCCTGATATGAATTTATCATTTTCCCCCTTCCCCTATTCCCTAGTGGCTAGACCCTAGTCCCTATTTCCCCCTACCGAGTATAATATGACACAGCGTCCCGAAGTCACCCCCAAGCGTATCTGTCATCCCGTACTCCGGAACAGGGTCAATTTGATTCCCTTTTGCTGCTTCTCCTCTCATTTGCTTAACTATCCAGTAAACCTGAGATGCTCCCGTTGCTCCTATCGGATGCCCTTTGCCGATTAACCCTCCGGACATATTCACAGGTATTTTTCCGCCGGATTCCGTTTGTCCTTCTGTGGTTGCCTCTGCTGCTTCCCCCCATTCAAAGAAACCCATACTCTCCAACGCTATCAGTTCCGCAATTGTAAAACAGTCGTGGAGTTCAAGCACGTCTATATCCGAAGGGCGGAGCCCCGCATGCTTGAATGCCATCCTCGCAGACTTTATTCGCGAATCCGGCTTTGTTAAATCCTTCATCTTTGATAATGCTCCGCCTGAACCTTGTCCGGTGCCCAATATGTAAACAGGGTCATCCGTGTATTTTCTCGCTTCTTCCGCGGCGCAGAGCACGATAGCCGCAGCACCGTCAGAAAAAGGACAGCAATCTAAAACCGTCAGTGGGTCTGCCACCAGTTTTGAATTTATTACATCTTCTACCTTCAGGTCGCCCATCTTCTTATAAAACTGTGCCAGCGGATTCAAAGCGCCGTGCTTGTGATTCTTTACAGAAACGAGCGCCATTTGTTCTCGCAGTTTGTCCAGTGGAATGTCGTAATTTTTGGAATACCGCCTTGCAGCCATTGCGAAAACGCCCGGAAAAGTTAGCCCCGCCGGTCCCTCGGTTGGTGCATGGCAAGCCATCGCAAATATTCTCGTTGCAAATAGTGTTCCCATCAACAACGCTTTTTCCACCCCTCCTGCCATTACCATGTCGCATTGTCCTGAGGCGACCCATTCCGCGGCTTCACGTATTGCGATTGAAGCAGAGGCACAAGCACCTTCGTAGCGCGTCGCGGGTATAGAACCCCCACCCAAGTTGAGTTCGGCAGCAGAGAATGCCGCGGGCGTTACCTGCCCTTCCTCAAAACCGGGGAGCGCAGCACCCTGAAATAACGCCTCTATGTCCTTCAAGTCCACTCCTGCATCGTCCACAGCTTGCAGTGCCGCTTCTGAAAACAACTCCAGTGACGTTTTCGATGCTCTTCCAAATTTCGTATGCCCAATCCCTATTATGGCTACATCTCTCATTCATACGCACCCTTTATGTATCTTCTATTACTATCGTATGCGTCATCAGATTGATTTCCTTTATCCTGCCCTTAGCGCTTTGCGTCTCCCCTAATATCCCCGTGCATTTTACGTCCTCACCGTTAACTTCTACATGAACCACGTCTTCCATCAGCAATGTTTTACTACCCCCTCTTTCCACCAGCACGCTTGATTCGCACATTTTTGTTGTTTATAATCTATACTTTTCCTTCTATTTAAATTAAGACACGGATTTTTCTTTTTATCTACATAAACTTTTCTTTTCTTTAGAAAAATCTTATCTGAAAATTATGGGCATAACGAAAAAAGCGTGGATAACTTATCGGGATAAGGACAGGAGTAGGATACACCTGAAGGAACCAATAGCCATAGTGGGGTCATCGGGGCTGAGGTCGGTAGGGAAAATTGTTGTAGACGAACTTGTAAAAAAGACAGACCCCCGGATATTCGCGGAATTGTATTCGTATGGATTCCCAAGTGTTTATTACGGACCTTCTTATCTCAGGGCTCCCAGTGTTGCCGGTGCAAAAATAGCGAAAGGCAATGTAGCTCATCTTCCAAGCGTGGAATTCTATGCGCTTGAGCAGAATCAGGACATTATAATAACAAGGGGTTACCAGTCGTACAATGCTCCGAATCAATACATAGTTGCGGATAAGGTCACCGATTTATTTAAGAAATATCACGTAAAAATGGTGATTTCGCTCGGTGCACAGGTAATAGAAGAGGGGATAACCGGTTGTGCGACCGACACAGCGTTATTGAAAGAGATGCATAAATTCGGGATTAAAAAAACAAACGTAGATAGATTCATCGGCTTTTCAGGGCTTGTAGTTGCGATAGGGCGAGAGAAAGGACTGAAGGGCATTTGTTTATTTGCAAACACCACGCACAACTTGGCAGACCCCGAATATCCGGATTTTCATGCGGCGAAGGAATTGCTGGAAAAAATCAGTGAGATATTAGGAATCGCTGTAGATACATCGGATTTAGAAGAAAGGGGGGTGGCAGAGGGTAAAATAATAGAAGAGATGCAAGAACAGTGGCAGGGGCAGAGGCGAGAGCAGGAGGCAGAAGAACCGAGTGGATATGTGTGAGATAAAATGACAGGGGTT
>JAUWNY010000177.1 GCA_030612405.1 Candidatus Methanophagales archaeon | reverse complement strand
GTCTTCAGTCCTTTTTAGTATCTCCTCAACGGTCAGAGCAGGCGCCATTTTTATATAATCCAGAACATAATGCAGATACCATGCCTTTACATATTCACTCCCTTTTTGACGCCGCAGAAATACTACCTGAAGATACTTGGGGATTTTCATTATCCTTCTGAAATCGTGAACGCTTACCAGATCCAGAATTATTCCTTCGCCTTCACGTTCACAGAACTCCATGAACTCCTGACTCTTTTCGGGAAAGTCACTCAAAAGATTCACAAAGTCCGACATTTCTTTGGATATCTCTATCTGCGCTGCCCATTTATCATGTATTTCCCACTTTGGCATACATATCACTCCTTCATGCACATACACACTAAAATCATAGCCATTCCCGTAATAAATAGTAAACAATGAACCACGAGATTTCACGAGAAACCTTTTTTTTAGAAAGAAAAGCTTTACCAACAATTTTTTTACCGAAGGTAAAAAACTTCTCTTTGTTTTTCTTTTAGCACAGGTTTTCTTTTTGTGAAAAAGAAAAAGTGTTGTGTAACCCTTCACCGAGGACAGAGAGATGACCGTGAAAGAGGAAATATCCGATAGAGACAGAGCATTATTCGAAGCAGGCATCAAATTAGGTGCGCTCTATCACCAGTTTATCGGCACACCCGTGAGCACGAAAACCGTGAGGGTGCTGGAGACCGCGATAGAAAAAAGTGTATCGCTTCAGCCCTGGGTAAGCACCGTGAACGTGAAAATAGACAGAGAAAAGGTAAGGCAGCGGGAACGCGAGAATCACTTCAATTATTGTGAGTTACGAGGTGAAATGCTGGATGTAGAAGTCGTGGTCGGGTACGAAGAGGTGTAAGTCCATGCACGGATAAAATACGATGAGGAGATGGTTTATCCCTTGATGCGTATTGAAAAAATCGTTTTTAAAAATCGGAACAAATCCTCTATCAGGTCCAGCGCTTCCGGAAGTATCACGAACACTACGTAGGCAATAACAATCAACGCAATCATCGCGCCTACCCTCGCTAATACTTCGTGTGCGATAAAAAAGCTGTGTAAAGGGGAGCCAAACCATTGCTCAAAGTATGCGGCGCAGACTAATGCTTTTCTTAATATGATTATCCCTTATATAACAGGAACAGAGACACAAAAGGCTTTTAGCTTTCTTCCTATCGGAGCGGTTACACCAAAAACCACACCCATAAAAAGAGCCATACTTTGTATCGCAGTGCACGCTAAGATTATCTCTATCGGTTTGTAGACCTCGTGAAAGGAACTGCTGGTTGAGTAAATGCTGGATGGAGGCACGATATAAACGCCCACGTTGAGTAGATTCAGCATCATAACGCTCAGTTTAGCGGTGACGAAAATAAGTAAATCACCAAGAAGAGCAAATTCAGAAAACGGGAAGTAAAAGACCGCGGTTATAAGTGCAATTTTTGTTATCGTGAGAACTAAATCCGCGTCCCCTTTTTCTCTCGTTGTCATCAGAAGGAATGCTAAGAGGAGCGAGAAGGCGAGAAATATCAGCGCGAAGGACGTGCGAACGTAGTCCTCCAAAATTAAACAGCGCAACGTTTCGAAATAGCAGTAACAGGCAAAAGAGACCCAGCCTAAAGCACCCACTAATTTTCCAAACCACGATGAATAGAAAACACCACCGGATTCTTTACGGCGGGACAACAGCGCCAGAAGGAAAAAAGCTATTGCAATAAACGGGAGGGCGGATTGTAAAATCATTTTAATTGTTTAGATTCCGATTCTTGTATATAAACCATAACTGCTACCTATTTAGGACGCAGATTTACGCAGAAAACTATTTCCCCACATTATCAAATGCCTTACGTTTAACTTCCGGTTTAGTGCCAAAATTAAGTTTAAAATCCTGATTATCTGCGTTCATCTGCGTCCGATTATCAAAAATTATTCTTTCTTGGTTTACATATGGTTTTACTTTATTAAAAGATTGGGATTCGTAAGAAAAGCAAGTGTTTCGGGTTGTTTAATTAGCTCGTACATTTCCGCTTCTTTGCTCAGGTTCAGAATTAGTCCGAGTTCCTTTTCTACATCCGATGGTCTCAAGAATCTGATATCTGGCACCTCTTCATAATTCGCGTTCTTTATAAACGCGCCATTTGTCAGCTCGAAATAAGCTGCACCGCCCTTCATCTTTATCGGCTCGTATATTGACGAGAATGCGTTTGCAACCCAGTTCGCCATCTTTAACGTCGTTTCCGACGGGTTTATCGTCACGTGCCCGTAATTAGGCGGGATTACGACTTTATCGCCTTTCTTTGCCTTTACTACCACTACGTCCGTTATTCGCTCCGTACCTCTTCCCTGTTCCCTGCGCTGTAAGAGATAATGCGCTTCGCCTTCCAATACTTCATACAGCTCAGGATAGGTCATCTTTGAACCGGGTAAGAACGGATGGTAGTGTCCTGCGGTTTTAACAAATTCCAAGCCGAGCGTATTCGGCGGGATAATAGTGATGTCATATCTCAGCCATTTATCTTTTATTTTCCTCTCGTCCTTATCGTCCTTCGATACCGCTCTAAACATGTAATACAGCTCCGTATCCATGTCCGCAGTCGCTAAAAAGTTCTTATCAAGCACGACTTCCTTCAGCTCTTTTAATATTCGTACTGCGGGGTAAAACCTTCTTTCGCCAATTTTTAACTCGTTCCATGTCGCTTTCGGTTTCATTGTCTTCTCTATTGAAAGTGATAGGTACATTTAAAATTGAAAAATTAAATTTGTAGATTCAACAAAAATGGTCAGGAAGACAAATATTGTGGTTAAAATGAATATTTGTTACTTATCTTATAATCCCCAATCTTTTTAATTCAAAGAAACATTTAGCACAAGATGTAACATCAATTGTTGCATTATGAGCTCCCTTAAAACCGGTGTTAAATAATTTATAATGAAGCTCTGATAATGTAGGAAATTTATACACATATAAAACTATCGCTTAACTTCTTCGCCCTTCAAAATCCTTAACGTCTTCTTCACCACCCACAACTCTTCACCCGTAATCCATCCCGCGTCTTTGCCGTGTTCGCATGTATGCGCAACGTCAAGACATATTCCCGGATTATTGTCCCTGTTCACGCCTCGCACTATTTGAATGAGTTCATCCGGATACCCCCCCAGCATCATATTTATCGGTGGTAGATTCTCCACAGCTATTCGCAATCCGCGCTCAGTAGCAGACTCAACTTCGTTACCTCTACCGCCTGCGGGTCAATAAATTCCCGCCTTACCTGTGCCTCGTTATACGCTGACTTTTTATAAACCGTCAAGATTACGCCTGAACCGCTCAACGAGTTCTCGCAATTTTTGTTTTGCTTGCTCTTGCATTTTTTTCTTTTTTACACAGGCTGTCCCCCAATTAATTATCAACACTGACACCTAAAGTTAACTATTGCGTGAACACGTAAAAAGTTCCCCACTTTAGATACCAAATTAGCTACTAACGTTCGAATCGTACTGATGATCGGCACATCCCTCTCCAACTTACCCCATATTACCTTCAAATTGTGAGCTGTACATACCAGATTATGCTCAACCCTAACCTTCTCTATTCCACGTGTCAGGAATTCACGGAACTTCATATTCTGCTTTATGTTACCAAATGGCCATTCAACAGTCTCCTTACGCATTTTGTACGCCTCCTTACCCGCCTCCGACCGCATCTTAGCAGCCATCCTACGGCGTTCACCCTCGTAGCCGTCACTGGTGATTGTCCTTATCTTGCCTTCACCCGCGCACTCCAGTCTGAACGGGCATTCTCCACAGTTTGCACCGTAATAGGCGTACACCTGCTTACCGTTATACTCATAC
>JAUWNY010000059.1 GCA_030612405.1 Candidatus Methanophagales archaeon | reverse complement strand
CTCTTGCGCTTTTCTGACCTCTCTTTGTAAATTCTCCGAGATACTTTATCTCCTCTTCCGCGAGTTCTATCCTGTTCATAAAATATAGGATAAACTCACAGTATTTATAGTTGTCTAAAAACTAACTTGTTGAGACACTAGTATTATGACCATAGAATTCAGATACCGTGAAGAAGAATCGGAAATAACTGGAACGATACTTCGTCCGGTTGCAGCTCTGCAGTTCAAGAGCAGGAGCGGCGAATGGATTGAAATACGCATGTATATTGATTCTGGAGCAGATATGACCTTAATACCTCTCTCTTTTGGCAGATTGCTCGGTTTGGAGCTGAGAAAGGAGGATATTAAACATCTTCGTGGCGTGGGTGGTGGAGAGGTGCCGGTAATCATTACAAAGGTAGATAGTAGGATGGATGATGCTGAATTTCCAATTGACGTTGCATGGGCACTTGAAGAGGATGTTCCACCTTTGCTTGGGAGAACTGATGTATTTGATAGATTTAAGATTATGTTTAATCAAGGTTCGCGGAGTATTATATTTGAGGAATCGAACAAAACATAGGTGCTAAAAATGGAAGAATTTGAGGTATTTAAATTTGAAAACATGGAAAAGGATTTAGAAGAGAAGCATCCGCATAAAGTTGTCGCAATTCATAAGGGGAAAGTCATTTCAAAGAAATTGGAGATTGTGGGTGTTGATCTGCATCCAAAGTTGGATATTGACTGCCTTGTCGGTAGAAATTTATTTGGCGAGAGGGATATTCATTTACTGGGGAAATTCGGTAGAGTGGTTCGGGATTTGGAGGGGGTGGAAGGTGAAAGATAAGGGAATACGAACGAAAATATTAAAAACGCTTAGAGAAGAATACAACAATAATCCCCACGGCGTAGTAATGAAGGCAAAACTTTTATCCGAGTTAGATATTTCAGAAATTGAGTTAGAAAGGAATATAAAGTATTTGAGTGATAAAGGATTGATAGACGTTGAATGGTTTTTGGGCGGGGTAGCAGGTACAAAGATATTTCATGCTAAAATAAGCAGTTATGGCATTGATTGGTTAGAACAATCAATGGAAGAGATAACAGAAACAGAAGGACATGTACTGAAGCATATATTTGATGAAACAAAAGAATTTGTAGATGTAAAATTAGAAGAAATCTGTCCAGATGCTCTTGAAAAATTAAATTTCTGTTATAAGGACCTACTTTCTGATTCACACTCCCACAGAAATGCACGCATTGCCTTTGACTGCAGGGAGATTTTAAAGGATTTTACAGATGCTATTTTCAAAGAGGAATTTTTACAAAATGGGAAGATTAAGCCAAAGAGAAACCAAACAAAGAATAAATTACACTATACTTTAAGAGCAATAAAAATCGAAAGTGAAACTACAAGAAAGATGTTAGAAACACAAATAGAATATTTATCAAATTATTTTGATAACTTAGATAGCTTTATTCAAAAAAATGCTCATCCTGATAAATTTGAAGTAACAAAAGAAGATGCTAATCGTTGCGTGATTTATACCTATTTGGTTATTGCAGATGTGCTTAAACTGTTGGACAAAAGCGAAGAAAATGAGAAATAAGGTGGTGATTGGAAGATGAACCTAAAACGTGGGACATTATGGGTGAGTAGTTGTCTTTTGCTATTGTTTTTTTGTTCTTTTATTGGCAGTGTATCGGCTTTGGATATTATAGGGCATAATTTAGAAGCCCATATATCGACAGATAAAACATTCACAGGGGAACAATTTGTAATAAATGGAACTGCATCCGGTTTTGACCACGTAGATATTATCTCGATTTCCCCCAATGGTGGTGGGGGAGCAGGATTAAACCCAGTTAATTTTTCAGAAGTTCCCAGTGTTACAAACGATACAGTTCCTGTAAATGACACATTCTATACATTCTCAAAGACTGTGAATGTTTATGAAGACGCAGATGCAGGGGTATATCTACTTTTAATCTATGTTCCGGGAGTAGATGGATATTATGGGCATTATGCTGGAATCAATACATCTGACAAGTTAATAAAGCATATAATTGATGATTACTGTGGTGGAAATGCAAGCAATCTTCGCTCAAAAACACAGAGCCAAATTTTAACATTCCTCAAAAATGCAACAATAAATGCGGTGGGGAGCGATGACCTTTTACAGGAATTGAGCATATCTGTACAAAAAGGAACATGGTATTACGTGCCAGATAATTACTCAACAATTCAGGATGCGATAGATGCGGCATACGAAGGCGATACGATCTTTGTGTATAATGGAACATATATCGAGCATCTAACGATAGACAAAAACAATCTAACAATTCTCGGAGAGGACAGAAACACCACAATTATAGATGGGCAGGGCCACGAAGGCGATGTGGTCACGATAGGGGGAGATAGTTGCACGGTAAACTGCACGATAACCGGATTTACAATAGAGAACAGTGGTGTATATGATGCCGGTATAGCCACTAAATGTTCCAGAGACATCAATATATCCAACAATATCCTTAAAAATAACCGTAACGGGATATCTTTACCTGGCTATTGGTGTGCGTGTAAAGATCATGAACTTCGTTCAGGCCACAACGTAATCACACAAAATATAATCTCGGATAACAACGGCGATGGGATTTCTGCGGATTCGCCTGAAAATCTCATCTCTCATAACGAGATTTTTTCAAATAATGGAGAGGGAGTTAGAATCTATCGCGATAACAATACAATCTCAGATAATAATGTCTCATATAACGGATTCCTGATATATGATTCGAATATTGAATTATCTGGTTCAAAAAACAATGTCATCGCTAATAATACGATCAAGCATGATGGCAGAGGTGGCATTGCGATTACAAGTTCTTGTTATTATAACACGATCACCAACAACACGATTTCATCAACCTATGAGGGTGGAGTGGTTGCTATGCCACGTCTTGGCGGTATCTACATCAGTCCATCAAACCACAACAAGGTGATTGCTAATACCCTCATTAAAAATTATGCTGCAATCAAATTAAATCAGGCGAATTATAATTTAATACGTGATAATAACATTTCAAACAGTTATAAAGCCATAGACATAGAGTCATCGAATAATAATCTGCTCTACCATAACAATTTAATAAATAACACCGAGCAGGCATCAGATGATGGGAGTAATAGATGGGATAACGGCTCAACAGAAGGTGGAAACTACTGGAGCGATCACAACTGCACGGGCAATCCCAGCAATGGATCAGAACCGTATTATATTGAAGACGAGTGGCCTACACCTACACCAGAACCAACCGCAGAACCAACCATACCACCAACTCCAGCACCAACCGCAGAACCAACAGCAGCACCGACAGCAGCACCAACACCGGAATCAGAACAGTATTATAGTGAAGGTGGAAGTGTGGATCACTATCCGTTTGAAGACTCAAATGGATGGATATTTCAGGTAATCGCACACTTCAGTTATTCCCCGGAGAATCCGATTATAAACCAACAGGTAACATTCGATGCCTCTTCTTCAACAGGAAACATCACAGATTACGAGTGGGACTTTGGAGATGGCTCAAATACAACAGGAATAACAGCAACGCATTCGTATTCAGCAAATGGAACTTACACCGTGAATTTAACCGTGACAGACGATAACGGTGCAACAGACACAACATCAACCGCGATAACCGTCAGCACAACTTTTGTAATTGCACGATTCAGTTATTCCCCGGAGAATCCGATTATAAACCAACTGATAACGTTCAATGCCTCTTCTTCAACGGGAAACATCACAATTTACGAATGGGACTTTGGTGATGGGTCAAATGCAACGGGAATAATAGCAACGCATTCGTATTCTGCAACTGGCACTTACACCGTGAATTTAACTGTGACAGACGATAACGGTGCAACAGGTACAACAACAACAGTGATAACGGTTACATCTGCTCCGGAAATAATTTATGTGCCAAATGATTATTCAACAATTCAAGAGGCGATAGATGCGGCAAACGAAAGCGATACGATTTTTGTGTATAATGGGTCTTACTATGAGCGTATTTCAATCTCCAAATCATTAACACTTGTTGGAGAGAACAGAACTGCAAATATAATCGGCTTGGGGAGTGGTAAATGTGTATACATAACAGCCAGTAACGTTACTATTGAAGGATTCACGATAAGGAATGGAGACTACGGAGTCTATATTGAGGATAACGCATGTAATAATGCCATAATCAATAATACGATAACGTTAAATCATGCCCGTGGAATTTGGATTATGAGAAGTAGCAATAATTCTATAATTAATAATAGCATAGTTGAAAACGACGGCGATGGGATTGGGTTGTATTCCAGATTTGAAAATGGCACTATTTATAATAATAACATCTCCTCAAACAGCTATCGAGGTATTTCTCTCTATTACTCAAGTAACTATAATATAATCTCAAACAATAGCATAAATTCAAATGTCTATGGAGGCGTTGCACTTGATAGTTGTGACTATAATACAATCTCTGACAACACAATTTCAAATAATATTTATGGCGATGGCGTTGTACTTGGTATTTCGTGCTACAATGAAATTTACAACAATAACATCTCTATGAATCGCGGTGGTAATCTTGTATTCAAAGATGGTAGCAATTATAATATTATCGCCAGAAATACAGTTATCAACGGAAAAGTAGCATTTGAAGATACGTATTTTAATACAATCCACCACAATAATTTTATCCTTTCCCCATACACAGTCACTGATGCGGGATCTACCAATTCATGGGACAACGGCCCAATAGAAGGTGGAAACCACTGGAGCAATCACAACTGCACAGGCAATCCAAGCAATGGATCAGAACCTTATATTATTGATGGGGATAGCATAGATCATTATCCGTTTGAAGACCCAAATGGATGGATACATGTAGAAAACTTTAGTTTTGACACCTGCTCACCAGCCAATCCATACCCAAGCATCGTCGGCACTCACAACGGAACAATAACGCCCTCGCAGGCAATCACGGTATCCAAACTTTACACTTATCCCTGCTCAGGCACTGGTGGGCATACGGAATATGCAAGAATATGGAACTCCACGTTAGATGTAAACGCAACCTGGAACGGCTACGTCGGCGATTGGCACAACCTAACCTTTGATGAACCCTTCACGTTATTCGCCGAAAAAAACGTATTACTATGAAGTAAGAACAGGCTCTTATCCGCAAATCATTCACGCTGATGAATGGGTAGCGAAAGGAGGAATGGGAATAATTAACTGCACTTCGTTTGTAGATGCAAATGGTAAAATTTACAATGACTGGATACCCGCCATAAGATTAGAATGAAGTATACATTTTTCTCTTTTAGTCAAGGTTTTCTCTTTAGAGAAAAAGTTGTAAATGAACGAAAAAAAAGTAGGCATTGCCGATACCACGTTTGCACGATATGATATGGGTGGTGCGGCAATAGACGAACTAAGGAAAAACGCATCGCTGAAGATAGAGCGGTACACCGTCCCGGGTATGAAGGACTTACCCGTGGCATCGAAGAAGCTGATAGAGGAGAAAGGCTGCGACATAGTAATGGCATTTGCTATGCCCGGGCCAGAGGTTATAGACAAACAATGCGCACACGAAGCCTCACTTGGAATTATAGCTGCCCAGCTGCTCACTTCCAGACACATAATAGAGGTTTTTGTACACGAAGACGAAGTAGAGCATGATAAAGAACTGGCATTGCTTGCAGACCGCCGTGCGCGCGAACATGCTCAAAACGTGCTGAAACTGCTTTTCAAATCGCAAGAGCTGGAACGTGAAGCAGGAATGGGTAAACGAGAAGGGTTTGAAGATGCGGGTCCGCTGAGGTTATAGCTTGATATTTCAAATTACCGCAGAGAACGCTGAGTTCGCAGAGGGAATTAGGTGTCAGGTATCAGTAGCCGTTCTAACCCGCTAACCCGCCAAACCGCCAAACCGCCAAACCGCTAAACCGCAGATACAATCTCCTTTACCTTCTCCTCGCCTTCTTTCGGACCGCGCATGATTAACAAATCGCCTTTCTTTATCACCGCATCCCCTGCTGGATTATACACCCATTTGCCGTCTTTTCTACGAATTGCCAGTATGAACATTCCTGCTCGAGTTTCTATATTCAACTCCTTCAGCGTCTTTCTGTATATGTCCTCGTTTCTCGCATCCAGTTTCAATATCACCTCGTCGGATTCTTTTATAGAAGCCGAGAAAACCGGGTGCAACTGAATATCGCGAAGCACCACGTCGGCAATCTCATACGCCGCATCGGATATTATTTCAGAAGAAATAGCAACGTGCAGCAAGCCGCGGAGTTCATCAAAATTACTCCTGTTCGTTATCCCTCGCGCCGCCTCCATCACCAAAATCTCCAGCTCATCCTTCATCCTGTCCATAGACTCTTCCAAATCGCCTACTTCCTCCGCTATTTCTTTGCTGTCAAACATGACTGCGGAATAAGAAAGACCAACCGTCAACTCCGACATGTTTTTCATATCTGCGATGAGGTCCGCTATTTCTTCTGTTATCCTTTTCCTTTTTATACCTTCCCCTCTTGCGACCTCCTTCTCTTTCTTCCCCTTATATTCCTCCCCCGTTGCGATTTTGCAGAAAATCGGGATTCCTTCGGTAGGACCAGAAGAGATAATCAAGTCGCCTTCCTTTAACCGCTCGTTTTCATCAGGCGAATATATCCATTTAACCCCTCTTTTTATTGCCAGTACACTCATTCCCGTCTCAGTCTCGAGCTTTAATTCCTTCAGCGTCTTATCTCGTAACTCCGAGGGGGGCTTTATCCTCACGTTTATTACTGCCTCTTCAAAATCCTCACGGTCAAGATAATGGCTTATATCTACCGATTCTGCTATCTTTGCGATGTCTCCCGCAGCATTGGATATCTTCTCTGCCGCAGACGCCATTTGCAGTATCGCGGTGAATCCAATCGCATCTTCGGGGTTCCTCGTGCCCAACATTATCGCTATTCTCAGTTTATACAACAGAGAATGCATCTGCTCCTCTAATTTAAATACCTCTTTCGCTATCTCGGGGTTGCTATACAGAACTGCCGAATAGGCGAGGTCTAACATCGAGCCCGATAGGTCCTTCATATCCACGAGTACATCTTTTACATTAAAAGCTTCTGTTTCCGTCATATGAATTTGCTATATATAAACTATAAAGTTTCTTTGATAAAGATAACTTTCTTTTTGAATTGTAATGGTGGACTCTTACCCTTAACGAAATGATATTATCATACTCGAGCGAGCGCATAGCGAGAAAGAAACTTGAGAAATTGAGAAGAAGGATAAAAGAGAAGGGGACGATACTTGTTGCTTTCTCTGGTGGTGTTGACAGCGGTTTTCTGTTGTCGGTTGCTCATGAAGCGCAGGCTGAAAACGTCATGGCGGTAACGATAGATAGTGAACTGTTTCCGAAAAGGGAATTAGAACATGTGAAGGGGTTTTTAAACCATGCCGGCATCGCTTACAAGATAATACTACCTGCATATCCGCTGAGAAACGAAGATTTTGCCATGAATCCTTATAACAGGTGCTATTATTGTAAAAAGTTCTTTTCGCAGATACTGAAGGCCGTTGCGGCTGAAGAGGGCATAACAACAATCGCGGAAGGCGTTACACTTTCTGATTTTGACGAATACCGTCCTGGCATTGCCGCATCTGAAGAGGAAGGGATATGGCACCCTATGGCCGAAGTGGGCATAACGAAACCCGAGATAAGGCAAATGGCGAAAGAGATGGGTTTACCTTTTTGGGATAAGCCCTCAAATTCTTGTTTGGCGACGAGGATAGAATATGGTGAGCGGATAACGGTAGATAAACTTGAGATGATAGCTGCGGCAGAGAATTTCTTAATGGATAACAACGGCTTCAGGCAAGTCAGGGTTAGATTGTATCGTGGAGCAATAGCGAGGATAGAGGTAGATAAGCACGAACTAAAACGATTTTTCGATACCGAAACGCGTGATAACATCGTTAAGGGACTGAAAAATCTCGGATTCAATTACGTCTCTATTGACCTCGAAGGGTACAGAAGTGGAAGCATGGGGGGAAATAGCAAGCACCAAGCACCAAATTACAAATATGGGCAATCCGAAAATTATTAACCACCAGATTACACAACACTTTTTCTTTTTTACAAAAAGAAAACCTGTGCTAAAAGAAAAACACATAATTTTTTCTTTCTTAGCACAGGTTCTTTCTTTGGAAAAGAAAGAAAGTGTTGTGTTAATCGTGTGGAATCTCGTGGTTCATTATTTGCAATTTATTTTATTTATTTATATGACGTAAACCTTTTAGCTTTTATTGGAGATAGATGGGTGCATGAAAAGTAGAAAAAAGCTCAAACCGCTTGCAGCTATTGTTGGTGCAGGTCGGACTAAGTTTGGTGAACTCTGGTACAAGAATCCTGAAGAACTGCTGACCGAAGCAGGGATTAAAGCTATGGAATCGGTTGATTACGGCTTGAGGCGTAAAGACATCCAGGCATGCTATTTCGGCAGTTTTCTTTATCAAGTTACCAATAAGCTTGCGCTCCTGCCAGGGTACATGGCGCGGGAACTGGGTATGAACATTCCCATGAGCAATACGGAAGCAGCTTGCGGCTCCGGGGGCTCAGCACTCTACAACGCATGTCACGGTATCCGGGCAGGCGAGTACGATGTTGTCTTGGTGGGCGGATTTGAAAAGATGACCGACCGTTCGGAAAAAATCCTTGACGACCTGATGTTTGCAGGCGACTCACATGAATTTGATGCCGGCTACACCTTTGCAGGTCTGTATGCATCTATGATGACAAGGTACATCCACGATTACGGTGATGCGGACGGCGGCGCCAGGTGCCGTGAAGCTCTTGCTTTCGTCACGTGTAAAAATCATCATCATGCCATTGGCAACGAGTATGCCCAGTTCAGAAGAGAGTTTACGGTAGATGATGTGCTCAAATCACCTTTAGTTGCGGACCCCATTCGCATGCTGCACTGTTCGCCTGTTTCAGACGGTGCGGTAGCGCTCGTGGTCGTCAGCCCCGAGGTGGCGAGGAAATACACAGATACGCCTATCTACGTGGTGGGGAGCCAGCAAGCCACGGATGACGTGTCCATCAGCAGCCGAGAGAGCCTCACGGGAATCAAAGCGACAAGACTGGCAATGGAGCAGGTTTTGAAAAGAACGAGCATGACGATGCGAGATATTCAGATTGCTGAGGCTCACGACTGTTTCACGATAGAGGAAACCTTCTTTCTGGAGGATTCAGGATTCTGCAAGAAAGGAGAAGGCTGGAAGATTATTCACGACAGTTACGAATCATTTAAAGGGTCGAAATCGAAACACATCCCCTATGTGAATGGAGATAAAGAAATGGTGGTCAATCCTGGCGGCGGTTTGAAAGCTGACGGGCACCCGGTAGGCGCTACGGGTGTCAGACAGGTCTACGAATGTTTCAAACAACTGAGAAACGAAGCAGGCGGAAATCAAGTAGATAAGGGGGGGCTTAATGTGGCTTTGTGCCATAACATAGGCGGCACGGGCGGAATCGCCACGGTTCATATTTTGATGAAGGACTTATCCAAATCCTAAATCCCAATTCCTAAACTCTAAACAATTTCAAAATCCCAAATCCAAATTATCAAAACTCCGAAACTATTTCGTCTTCTCAAGTATGGCACCAAAGATTTTCATAAGTTCTGTCGCTTCCTGGATTAGCAATTGCCTTTGCTTTTCGGCGTCTTCGCTATTTACTTCAGTAAGTTTCAGCCAATATCTGCTTTCTTTAGCTTCTTTTCGGCAACACTTTTTCTTTTTTAGAAAAAAAGAAAACCTGTGCTAAAAGAAAAAACGGGAGAATGTTTTTAGTCAAGGTTTTTACCGAAGGTAAAAAAGTTGTTGGTAAAGCTTTCTTTTTTAAAGAAAGGTTTGTTTTGTGTTTCGATCATTTGGATTTGTTTAGTATTTCGAATTTAGGGTTTAGTATTTATATTATATTCAGAATATTGAGTTTAGTAAACAAATGAGCGAGCCAATAACAAGGAGGAGAATACTCATTGATTATAGAATCCGAGCAGCGAAATGCCTCGGCTGTGGTCGAGTTTACTTCCCGCCAAAGTCATTCTGCGATATAGAAGGAAGGAAAAGCAGGATGCGCGAGGTAGACCACTTCTACGAGCATGGAACGTTCTTATCGGGTAACGTCATCCGAGTACCCACAAGAAAGTTCGCGTATCTAAAATCTTTCCTATCCGGGATAATTCATTTTCAAAACGATAACCTGAAAGTCCCGGGCAGAATAACGGACTATGTCCCTCCGCCGGAAGAGATTGACGTCACAGAATTCATTGGCAAACCGGTGGTGCCGCGATTTAGAAAAATCTACGCGGATGGAGCAAGTGGTCTCATTTACTACTCAAGCTTGAACTTCTCTTTTGAAGACGATTACTATCCCTTTCAGGAATACAAGCCAGCATCATCATCTTCTTCATCTTCAAAAAGAGGGGACAAAGGCAAACCCGGAATCGTTGGATATGGCGTTTACCTTCCTAAGTTCAGGATAAAGAACGAACCTCCGGGAGCACTCGGTGTATTAGAAAGGACTTTACCCTTTGCTGATGAGGACACCACTACTTTTGCCGTAGAGGCGGGCAAGAGAGCGCTCATCCACAGTGCCATTGACGGTGCGAGGGTGAAGAAGTGTTTTATCGGCTCTGAATCAGCACCTTATGCGGTCAATCCGTCTATGTCCACCGTTTCTCAGGTGCTCGAGTTAGGCGAGCCCTACGAGGGTGGGTTCTTCTCTGGTGGTGTTGACGCGCAGTTTGCCTGTAAGGCAGCGACGGATTTATTCATAGATGCTGCTGCTTTAGTTGCATATCCCACGTTCGGCGGCGAATACGTCATGGTCATAGGAGCCGACAACTCGCAAGCTGCGGCTGGCGACCCGCTGGACTACACCGTCGGTGCAGGTGGCACCGCTTTCATCTTCGGTAATCGAAAGGAGGAAGTCATCGCAACCTTAGACTGCTATGTTCCTTACACTTCCGACACACCCGATTTCTACCGGCGTGATGGAGCGAAATACCCACAACACGGTGGCCGATTCACGGGAATCCCCGCCTACTTCAAACATGTAGGGACGGCTATGCGAGCTGCGTTGAAGCTAAGCGGTCTTGCTCCGGGGGACATTCAATATGTTGCCAACCACGCACCAAATGCTAAGTTCCCGTACCAGGTAGCGAAAGACGAAGGTTTTAGTAGAGAGCAGATTGAACCCGGTCTGGTGGTGAAATATATAGGCAATTTATATTCGGGTTCGTGTCCCACTGCTTTAGCCGCTGTTCTGGATATAGCCAAACCGGGTGATAAGATTCTTATGACGAGTTACGGTTCCGGGGCGGGGAGCGATGCTTATGTCTTTACCGTTACCGACGAAATAGAACGCAGGAGAGAAAAGTTAATCACCGTGAAGGAGCAGATTGAAAACCCGCACCGGCAATACGTTGACTACAGCACGTACCGAAGATGGAAAGAAGGTAGTTAAGATTTGAGATAATGGGTGCAAAAGGGAAAGGGTATGGAAAAGCAAGTGGTGCCGGGACAGTAATAAATGCAATAGCGACTTATAAAGGCTCTGCTTTTGGCATTGACCTATGGACGTATGCGGAAGTGGAGTTAGGAGACGATTTCAAAGACATAGAAGGAGAGATAGAGGCGGAAGGAGAGGAGAGTGCTGATGCTGATACAAGATTGATAGAGAGATGTGTGGGGTCGGTGCTGAGGAAGTTCGATTTGCCCTTGCGTGGCTATGTACGCACGAGAAGCGAGATACCGATTGGAAGTGGATTGAAGAGCAGCAGCGCAGCGGCAAATGCGACTGTGGTTGCTACGCTGGATGCGATAAGTGAAGAAGCGAAAGAGCAAATAGGTGCGCTGGATGCGATAAGAATGGGTGTAGATGCTGCTCTGGACGTTGGCGTGTCGATAACAGGAGCTTTTGACGATGCCTGCGCTTCTCTGCTCGGCGGATTTGTAATTACGGACAACAAAAGCAGGGAATTGATAAAGCGGACAGAGAAAGATTCTGAAGTTCTCATTCTTGTTCCGCATGAAAAAGCGTTTACCGCAGATACCGACGTGAAACAGTCGAGATTAATCGCCCCCTGGGTGAATATTGCGTATGAATTGGCGTTAGAGGAGCGGTTTGAAGATGCGATGACGTTAAACGGTTTTTTGTATTGTGCGGCATTGAATTTCAACCCTGAGCCGATGGTGAAGGCACTGGAGTGCGGAGTGCAAGGAGTGAGCTTATCAGGGACGGGACCTTCTTTTGTTGCTCTTGTGGATGAGGAAAAGGGAGAGAAATTAGGTGAGGTGTGGGGTGGATTGGGGGTTGAAGGGAAGATAATAAGGTCAAGGGTGAACAACAAACAAAGCTTTTCTTAAGATGGAAGAAAAGAGTTTATATGCGAACAGCAGCGATAATCTTAAGCAAAATTAACTTCATAGGTGATAGCAATGGTGGATAAAGAGAGACTGCAAGAAGAGGGGAAAATATGGTATAACGGGGTGTTTGTGGACTGGAAGGAAGCGAAAGTGCACGTTCTCGCGCATGGTTTGCATTACGGGTCGGGCGTGTTCGAGGGGATAAGATGCTATGCCACGGATAAAGGTTCGTTTATTTTCCGCCTGAATGAACATGTGGACAGGATGTATCGGTCAGCGGAGTTGTACAAAATGGAAATACCGTACCCAAAGGAAGAAATGAAAGAAGCAGTAAAGAAAACGGTTCGTATAAATGGACTTGATGCGTGCTACATAAGACCAATCGCTTTCTATGGTTACCATCACCTGGGTGTGAACCCGGAAGGCTGTCCTGTGGATTGTGCAATCGCAGCATGGCGATGGGGCACTTATCTCGGCGAAGAGGCGTTAGAGAATGGTATAAGATGCACTTTCTCTTCATGGCGTAGAATAGACCCTACTACACTGCCCGTTACGGCAAAAGCCACGGGACATTATCTGAATTCGCTGTTAGCCGTGCTGGACGCAAAAGAAAGGGGATTTGACGAGGCGATAATGCTCGATACTAATGGACACGTGGCAGAGGGTCCTGGTGAGAACATATTCGCAGTTAAAAATGCAACTCTGTACACACCTGCGGCGGAATCTTCTATTTTGCCCGGTATCACCCGTGATTCGGTAATTGAACTTGCACAGGATATTGGTTACGAAGTGATAGAGCAGCTCATAACGAAGGAAGAACTGTTGACTGCGGATGAAGCCTTTTTTACCGGTACTGCCGCAGAGGTATCGCCAATACGTGAGATAGACAATGTGACGATAGGGGAAGGTAAACGAGGCGAAGTAACAGGCGTAATCCAAAAAAAGTTCTTTGACGTGGTGAATGCAAAAGAGGCGAGGTATATGGGATGGCTGGAGCCGGTGCGTGTATGATATGGGCAGGAGCGTGAGTAGAAGAGAAATAAATTGTAGACACAGATTAACGCTTGTGGGCTCTGCCCACAGTAGAGTAGGAGGAGGTCTTTCGACCTCCGTCCCCTCATCGAACCGCACGTACGGATTTCCCGTATACGGCTCTCCGATGGCGTTGCCCCATTGCAGGGAGTGAGT
>JAUWNY010000174.1 GCA_030612405.1 Candidatus Methanophagales archaeon | reverse complement strand
GACTAATCCATGTAATTCTCTTATTGGAAACCTTTCATTCTGGCAGTCCCTATTTTCAATCGCAATGGTATTTTCTTCCCAATCAATCACTAGAAAAATAGGATGACTCTTCCATCGTAATTCCGCTTAGAGTCTGCTCTTCCATCTGTTTTTATTTTTGTACTTATTCCACCAAAACCTTCTCTGCGAGCCCGTGTCCGATAGTCACCAACTGCTCACCGATTTTCGCAAGCACGTAGGCTCCCCTTTTTGGAACGGGTGCAGGCATCTCCTTCCTGACCAATGTTATTTCTTTGCCCTCCACTACGCCCATTTGTTCAAATTTTTCCTTAAGCGAGGTTCCACCGATTACTTTGCTTATCTTCGCCTTCTCGCCTTCCCCGAGATAATTAATCTGGATATTTTCCCCTTCCCGTTCTACCAGCACCTTCGATGCCTGACCTTCGCCCATACTTATCTCGCGGTCGTCTATTTTCAACACCAGAGTGTCGTCAGGGAGATGGCGTAAGAACTCAACTTCGCTTTCTTTTTCTACGCCAAGTTCAGCGAAATTATCTTCAAAGACTTTTCCGCCTTCAATTGTTTTTACCGTTCCCTTATCACCTGCCTCAAGTCTTAAAAGAGGAAGCGTTTTCCCTTCTTTCTCCACATACACCTTATCTGCCCATCCGCGAGCTATGACTGCTTCTCTTCCTGCTGATTTCAGTGAGATAGGTCCTACGTGCATGTGCACGGGTTCAGTAGCTATCACCGTAAGCTCCGTTCCCTCTGCAATGCCCAATTCCTCCAGATGCCCTCTGACTTCCAAGCCACCCTCTATTTTCTTTACCGCTACTTTTACCTCAGGTTCTACTTCACTTAATGGTTTCATTTTTTTATTCACCATCTCTATTTATAAGTTAGGAACATAAAAACCACGCCCTAAAAAGCTTCGGTTTTGGCAAAAAAGCCTAATAAAGTTAGGTTTTTGGGTGTGCCCCTATGCCCTTTCCCCATTGGCATCCGCAGCAAAATTCACCAATCCTCGCTTAAGCGCACTCACGCCGGAACTGCGAAGGAAATAGCAGGGTTTATCACGCATTTTACATACCCTTTTAACCAGCAGGCACGCATTGTGGCTGTTTATGTCTATCGGGCAGAACACCACATCGTTCTTGTCCACAATACCTTCCATCGCTTTTTTGCCGCCTTCGCAGTGCCCACAGTGATAACAGAAGGGGCAGCCAAAAGATTCTGCCGTCTCCTTGTAACACGACTCAAGCGACTCCACACCGCCTACATACGCCACTCTTATATCCTTAAGCGGAGGCAATTCGTCGGGACTGCCACCGTCAACATTGTCACGGCTGCCACACGCCGAAGCTGCGAATTTGCCGCCTTCCTCTGCCATTGCCATTGTCATTTTCATCCCCTCTCGCGCATTGACAACGTTGAAATTGGAAGACGAAATCTTGACTAACGCTGCGTTTTCCCGGTTCAGCCTCTTTCGTTCTTCCCTTAAAAACGCCTGTTCCTTTTTCATCGAATTGACTTGCTCAAGCATTGATTCGCCGCCCGCTTCATCTATTTCACGCCGTAATCTGCCATTTAATCGCCTCTGCTCTTCCAATTCATGAATAATCCCGATTTTATCCTCCCTGAGTGCTTCTCGCTCGGAAATCAGTTCCTCCCTCTTCTGCTCCAACCGTTTATAATTACGCTGAAGCCGGTCATTTGTTTCTAACGCCGTTCTTAGCTCTTTCATTACGTTTTCCGCTTTGCCACCGGGCAACTTACGGGAAAGGTCATCGTAAAATCGCAACGCTTGATGTTCTCTCAGATGAAGCGCGGTATAAACCCTCGTCTCGATTTCTTTGCTATTGCCATTACCATTAGTTTTATCCGTTACATTACGTGCAGCGAACCAGATAAGAGCGGAGATAGGGACGTCTTTAAACGTATCTCCTCCTGCCTCTGCCCCATTATTGCACTCAATAAAGTCACAGATTTTTTGTGGCTCCGCAATCCCGGGTTTGTTCTTATATGCTGCAAATTGCCGGTCTAATATCTTCTCTATTCGTTTAGCATGCTGATTTTGTGTCCCGCATACCTGAGCCAGGTGCTGATGCATTTTGAATGCCGTTGGATACAGATTGTCATGGCTGAGTTTTAATTCCTTAAATATCTTCTTCAGCTCTTTCTCATCGAAGCTTAATCCAAGGACTCGACAGGTTGTAGAAGACTGAAATTCCCAGATTCTTCTCTTTCCTGCTCCAGCACCAATCCCATTCCCTACTCCTTTTCCCACCGCCATTTTTTATTGTTCCGTCTCCTTCTATTGCTTGAAATAAGCACCTATGACGCTTGATAAAGCAGATAGTCTTCAATAAACCACGAGCCTAACTCACGTTTTATCGCCTCAAACCGTTCATCTAAGCCCAGGTCTACGTAGCCTTCGGCCTCTTCTTTAGACACCGACGTATTCTGAAGCAGCTTCGTCAGCTCCTTCATCAACCTTGTCATCTCCATTTCGTCCATCTACATATCCACCTCTGTTCGGATTTAGGTTACCCTAAATACAGGATATGTTGTTAGGTACATAAATAGCACACCCTAAAATCGTTTGGTTTTGGTAAAGGAAGCCTAAAAATGTTCGGTTTTAACTGGACAACCGATGCCCTTTCCCTTTTCGTTTCTCCTCCACGCAGGGATGCACGCCGGTAGCGCAGAACACCTCAAAATGTTCCAGCCACTGCGGATAGTCGGGTGCGGATTTTACAAAGTCCACTAAATTCCTTATCTGCTCTATTGTTTTCGGTTCCAATTCATGCTCGATTATGCACGCATCTTTATTCGCTGTTGGCTCCGGCACTTTTATTATTTCCAGAAACGCCCTTATCATGGTGTGCCGTCCCCATACGGCTTTCCCTATCTCCGCCCCTTTTGGTGTCAGGGTAACGCCATCGTATTTTCGGTAGTCAACGAAACCCTTGTCGTCCAGCCGCTTTACCATCTCCACAACGCTTGATGGCTTGACATTTAACGCTAACGCAATATCCTTTATCCTCGTATACCCTTTCTTTTCCTCGATGTTCAGAATCGCTTCGAGATAGTCTTCCGCTTTTCGACTTAGCATAATCTAATATTGTTAGGACACCCTATATTTAAAGCTTTCTGCTTTTTCGTTGTATATAAAGTATAACTTTTTGCCACAGAGTACACCGAGAGCACAGAGTATTTACCCTCTGTGTGCTCTGTGGTCTCTGTGGCTATCATTTTTGAGTATTTCTTGAATGGTTTATTAAAAATCCCGACTTATCTTTTACCGTTTCGATGAGGAAAACAATTTTCTTCGACCTCGAAGGTCCACTATCGCCGCAGGACAATGCTTATGAGGTGATGAAAGGCATAGGCGAAAAAGGCGCTTCCATTTTTGAGGTTATAAGCAAATACGACGATATTATCTCAATTGAGGGCAGAGAAGGCTACGAGCCCGGGGACACCCTCGCCTTAATCGTCCCTTTTCTTCTCCTTCACGGCATAACCGAAACCGACATAAAGGCGGTATCCGAGCGCGCAAAGATAGTAGAAGGCGCAAAAGAGTTGGTCGGGCTCTTACAGGCTGAAAATTGGGACATCTACATCATATCAACAAGTTACGAATACCACGCATACAATGTAGGTCGTAAGCTGGGAATTGAACCTGGGCGAATTATATGCACGAACCTTTCTTTAAAACTTTTAAGAAAAGTTTTATCAAAAATGCTTCGCAGAAAGAAAGCTTTACCAAAGAAAAGAAAAATGGAAAAGAAGTTGAGCGAAATGGAATTTGATGAAGAAGGAACGGTGAAAGAGATAGCGGAGGATTTTAGGGAACAGATAGCCGGTATGGGCATCAGGGTGGGTAAAAAAGTGAGAATGGCAACCCGGCAACCTATAAAAGGACCGGTAGTGATAGAAATGGCAAGAGCTAATACTTCAGTTGGTCTCGGTTTGGCTGACAAAGTTATCGTGGATGTGGAGGGATAGCTTAGAACAATGAAACGAATTTTGTTAATGGGGAATCCAAATGTAGGGAAAAGTGTATTTTTTAATCGCCTCACAGGTGCAAATGTCATCGAGTCGAATTATCCCGGCACGACTGTTGATTATACACGGGGATATATGAGATTAGAAG
>JAUWNY010000039.1 GCA_030612405.1 Candidatus Methanophagales archaeon | reverse complement strand
GGGATTTTACAATTACGGCTGTTTAACCACGACCTCCATCGTAGTATCCATCACCGTATCGAAATCTATCTTTTTATCCCAGCCCGCGCTCTCAAATATGTTCATGAAGCCAACGCCGATAATTTTCGGCTTCTCATCGCCTGATAGATCTTCAATCATGCGAATGACATCCTCCGGCTGGCATCCAAACTTAGGCATTGCTAATCCACCAAGCACGACAACCGCATCAGGATTCTCCGGATTGCCCTTCTCATCTACAACGCTAAAACCTATGTGCTCTATCTCGCGTATTTTTCTCGCTTCTTTCGCATCGGCTCGCGGCACGTATAACATGTCAAAACCGCGGTCGCGCACCGTGTAAGCGAGCAATTCGATAAATGGTGTGCACACTGCTATCGAGCCTGTAAACACCACCTTAGACCCTTCTTTTACATCTGCTATGCTTTCTCTAAATGTTCCCGTAAAGCCTACTATCCCTCTTTTCTTTTCCATTTTCTTCACCTTACCGCCTATTTTCTTTTGTCTATAATAAAGAGACAATGTATTTATATTTTTCTCTTTTTAATTTATTTCTTTGTGCGTGAATTAAAAGGTGTTTTTGGAGAAGACAACAGAAATATATACTCGTGTGAGTAACAAGAATATAGGGAAAATAAAAACCCCGTTAGATAGTTTGTTTGGGAAAGAGAATGGAGGGGGTATAAAAGGATGCGAAGAAGAAAAATCAAGGAGATGGGAGCTTCATCCAGAGGGATGTCTCTACGAAATATTGCGGATATAATACCAAATTTGAGAGATATATGCAATACTGCAGATATACCGAAGTTAGGCGAAATTGGCAAAATCTGTAGTATCGAAGAAGGAGGACGGTATGAAAATATTATTTGAAGAAAATGCAAAGAAGTCCGAAAAGATTGAAAAGTTGGTGTCGGGTTTTTTTAAGAAAGTCCCTACTCTTGAGAATGAACTTGATGTACCAACGGTAATATTCCAAGATGGCGTCAACAATAGTTATTATATTAAATGCCAAGTTTTAGCTCATATTGCATCAAAAATTGTTGATTTGAATGCAAAGATAAAGGCAAAAGATCCTGAAAGTTTTAGAGCCAATAGAGAGTTAATGTTAAAAGATACTACTTATCTTAAAATGGAATTAGATGCATCAAAGGGGAGAGAATTTAATGATATTATTGTTGAATATAATAGTGAGTATAATGCAGATAACCCTTTGAAAGTCTGGGGTGGTCAGCATCGTGCTCATGCTATTTCAGGGGCAATAAATTCGGCTGATCGTTACCATGGTTTTAAAGTATATTTTGACCTAAACGAAAAACAAAGAACCGAGGTTGCCTTAATTTCCAATACTAACATGGGGGTTTCTGACGATACTTTTGATAGAATGCTTGAAGAAACCACTTTTGGGAATACATTAAGAAAATGGTGCCAGAAGATTGGATTCTTGGGCCCAAAGGAAGATTTTCCAGATGTGGGTTCGAGATCCGAAAAAATCACTGTAAAATTAGCAAGGAGTTTTATTGTTAATTACTACATGGGTTTGGATAAGGGTAAGACAATAAAAAGTGAGGAACTTGATAAAAATATTTACGAACCATATGTTACCAAAACCGGAGTGTCAATTGATTCTAACTATGCCAAGATAATGAGTGAGAAAGGAGATAAAATATTAAGTGATAAAAGTCTTATTGAAGCAGGTAAAAAATTCCTAGAATTACATAGAGCCCAATATGGAAAAGTTAAAGGAAACACTAAAAAAATTAGAAATAGAAAAGCATATCGTAATAAGGCATTAGTAATTTCAGTTTTATGTGGCTGGAGTTATATCGCAGGTCTTTTACAAAACCATGGGGCCAGATTATTGAATCATTATGAGATTCCAAAAACTACTTCAAAAATACCAGACCCCCTAAACGCAGAGGAAATGTCTAACTTTAAGCATGATTCAGATCTTCCAACTTATAGAGGACTTGGAACCAGACAATCTACAAAAGACATGCAAAGATTAGCTCAAGTATTTTTAGCCAAAAGTCTAAGTGATACTTGTACATTAGATAAGCAATTTCTACAAAAAGCAGTTAGCACAGTTGTTGGATTAACCACACTAAGAAGGGGATACGTATAATATGTTAAACTATCGCGATTATCTTTCTTATTCAGAGAAATATATCCAATTAGCTGAGGAGGAATCACTGGATAAATTAAAGTTTTTAATACCATCTATTCTCCTTTCATGGATTGCAATAGAATCATTTATTAACAATATAATGGACGATTTCGGTAGTTTACCGGAGGATTTGTTTGAACTCCATGAAAGAGGTCTATTGCTAGAAAAGAAAGTTATATTTGTTGACCATGGCGGTGAGATGGGGAAATTCAAGCTAGACTATAGAGAATACAAGAGACTCGGAGAAAAAATCCTCTTTCTAATAGCTAAATTTAGTAATTTAAATAAACCTTATAAAGGTGAGATTCTATGGCAAAACTTTGAGGATCTACGAGATACTAGAAATAAAATATTACATCCAAGAAGAAACATAGAGTTAGAATTAACCGTTGAAAAAGCTTATAAATATTTAGAGACCTCAAAAAACATAATTCAATTTGTTTCAACAAATGTTTGGCGTAAGAAAATATCTTTTTAACGATATTGAAAAATTCGCCTAACACAGCATATATGGCTCACTTCGTTCGCTCAAATTTCGGCTACGCCGAAGCTTCGTATATGCTGGAGACGTTATATAAAATTCCGCCCGCCTTAAAATTTACGAATTATTTTTGATGGATTTCTAGCAAACAAAAGAGTTTATATTATCCAAACAATTTAAATAATTTATGATAGAGAAGTATAGGATAGGTTAAAAAATGAATCTATTAGAAGAACTAAAATCAGTATTGAAGAAGGATGAACGGCTTGTTTCTGATGACAGACTGTTGAAAAATAGAATTGTAGAATTAGGATTAAAGTTAGATAAAGATTTGATTAAATTACTGCTCAGTAACAAAAAGATTAAAGAGCATTTCTTTACGGAAGTTGACAGCACATTAGTTTTTGACAAAGAGAAATTCATGAAGTTTATTGATAATAAAGAGTTTTTGCCGGATTCTTATACTGCTTTCAAAAACAAGATTGGATTGACTGCTGATAAAAGATATCTTGCTAAAAGTAAAGAAGTAGTTTTATCATGGCCGTATAAAGATTGTGTTTTAGAAGGCGGGCAAGAAAAAGAAGATGAGAAACGAAAAGAGATTTTTCATAATGAAATTCTAGCACCGGATGAAATTGACAGATTGTTAGAACCGAAGGTATTTACTAACTTCAAAAGAATTGATGCAAAAGGAGAGCATGAAGTTTCAGAAATAAGGCCAACAGATAATTTAATCATAAAAGGCAATAACCTTTTGGTTTTGCATTCTTTAAAGAAGAAATTTCCAGGAAAAGTTAAATTAATTTATCTTGATCCGCCGTATAATAGGGAAGTAGATACTTTCTATAATGATAGCTTTAAACATTCAACTTGGTTAACTTTTATGAAGAATAGATTAGGGGTTGCGAAAGATTTATTGAGTAATGATGGTGTCATTTTTGTTCAGATTGATGATAACGAGCAGGCTTATCTCAAAGTTTTAATGGATGAAATATTTGGCAAAGAAAAGTATGAAATTACTTTATATGTGCAAGTTCGTTATGGACAAAAGACGCTTTCAGAGAGGAGCGATTACCAGAAACTTATTGAACAGATTCATGTATATAATAAAGGTTCTTTTGAACCTATTAAAGAAAAGGAAGAATACACCATTGATAAGTTTGAGTGGAAAATTATTGAGAAAAATAAAAAGCCAAAGAGGCTAAAACTAGGCAATAGGGATGTTGATGTTTTCTTTCCTGATGATTACGAAATAAAGAGAATGGAACCATCAATTCACAATCTAAAGGAAACATGGGCTAGCGGTAGCGTTTTAACAGGAAATGCTTCCGGAAAATTCTTTAATGACCACATATCAAAAAGGAAAGCAATAGATGGTTTAAATGTTCTTTATAAAGTGTATGGAATAGGCGAAGACGGATTAGGGTACCGTTATTTTACGGGACCAAAAAGAGAGGGGGCAACTAAAGGGAAATTTTATTCAGGAGTACCTCTTGAGAGAAAAGAACAATTGAAGGAGGGAAAGGCCTTCAAGTTTAAATCCATATTTAATTATTACAATTTAGCAGATAGTTTTGGTAATTGCCGTCTTGAGGGAGGAGTAGAATTAAGAAGCGGGAAGAAGCCAGAGGTCTTAATAAAAAAAATTTTAGATATGGCAACAAGGAAAGGAGATTTAGTTTTAGATTTCTTTATTGGTACTGGCGTTACTTGTGCAGTGGCTCACAAAATGGGAAGGCAATATATCGGGGTTGAACAATTGGATTATGGCGAAAATAGTGCCCCTATAAGATTAAAAAATGTTATTGGTAAAGCCAATTCAAAAGGAAAACTCTCAGAAACAATTGAAGATTATGACACAACAGGAATCTCAAAATCTGTGGATTGGCAAGGCGGCGGAGATTTCATTTACTGCGAAATAAAAGAACTAAATGAAGAATTTATCCAGAAAATAAAGAAAGCTGAAGACACAAAAGAACTTCTTAAAATATGGGAGGAGATGAAAACACATGCATTTTTGAGTTATAAAATTTATCCAAAAGATGTTGATGAAAATGCAGAGGAGTTTAAGGATTTATCATTAGAAGACCAGAAGAAATTTTTGATTGAATGCCTGGATAAAAACGCCCTGTATGTTAATTACAGCGAAATAGAAGATAGGCAGTATAAGGTAAGTAAAGAAGAAATTGAACTAAATAACAAATTTTATGGAAAATTATAAAATGCCCACTCTAAAAGAAACATACAATGTATTATCAGAACAAAGATTAATCCCAAAAGATATTCTTGGATATATTGAAGATAATCTAAATCCTGCTTTTGAATTAAGAGAATATCAAAAAGAAGCCATAGCAAGGTTTATCCATTACATGGAGCAAAATCCAAACAGGATAAAGCCATCTCAATTATTATTCCACATGGCAACAGGTTCTGGAAAAACGCTTTTGATGGCTGCTAATATTCTTTACCTATACAATAAAGGATACAGAAACTTTTTATTTTTCGTAAACAGCACCAACATCATAGAGAAAACAAGAGAGAATTTTCTAAATCCCAATTCATCAAAATATCTATTCAACGAAAAAATCAAGTTTGGAGATAAAGAAGTAAAAATAAGTGAAGTTGATAATTTTGAGGCAATAAATGAGGATGATGTAAATATTCTGTTTACAACAATACAGGGTCTTCATTCCTACATGAACATCCCTCGGGAAAATACATTAACCTATGAAGATTTTAAAGATAAAAAAATAGTCATTATTTCTGATGAGGCACACCACATTAATGCGTGGACAAAAAATAAGCTTGGTAAAGAAGAAACAATTGCTAAAACAACATGGGAATATACGGTAAGCAGCATCTTTAATTCAAACACAGAAAATATAATGTTGGAGTATACGGCAACAGTTGATTTAGATCACCCTGCGATTTATGAAAAATATCAAAATAAGATAGTTTACGAATACAGCTTGAAAGAATTTAGGCAACAAGGATATTCCAAAGAGGTAAAGGTTTTACAAGCGGATTTAGATAACATAGATAGAATGCTACAGGCAATGATGTTAAGCCAATATAGAAGAAAAATCGCAGAAAAAAACAAGCTTCATCTAAAGCCGGTGATTCTTTTTAAATCCAGAACAATCAAGGAATCTGAACAAAATGAGGAATTGTTTCATGAGAAAATTAAAAACCTGACAGTAAAGGATATCCAGAAAATAAAATCACAGGTAAACGGTAGCGTATTGGAAAAGGCGTTTGAATATTTTGAAAAGGAAAATATAACTTTTGAAAATTTGGTTACAGAATTAAAAGAAGATTTTTCTGAGGAAAAATGTATGCTTTTAGATTCTAATAATATTGATGAAGAAAAGCAGTTAAAACTAAATTCTTTAGAAGACGAAAACAACGAGATAAGAGCTATTTTTGTGGTTAATATGCTTAATGAAGGGTGGGATGTTCTAAACTTGTTTGATATCGTTAGACTTTATGAAACTAGAGATGGAAAGTGGCAAAGAGATGGCACATATGAGCCTGGCAAAACCACTCTTTCCGAGGTCCAATTAATAGGGAGAGGAGCAAGATATTTTCCATTCAAATTAACAGAAGAGGATGATAAATTCAAAAGAAAATTCGATCAAGAGCCAGAGAATAATATGAAGATAGTGGAAGAATTATACTATCATAGCTCACAGAAGCCAAAATATATAAATGAATTAAAGATTGCTCTTAGAGAGACGGGAATAATGCCTCCACAAGAGCCTAAAACTATTCATCTTAAAGTTAAGGAAAATATCAAAACTACAGATTTTTGGAAGGAAGGCTTTATCTTTATTAATCGGAGAGTTGAAGTAGACCGGTCAAAAATTAGGGATATTGACGATATTGATGTTTCAAAAAATTTTGGTCCCTATAATTTAAGAACCGGATTTACACACGATAGAGCTATTTTTGTGGAAGAAATGGCACCAGAAGAGGATAGAGCAACCAAACCGTTTGAATTAAAAACTTTTAATGAAGCTATACTAAGAAAGGCACTTTCAAAACTCGACTTCTATAAGTTTGACAATTTACGAAAATACTTCCCTAAACTAAACTCAATGAATGAATTTATCGAATCACTAAAGCAAAGAAGAGTAGAGATAAGAAGCTCTAATAAGAGATTGAATAATCTAACTCCTGATGATAAACTTGAAGTGTGTTTGAACATTCTTAAGCAATTAGAATTACAAATAAGAGCGGATTATACAGACTACAGAGGAAAGAAATTATTTGTCCAGAACAAGATTAAAGAGGTTGTCAAAGATAAGACATTAAACATAAATGTGGGTGATTATGGTGATCAAGAGTATGGTGTGCCGATGAGTAATCCTAAACACGAAAATTTGAGGTTAAGTCTCTCTAATAAAAATTGGTATGTTTACAATGAAAACTACGGAACTTCTGAGGAAAAGCACTTTATCCAATTTATCAACGGGGTAATGGAAAAATTAGAAGAGAAATATGTAGAGATTTACCTGGTTAGAAACGCTAACCTCTTCAAGATATACAGATTTTCTGATGGAAGGCCAACCGAGCCAGATTTTGTTTTGTTCCTGAAAGAAAAGGGGAAGGAAAAACTAATACAATACCAATTATTTATTGAGCCGAAAGGGACATACTTCTTGAAACCAGACCAATGGAAAGAAGACTTTTTAAAGGAAATCGAAAATAAATATCAATTACAGATTTTAGCGGAGAACGAAAGTTATAATCTAATTGGTATGCCATTCTATAATAAAGATACCGAAGTTAATTTTGTCAATGTATTTAATGAGAAGCTCATTTAAATTAAAATTAAGCCATATAAAAACGGTGGGCGGAACTCTGTGGTCGCTCCTTGCATCGCTCTCTTGCCCTTCGGGTCACATAAAACACAGAATATAAATGGATAAAGGCACGGACTTTACAGGAACCTGGCATATCTATGAAATGGAAGCATGGGATGAGGACTATTTTAACATGGAAGTGCAGGCTTATATCAGGATAGATCCGGACAATCTCGGAGTTTTTCAATTTGGTTTAGTTTCAGGATGTATAGATGGAAAACTTGTTGATTATGCAGATGGAGAAAGGTTTGAATTTACCTGGGAAGGCAACGATGAATGCGATCCTGTCTGTGGTAGTGGTTGGATTAGAATAAAAGAGGAAGACCTATTAGAGGGTGAATTTAGAATTCATCTGGGAGATGATTCTACTTTTTTAGCAAGAAGAGCAAAGTAATAACTCTAATCTGAAAAATGAGAGATAAAACACGAATAAATGAAAAAGCCCATCAACTCATCCGTCTGACTACCGAGTTCTGTGAACAACATCTCGATGATGAATACGAGCAGCTTTGCGAGAAACTAATTTTCAACTGAACGGAATAAAAAAGATAATCCATTCGCCAAATTGATGATGATAAATGGTCTGATCGTACCCATTGATATTCTTGAATTAGAATCTCAAGAAGAAGACGAAGACGAAGATAATACAATGCAGGATAAAAGACAGAAAACAATGGACAACTTCATGTAATTAAAATTTACCGCAGAGCACACAGAAGATAGCGGTTTAGAGGTTTAGAGGTTTGGATGTTTAGCTAACGAGCTGAACCGCTAATAAACTAAACCTCTAATTTCGCGCTCTCCGCGGTGATAAATCTCTTTACTTTTCTATCTCCTCCTCTTCCCCTTCCTTCTCTTCTTCCGCTGCTCTTCTTCTTGACACATGCTTTATCAGCACGATGTCTCCAATTGCCGTTACCCAGCGGTAGGGGATAATCACGCCCTTCTTCTTGCCCACTTTGAAAGCATAGGGGTTTATGTTTCGCACCGCAAGCCCTGATATTCTCTTCTCTTTTATGTCTACACTCACATCCTCTATCTTACCGACATATACACCCCTATCCGTGTATATATCCTGCCCATATAAGGAAGACAATTCTATTTCCATAATTATATTTATGGGTGGAAGGAATATATATAAATAGTTAACGAATTAAAATCGGGTGAACAAAAAAATAAATTTTTGACGCAGATTAACGCAGATAATAAAAATCAACAATGTTAAACTAAAATAAATCCGTGTAAATCAGTGTCTTAAATAGGAGGAAGTTATACTTTATATACAACGAGAAACGATGCGAACATCTATACAAGTGGGTAAGCTTATCGGCATACCAATAAGGCTGCATTTTAGCTTTTTATTTATCTTACCCCTAATCGTACTGATATTTGCGCATGGCTATACATTAAGTATAGAGCCTAATTCACCTATTTTCCCTTTAATTGCATCGGTGTTTGCAAAAGACCCTACAAAACCTATCACACTCCCGATGGGCTTAGGCGATATTGAAATGACCGCCTTTCTCCGCTATTCTTTGTCCCTTATCGCGTCTCTTATTTTTTTCCTCTCTTTATTACTCCACGAATTGTCCCACTCCTACGTTGCAATGAAATTTGGAACGAGAATACACAGTATTACACTACACCTCTTCGGTGGCTTAGCCATGATGGAAGATATCCCAAGGAGCCCGGAGAAGGAGTGGAGAATAGCAATTGCGGGACCTCTGATGAGCTTTTTCCTCGGCGGTGTATTCCTTCTTACTTTCTGGGGCATAAAACCATTGAGTTTTGTTATTTACCCGGTTAAGATTTTAGTGTTCATGCTCGGGTTTTGGAACGTGGTATTGGGCACATTCAACTTATTACCTGCATTTCCAATGGATGGTGGACGAGTTTTAAGGGCTTTTCTTGCGAAAAGAATGCCATTTCTAAAAGCAACGAGAAGAGCGGTGTTGGTAGGAAAAATATTTGCCGTTGCACTGGCAATGTCAGGGATTGTTGCAGACCCTTTTATGTTTATTTTAACCGGTGAGAGGCTACCAAATCCCTTTATCGTTGGAATTGGTATTCTCCTGTACATACTCGCAACAGAAGAAGAAGCCGCAACCATCACTTTTGCTTCCTTAGAGGGAATAAAAGTGAGGAACGTCATGAGAACAGAGCGAACGAGCGTGCTGGAGGATATGCCCGTCATAGAGCTGGCGAACAAGATGCTTGACGACAAAACAGCCGAATATGCGGTGCTGAATGAAAGCGGTGAATTAAAGGGGTTTGTAACGTTTGATGAGATAAAAAAGTTGTCTGCCGAGCAGCGTTACATTTTTAAAGTTTCTGATATAATGGCCTCACTTGATCGCGTTAGCGACGTTATCTTAGAGGAAGAAGAGGCAATAGAAGCGCTAAAAAGGATGATGCAGAACAGGAGAAACATTCTGGCGGTGATAGATGCGATGAACGGGAACTTCATAGGCGTCATAACGAGAAGAGACTTAGCGATTTATATGGAGATGTCGAAAGCGCGAGTGTAAAGGAAATTACGAATCAAAACCAGGATAATTCGTAATTGTCCATTCGTAATTCGTAATTGATTCGACTCACTGTCGCCGTAGCCGGGTTGCTCCTTTTATCGTTCCTGAGATGCCGATTACTCGTATGCCCAGTCGTACTCCACTCGCCGAATGAATACAGGCTAATGCTGCTCTTACCTCTTCAACTTTATTATGGGCACATCTCAAAATGCCCACACCCCTGCACCTGTCTGTGCCTCCATCAGCGTCTTCATTTTTACTGTATTCTATCAGCCACATCTTACTTTCACTTGCGCCCGTATCGCCATAGAGCGAGTAAACGGAGTCCCTTATCTCTTTCAACAACTCTCGTTTATCTATCTCTCGCTCGCTTATCAACTCAAACGCGAGATACCTTCTCCTTTCTCGAAGCGTGGGCGGCAAATAAAGCATCAAATCCCAATACATACCAATACCTACCAATACTACCAAACAAATTCTTTTCCGTAAACGCTTTTCTTTTTCTAAAAGAAAAGGGTTCAGTTGGGATTTACTTGGGATTTGGTAGTATTTGAAATTGGGATTTTTCATATTATCTCCACTTCTCTCCTCTTTTTCCATTTCTTTTCCAATATGCCCTCGGGAATATCACTTAAAGCGTGCACTGCTTCTTCTTTTTGCATTCCAAACAGAGAAGCAAGCGCAACCATCTCTCTTGGCGCTCTTAAATCGTATATAGAGTGCGCATTGCTGGTTATTACCGGCATTGCTTTGTACTTCCTCACGAATTTCAAAATCTCACGCATCTTCCCGAGTATCCGTGCTCTATCGCTTCTTCTGCTGTGAATTATCGCATTGAGGTTGAATTCTATTGCAACGTCATTCTCAGCGGCATATCTCACCAGTACGTGGCTTAATCCTTCTTTTCCATGCTCGCCGTGTGGCGGTGCAAATACATCAACCATAGGATTTTTTAATGCCGCTTCGTTTAGTTCCTTACTGCCTCCACGAACCACAATCAAGGGCACTTTCCCGTAGTAAAGCCTTATTCTTCTTTTCAACTCGGAAACCGATTTTGCTCTTATCTCTACACCCCGAAAAGCGAAATTCGCGATTGATGGAGGTAATTGCTCTCCCTCTTTTCCCTTCACTACCTCGTCGTAGTTCGTTATTGCTATGCCCGCATATCCGTATCTTCTCGCAACCCGAATTAGCTCTTCCACGGGCACTTCTGTTTCAGGATAGGCGTGCACATTTAGGTCAAAGAACTTGAACGTGGGCATTGATCAAAAGAAGGTTTACCGTTTTAAATAATATGACAATAAGAATAAAAATAAAGATTATCAACACAGCCGTGATGGGCATGGCGGGGGGGAGAGAGCATAAAAGATGGATGATTTAGATAAGAAGATATTAGGGGAACTGCCGCGGGATTCTCGCAGTTCGTTCACGAAGATTGCAAACCGAATAGGCGTAAGCACTGCTACTGTAAGCGAGAGAGTAAAAAGGCTGGTGGAAAAAGGAATTATCTGCGGTTATACGGCGGTTCTTAATACCTCGGAGATGGGTCTGGTAACGTTAATCACAATGATAAAGACCAAGCCGGGGTATAGTATGGAAGAGGTGGGGAAGGGGATAGCAAAACTGGATGAGAGTTGCTGCATTCACCACGTAACGGGCGATTTTGACCTGCTTGCTATCTCCAAATGCGTGGGGCATGACAAATGTGGAGCGGTAATTAAGAAGATAAAAGAAATCGAGGGTGTGGAGAGCGTGGATGCGGAACTCGTGCTAAAGACACTGAAGGAAGAACTTAAGGTTGAGTTATAACGCTATAGTCATTCCGAAAATTATTAACCACCAGATTACACAGATTTACACAAGATTATTTATATTTTTTTTTAATGTGTGATGATGGAAGAGAAAGAGGAAGAGGAGATAAAAAGAATATGCAGAGAGGTCATAGAGCGAATAAGACCGGATGAGGAAGAGAGGAGGAAAGTAAAAGCCGTAGCAGAGAGGATAATCGCGAAACTAAACAAAAAAGCACCGGAGATGGGTATGGAAGTCCATGCAATCTCCGTAGGGTCAACCGCAAGAAACACGTGGATAAGTGGCGAAGCGGACATAGACGTTTTCATCATGTTTCCTGAAGATGTGCCGGAAGAAGAGTTAAAGGAGAAGGGGCTTGCACTCGCAAAAAGCATTTCTGATAGGTATGAGGAAAGATATGCCTCGCATCCGTATATTCACGCTTACTTTCACGATGCCGAAGGAAGAACCGAGTACGAAGTGGATTTAGTGCCCTGTTTTTCGGTAAAAGCCGCACCTTTATTGAAATCCGCGGTTGACAGGACGCCTTTTCATAACGAATATATTGTAAAGCGAATATCGGGACTTGAAGAAGAAGTGCTGCTATTAAAGCAATTCTTGAAGTGCCGTGGGATTTATGGCTCTGAGCAAAGGCGAAAGGGCTTCTCCGGTTATCTTTGCGAATTGCTCAGCATTAGATATTCCTCTTTCGTCGAGCTATTGAGACACGCATCAAAGTGGAAATGTGGCGAAAGAATAGACATCGAAGGTCGTGGAAAATACAAAGGGGAAGGAAAGGACCCACTTATTGTGATAGACCCGGTGGACCCGAACAGGAATGTAGCGGCAGCGGTATCGTGGGATTCGTTTTGCAGGTTAATAGATGCAGCGCGGGATTTTTTAGCGTGTCCGGATGCGAGTTTCTTCGCTCTTGCGAAGGAAAAAGGGATGAGCAAGGCTGAATTTGTGAAACTCGTAAAGGAACGAGGAACAGAGCTCGTAATGGTGCTGTTTGAAGCGCCTGACGTGGTAGAAGACGTATTATTCCCACAGTTAAGAAGAGCAGAAGCATCGGTAACAAGTATGATAGAACGGAATGGGTTCATGGTACATCGAAGTGATGTGTCGGTTGAAGGGGACAAAGCGTTTTTGGTATTCGAGCTGCTTGTTTGGTGCCTGCCAGAAATGAAAAAGCATGTAGGTCCTCCAGTTACCTTGAAACATCATTCTGAACAGTTTAAAAACAAATACAAACCCTTTTCTTTTGGAAAAAGAAAAGCCTTTACGGAAAAGAAAAACAACTCTGACGTTTTGTTGCAACAGCCAGTTCGTATTGAAAACGGCAGGTATGTGGTGGAGGTAAAGAGAGAATATACGGATGCAGTGGAATTGCTGAAGAGCGAGCTGAAGTCGTGCGGTTTGGGGAAACAGGTTTCCGAGGCGATAGATAAGGGCTATGAAGTTTTAAAGAACGAGGAGATAATATTTTTTGAAGGACTTGGTTCTTTCTTCAGGGGGTTTTTTGGCTTTGGCTTTGGCAGGAAATAAAAATAATCACTCCATAATCCGCTTACACACATCAAGATAAACCTCCGAAAGGTCCCCTTTTCCTTCCCTGAACACGTCTTTATCCCAACTTATTATCTCTCCTTTTTTTTCGTATGCCTCCTTATCCCAGAGCCTGCACACGTCCGGCGTGCCAACCTCATCCGCGAGAATTATACCACGTCCTTCTTTACTTCTACCATATTCCAGCTTGAAGTCCGCTAATATTATTCCCTTTTGTGTTAAATAAGACGCCATTATATCTCCAATTCTTCTCGTTTCTCGTTTTATATGTTCTATCTCTGCTTTGTCCATCCATGCATTCTCTATTATCTCGTCTTCGGTTATCGGTCGGTCAACACGTTCGAACTTAGTGGTGAACTCCAGAAAGCTTTTGGCTAATGGCGCCCCCTCCCCCTGCTCCTTTGCTCCTTCGTGCACGAAGAAATCGCCGCTTATGTCCACCTCACCTTTTTTATACCTTCTCCATAAAGACCCGTACAGAAAATTCCGTGCTATCACTTCCACAGGTAAAAGACTCACTTCCTCCGCAACTAACTCGTTTGGCGGCACATACTCCTTGAAGTGCGTTTTTATTCCTTCTGCTTGCAGTTTCTCAAACCAGAAACAGGATAATTTACAGCAGAGTTCCCCTTTGTTCTTGAAGGATGCTTTTTTCTTACCGTCAAACGCCGTAACTCTATCGGTAAATACGAAAACGATATTACCATCGGGTCTTCGATAAATGTCCTTCGCTTTTCCACTCCGTATGTATTTTGCATCCTTCATTTGATTTTTAATATAAATAACTCAACTATTATTTGAGTATAAACCCTATTCTTTTAGAAAAAACTTTTTTTTTTGCAAGCAAAAATGAGAACAGCAAGCGTAAAAAGGAAGACAAAAGAGACGAATATCGAGGTGGAATTGAACCTTGACGGTACGGGAACGCATGAAATAAGCACGGGGATAAAATTCTTTGACCACATGCTCGCAACGTTTTCAAGGCATGGGTCTTTTGACCTCGTTGTGCACGCAACGGGTGACTTGAGCCACCACGTCATAGAAGACACCGGGATCGTGTTGGGAGAAGCGTTAAAAAAAGCAATCGGCGGAGAACCTGAAGAAAGGGAAAAGACCGTGAGGTTTGGCTATGCAATTATACCGATGGATGAATCCCTTGCAAGATGCGCATTGGACATCGGTGGTATAGGCGGTGGAAGAAGTTATACGGTGTTCGAGGTGGAGCTTGGTAAAGAGCGAGTAGAGGATGTTAACACGGAGAACATACCGCATTTCTTTAATTCGCTCGCCACGCACGCAAACTTCACCGTTCACGTGTATGCAACGGGCGAGAACGAACACCACAAGGTAGAAGCGATATTTAAAGCGTTGGGTGTTGCATTGAGCAAGGCAACGAGGATAAAATAAAGGTAGAAACCATGGAGGATTTGGAATCACTTCCAGAAGATGAATGGATAGAAGTACCTGAGGGACTGCAGGCAAAGTTTGTCCACAGTATAGATCGGGAGAATAACAAATTGACAATTACACTTCCAGAGGAAGTCGCTAAGAGGATGGGAGATAGGCTTTCTGCCTATTTCAAGGATGGCAAGATAGTTATAAGCGAGATTGAGGGATGAGATCCTTATTCGTGGAAGCAGTCTTAAGAAATTTAGAGAGGGGACGAGAGAAAGAGCCATTCATTCGCTACATAAAAGAAAAGGCGGATATGAAGATTTCCCTTTCTCAAGTTCGGCAGGAGTTGTCTTCAATTAAAGATAATCTCTCTGAGACAATTTCCAAGCAACGTGAGGAGAGAGGGCACATTGACGAGTCATTAAAAGAAAATGATATACATTCGGGAACTCCTGTGGAATGATTGGAACATTGAGCATATTGCCAGGCATAATGTTTCACCGCACGAGGTGGAAGAGGTTTGCTATTCTAACCCCTTTGTGACCAGGGCGAGAAATAAAACTTTAAGGAGTATAGGTCAAACATATTCCGGGCGTTTTCTCGTCATTTTCCTTGCTCCCCGAGGGAAAGGGAGTTATTTTGTAGTTACGGCGAGAGAAGCTACAGAAGCTGAACGCAGAAGGTTTTATAAATAGAAGAAATTATACATTATACACAACAAGAAAATAGAGGGAAATGGGTAAGATACCGAGGTTTAAGAATATTGAGGAAGAAGCAGAATTTTGGGATACTCATGATACTGAAGAGTTCGCAGATGAATTTGAGCCCGTAGAGGTGAAGTTCGCTTACCCTCTGAAGCATAAGTGGATGTTAACGGTAGAGCTGGATGAAGGGACTTTTAGCCAGGTGAAGAAATTGGCTGAAGGAGCAGGGAAGGAGCCTGGTGTTCTCATTCGCACATGGGTCTTAGAGCATCTTAAGAAATAGGATTTGGTTGGATACCAGCAATTCGACTGGAGTAAAGTTCTTTGGGTAAAGCTTTTCTTTCTAAGAAAAGGTTTTTAGTCAAGGTTTTCTCTCGTAGAGAAAAAGTTGATATGTGGGCAGAAAAATACAGACCGAAGAGATTGGATAAAATCGCAGGGCAGGAAGAGGTGGTGAAACGGATAAAAGGGTTCGTCAAGGAAAAGACAATACCCAATCTACTGCTCTGGGGTCCAAAAGGTACGGGCAAGACATCTTTTGTTTATGCCCTTGCGAATGAACTCTACGGCTCTTATGACGAGAACGTCATGCTCATAGAAACTTCAGATTTCGTTGAACAGCGTAAAAAATGGTTAAGCGAGGATAAAAGATTTAAATTCTTTTATGACGAGCAGAAATCGGCGATAGAAATTTTCAAGGACATAATAAGGGAATATGCAGCGTTAAGACCCATAAATGCGCCCTTCAAATTACTATTTTTCAATAACGCCGATTTACTTCCCGGGAATGCGCAACAAGCGTTACGAAGAGTTATAGAACGGAGCAACAAAACATGCAGGTTCATCTTCTCCACCACGAGACCCGCGGGCATCATCCCTGCTGTAAGGTCAAGATGCCTGAATCTCCACTTCACGCCTCTGGACAAAAGCGATGCGCTGGATGCGTTGATAAAATCAATAGCAAAGGGAGAAGGGCTAAAACTTACGGAAGGGTGCTTAAAAACGCTGCGGGAATATGCAAGAGGCGATGCAGGCGTGGCTATAAATATGCTGGAAGCAGCAGCAACGGCGACAAGGGCAAAGACAAAAACAAAAACAATAGAGGCTATTGGAATAGAAAATGTAGTGCAAAATGCGTTTTTTCAACGAAATAAAGCGGAGGAGCTGATAGATTCAGCATCTGCGGGACGGTATAAAGACGTGCGGGCGGGCTTAGAATTTCTGATACGAGATGAGAAGATGGGCGGGAAAGAGATTCTGGTGGAGATACACGAGGCGCTGCGAAGGAAGATGAAAATTTCGGGAATGGCGATGGACGAGGAAGAAGAGCAGAACTCGGTGAAAAGATTCGCCCGGATTGTGTTATACGAAGGTGAGGCGGATTTAAAACTTTGTAATTCGTTAAATAGCATCATACACTTAGAAGAGATGATGACACACTTTTTCTTTTTTCCGAAAAAAGAAAACCTGTGCTAAAAGAAAAAAAAGA
>JAUWNY010000116.1 GCA_030612405.1 Candidatus Methanophagales archaeon | reverse complement strand
ATACTGCACGCATTTTATACCCAGATAAGCGTTCTCGAAGCCTTCAACTGTATCATCATTCGCATTTATCTGCGTTAGGTCCGCTATACCGTCCATCGAGTCTTTATCAACTGCAAACCCGTGATTCTGTGCCGTTATGTACACGCGACCGCTTTTGAGGTCCTTCACAGGCTGGTTCGCGCCGCGATGCCCGAATTTCAGTTTATACGTGTCGCAGCCCAGCGCAAGCGCGATTATCTGCAGACCGAGACAAATACCGAAGATGGGAACCTCACCCGCGAAATCTTTTACCACGCTCATTGCGTTTCTTCCCTGTTTCGGGTCGCCGGGCCCGTTTGAAAGCAGCAAAGCATCGGGTTCCGAACCCCGTACTTCCGATTCCGCGGTATTCGCCGGGAATACGAAGACGTCCAGATTCCTTTCTGCCAAGTTCTTCAATATGTTTCTCTTCACACCCAAATCAATTACCGCTATTCGTTTGCCCTTTCCTTCTATCCTGTACGGCTCCGCGCACGTAACCTGCTCTATTAAATCAAGCTCGGAAATATCCGGTTGCGTTCTTGCGAGTTCTAACGTCTTCGCTTTTTCTTCCTCCCCGCAATCCTCTGCCACTTTCAAACATGCTTTCATCGTGCCGTATCTTCTCGTCTTTATCGTCAGCATCCTCGTGTCTATTTCGCTTATCGCAGGCACACCTTCTTCTCTAAGGAAGTCCTCTATGCTTCGCGTACTCTCGTAATACGATGGGAACTCGCATTTCTCACGCACCACGAATCCTTCCACTTTTATTCCGTCTGATTGGAATTTAGCTCCGCTCACACCGTAATTACCGATGAGCGGGTAGGTGAGCATCAATATCTGTCCCTTATACGAAGGGTCGGTTAGCGCCTCTTCGTAACCCGTAAACGGGGTTGCAAACACGAGTTCGCCTAATGCGGTGCCTTCTGCGCCCCAACCTTCTCCCTCTACTACGGTTCCGTCTTCAAGTGCGAGAATTGCTTTCATTGTCTGTTTCCTCTTATCATATCCACTTCTTTACAATTACGAATATTTTATATTTATAAAGTATAAATTAAATTATTATAATCATGATTACAAAATTTATCGATCGCGAAGACGAGCTAAGATTTCTGGAAAGGAAGTACGAGGATAAGCGTGCTCAACTTATAATCCTATATGGCAGGCGTCGAGTTGGGAAAACGGAACTGGTGAAGAATTTTTTCCGAGGGAAAGAGCACGTCTATTTTCTTTCATCGAAAATCTGCATTAACGAACAATTAGGGCAATTCATAACGAGCGTTTCTGAAGCGCTTGAGGATGAGACCGTCATGGACCTGAAACCGAACTTTGAGACAATCTTCAAATATATAGCGAGAATTGAAAAAAGGCTGATTGTTGTTATAGACAAATTTTCTTATCTCATGGATGCAGATAAAACCATAGTGTCCTTATTCCAGAGGATATGGGATCTCTACCTGAATGAATCAAATATCTTCTTGATTCTTCTGGGCTCGTCTATCGGGATGATGGAAAATGAGGTCTTGGGCTATAAATCACCATTATATGGCAGGAGAACGGGGCAGTGGAAAGTCGAGGCATTACGCTTTAAAGACCTCCGGTCTTTCTTTCCTGAATATTCGGTTGAAGAGCGGATACGAGCATATTCCATCCTTGGTGGCATTCCTTTTTATCTGCAGCAATTTGATGATAGCAAAGATGTATCAACAAATATAAAGGAAAGAATCCTCACAAAGGGTGAAATCTTGTATGAGGAACCCGAATTTCTACTGAGGGAGGAATTGAGAGAGCCAAAGGTCTATTTCACCATCCTGAAAGCAATCAGTTATGGCAATTCTAAGTTTGGAAATATAATGAACGTCAGCAGGTTGAATAAGAACACTTTAACGCGGTATCTGGACATATTAGGAAAATTGCACATAATCAGAAGGGAATTGCCAATTACCGAAAAGAACCCTGAAAGGAAAAAAAAAGGTCTCTACAAGATAGATGACCCGTTCTTCCGCTTCTGGTTTCGGTTCGTCTTGCCGAATGTGAGCAAGATAGAGGAGGATGTTGAACGTGCTTATGATGACGATATCCTCCCTTTTCTCGAGCAATTTGTAAGTTTTTCATTTGAAGATGTCTGTAAGGAATTTCTGGGGGAATTGAACAAAAACAAACAGAATGGGCTTCCGCTGAGGTTCACGAGAATTGGCTCATGGTGGCATCGGGATAATGAAATAGACATCGTGGCTTTGAATGAAGATACAAAGGAGATTTTATTTGCGGAATGCAAATGGCAGAATAAGAAGGTTGGCATTAAGGTCTACGATGCATTAAAAGAGAAATCAGGACTCGTCAAGTGGAACACTGAAGAAAGAAAAGAGTACTTCGCTCTGTTTTCTAAGGCAGGGTTCACACCGGGACTCAAGAATGAGGAAGTCCTTCTTTACGAGCTGAAGGATATTGACAGACAATGAAAAATGCAACGTGTAAAAGTTAAAATAAACCTTTCCTTTCAAACTTTAGGAAAGTTTAATCAAAACGCTTCGCAGAAAGAAAAGCTTTACCAACAACTTTTTTACCTTAAAAACTATTTCCATAGTTTTTCTTTTAGCACAGGTTTTCTTTTCTAAAAAGAAAAAGTGTCATTTGAAATACTCATTTAATGACTTCACTTCTATTTCGCTACCCTTCATCCCCAATATAGCAGATGCCGCAGCCTTCGCTGCCTGCATCGTTGTTATATACGGAATACCGAGTTCAATACAAGCCCTCCGTATCTGGTATCCGTCCTTATAGGACTGTTTATCCGTGGGCGTATTTATCACCAATTTTATCTCTTGCGAGTGCATCATTTCTATCACATTCGGAGACCCCTCTTGTAATTTCTTTAACTTCTTAGCATCAATCCCGCACTGCCTTAGATACTCCACAGTGCCTTCTGTGCCAACGATTGACAGCCCCGCTTTTTTTAATTTATGTGCAACATCTCCTATCACCTCTCTGTCCTCTTTACATACCGAAATAAAGACCGTACTGCCCACCTCTAATGGCAAAGGATTATCAGCCGCAAGTTCTGACTTGAAAAACGCTTTATCGAACTCGTCATCTATCCCCATCACCTCGCCCGTGCTCTTCATCTCGGGTCCTAAAATAGTGTCAACACCCGTAAACTTCAAAAAAGGCAATACGACCTCTTTCACTGCTACATGTCCCGGTTCTACCTCTTCAACTCCCAAATCACGTAATTTATGCCCCAACATCACCTTAGCCGCGAGATTTGCAAGTGGTATCCCTGTTGCCTTTGCAACGTACGGGATTGTTCTACTTGACCTCGGATTCACCTCCAGCACGTAAACCACATCATCTTTAACCGCCATTTGAATATTGAGCAACCCTTTTATCTGTAATCCAAGCGCTATTCTACGCACATAGTCCCTTACCCTCTCTATAACATCCACAGACAATGATTGCGGTGGAATAACGCAAGCAGAATCGCCGGAATGAATACCCGCCTCCTCTATGTGCTCCATTATCGCACCCATCAGAACCTCTTCGCCATCGCATACCGCATCCACGTCTATCTCAGTAGCTTTTTCCAGGAATTTGTCTATTAGCACTGGCTTCTCCTTCGATACACGAACCGCCTCACGCATGTATCTGACCAGTTCTTCTTCGTCATGCACTATCTCCATTGCTCTTCCACCTAACACGTAAGAGGGGCGAACAAGCACGGGGAATCCTATCCTCGATACTACTTCCTTCGCGCCTTCAAATGAGGTCGCATATCCGCTATCAGCCTGAGGAATTCGCAGACGTAGGAGAAGCTTGCTGAATCTTTCTCTATCTTCTGCCATATCCATGTTCTCCGGGTCTGTCCCCATGATTGTCGTCTTCGACCCTAACCTTTCCAGTTCCTTCTTCAGTGGCACCGCTAAGTTGACCGAGGTCTGACCGCCAAACTGCACCATCACACCGTCGTATTTCTCCTTCTCTATCACGTTCATCACGTCTTCAAGCGTCAAAGGCTCGAAGAAGAGCTTATCTGAGGTATCATAGTCTGTGGACACGGTCTCTGGATTGTTATTTATGATGTGCGCTTCTATTCCTTCTTCCTTCAGCGCCTTGACTGCATGCACAGTACAATAATCAAACTCAATTCCCTGCCCAATTCTGATGGGACCCGCACCAATAATCAACACCTTCTTTCTGTTGGTGGGGTTTAATTCACATTCTTGCTCATAAGAGGAATAGAAATAAGGCGTTTTAGCCTCGAATTCCGCTGCACATGTGTCCACCATCTTGTAGGTGGATATAATTCCTTCTTTTCTTCTGAGGTCGCTTATCTCCTCTCTGCTTCTTCCAGTTAGCGATGCAATCCGCTCATCGGTGAACCCCATTCTCTTCGCTTTTCTCAAATTACCTCCTAGATTCTCCTTTAATCTCGCCTCCTGCTGCACTATCTTCTCTATCTTTTTTATGAAGAACGGGTCTATACAGCTAAGTTCAGCTATCTCCTTTATGCTAATACCTCGTTTCAAAGCCTCGTAAATCGCGAAGATACGATCATCCGTTGGAATTTCTAAAAGACGCTTCAACTCCGCTTCTGACCATTTCTCATACCCTGCTCCAAAGTCCTTGTCTATGTCCAAGGAGCGAATAGCTTTTTGTAACGCCTCTTCAAAAGTCCGCCCTATCGCCATCACTTCACCTGTGCTCTTCATTGACGTCGTTAATGTCCTATCAGCATTCGAGAACTTATCAAAGGGCCATCTCGGTATCTTCACCACCACGTAATCTATTGCGGGCTCGAAAGAAGCAGGCGTCTCTTCCGTCACGTCATTCCTTATCTCATCCAGATGAAATCCTATTGCTATCTTCGCCGCTACACGTGCAATTGGATACCCCGTAGCCTTTGATGCGAGCGCAGAGGACCTTGACACACGAGGATTCACTTCTATTACTCTGTAGGAGCCTTCTTTTAATGCGAATTGTATATTACAGCCACCTTCTACTCTTAACGCACGTATTATTTTTATCGCTGCGGACCGCAACGTCTGATGTTCCTCATCGGTTAAAGTCTGTGTAGGCGTGACCACTATTGATTCGCCGGTGTGAATGCCCATTGCATCGAGGTTTTCCATGTTACATATCGTAATGCACGTGTCCTTTGCATCACGCATCACTTCATACTCTATCTCCTTCCAGCCAAGCACGCTCTCTTCTACTAAAACCTGATGAATCCTCGATACTTGTAGCCCATAAGCTACTATCCCCCTCAGCTCATCCAGCGTCCTCGCTATTCCACCTCCCGTGCCGCCCAGCGTGTAAGAAGGTCTGATTATAAGCGGTAGACCCAACTCACCTACAACTTCCTCCGCTTCTGCCACGGAAGTAACCGTAAAGCCTCGCGGTATCGGCTCGTTTATGCGTTCCATCGTTTGTTTGAATCTTTCTCGATCTTCAGCATCATAGATGGCTTCTAAAGGTGTGCCAAGAACTTTTACATCGTATTTTGATAATACACCGCGTTCTGCTAATTCAGCAGTCATGTTCAATGCCGTCTGTCCACCCAAACCAGCTAATATACCATCCGGTCGCTCCTTCTCCACTATCTTCGCTACCACGTCCGCCACCAGCGGCTCTATGTATATAACATCTGCCATCTCGAAATCGGTCATTATCGTTGCGGGATTGGAATTCACGAGCACAACTTCCACGCCTTCTTCTCTTAAAGCCCTGCAAGCTTGCGAGCCGGAGAAATCGAACTCGGCAGCCTGACCTATCTGTATCGGACCAGAACCTATTACCAGTACTTTTTTGACGTCTTCTGCTTTTGGCACTTTCCTTATTCCTTATTTGTTCATTATCATAAAAACGCATCACTCAACTTTAGAAAGTTAATCATCCACCTCTTCACCCGCTGCAAGGATAGCGGTCTTCAACGGCTTAACCATCCTGTACACCTCCTGCGGTGTTTTCTTCTCGCCATTCACTACCAGAAGGTCATTCTCGATGGATATACCAAAAAGCCTCTCGTTCTCTTCCAAGTAAGGTAAAATAAGCGCCCAATCTTCCGCCGTAAGGATTGAGAATTCTCCACCGTTTAATTGGTCGTTCACCAACTTACAATGTGGGTCTCTTATATAAATCGCACCGCCGGATGCAAGTGAAAACAGATTTGAACCAGGATATGGCGTATCCTGTTCTATAAAATTACCTTTATCATCGGGTTCAAGCCCGTTCACCACTACAAAGCCGCCGCCATTTAGGGGGTCACCTGCCATGAATGATTCCGCTAAGTAATCAAGACAGGTCCCATTTATCACCACACGAGGCTTTCCAACTGCGTTTATAAGCGGTCTGCCAGCCGCATTTCCCGACACGTATGCTTCTCCTCCTTTTGCTCCATACATGAACGTCTGTCCGACATCACCGAAGACCACGAGTTTACCACGCTTCAATATCTGCCCGAGCTGGTCCTGTCCGTTCCCGTGAATGTAAAGTTCAGCACCATCCATAGACGAACCGAGATAATCACCGGAGCTATCATAAACGTCAATCCTCACACCTGGTGTATGAGGTCCTAATCCAGAGCCACAAAAACGCTGCCCCTGTGCGTTATAGACAATAAAATTCTTCCAGCCCATCTCATAAGCCTTTACGATAAGCCTTGCATCACTTTCTTCTCCTTCTGGTGGAAACTTCACCGCATTTACTATCAAAACGTCTTCTCCTCTCTCTGACGGTCTTAAACAGTCCTTGTTCGACCAACGGATCAGGTGATAGATGCCCGTGCTTTTTGCCTCTATCGCTGGTGTCTCATCAAATATCCTGTGTAGTGCTTCTTTTACTATCTGGACCACGGAACTCATCTTTTTAGTACCCGTGTCATATCTGCGGTCGTTAAGAAGTGTTAAACCCTCTATCACAATCGCCTTACTCCGCTCATCTTCCTTTGCATACTTCGTAAGCTCGGATACAGTCCATCGCAGCATATTCCAATCCCATTCCTTAACACCGCTTCGCAAGAACTCGAATAAGCTTAATGGATCTTTCAACTTTGCCTCTATCATTTTTCTTTGTCTATCGCTATCCGGTGGAGGCGTGGCCGGTTTTGTGAAATCGCAGTGTGTCTGCCCTTCAGGTGTTTTAACAACTTCACCGAACTTATTGGTGCATACGAGAGTTTTCTTCTCAGCACCTCTTATTGTGAATATAAAAGCACCGCCATCGGTGTAACTTCCTCCTCGTGCATTCCAGTACTTATCTGCAACAGAAGGGAATCTCTTATCCTCCTCTGATAAACTCCTGAGTGTTGCATCTATAGCTTGCTTTTCTGAACCGATGAGTCCTATCTGGACCTCTTCTCCCTCTACAAGTGCAAATACCTGTGGTCTCAGCATAGAGGTGTCCGTTATTCCAATCAACTGGAAATAGTTCTCGTAAGGCTCGTTTCTCGCGATTATAAAGAACCAGGGTCCGTCAGGCGACCCATGTATATGCATGGTCTGTAGAGCGTGGTATATCTCCTGCTTTTCTTGAGGTAGCATATCAAAGTCAAACTCAGTTGTGGGTGCCATCGCCTCTATAATATACTCCAGCGGATAGATATACTTCCTATTTAACAGGTCGAACAACAGAACAGAAACCTCTGTATCGGTCAAGAATAGAGGATGTCTGCCGCGCTGTTCAAGATATTCCACCACGGAATGATAGTTAGCGAAATCACCATTGTGAACGAGAGCTTCATGCATTCCCATGAATGGGTGAGCACCACCGGGATGCCAGACCCTGCCCCTTGTGGGATAACGTTGATGCGCTATCCAGACATGAGCTCTGAAATCCTCAAGCTTATAGTATCTTACTATGTCCTCGGCATAACCAACTATCTTCAATATCAGCATATTCCTGCCGTGCGAGAGCACAAACGCCCTCTTTTCGCCAAGCGACGC